>DAHVTI010000602.1 GCA_027324255.1 Bryobacterales bacterium | reverse complement strand
TCCTGCTATTTTCTTATCTATGATTCGGAACGCGCGCTGGTTGTGCCTGGCCCTGCTGGCCGGTTTATCGATGGTGTCGTCCGGACAGGCGCCCAAGCGGGCGCCGGACGTGCGCTATGAGCCCTCGTCGCCGGCGATCGTGAAACAGATGCTGGAGATGGCGGGCGTCCACAAAGGGGACATCGTCTACGACCTGGGCTGCGGCGACGGCCGCATTGTGGTGACCGCGGCCAAGGAGTTCGGCGCGCGAGGCGTGGGCATCGACATCGATCCGCAGCGGATCGCCGAGGCGGAGGCCAACGCGAAGCAGGCGGGCGTGACGAAGCTGGTGAAGTTCCGCAACGAGGATCTGTTCGAGGCGGAGTTCAAGGAAGCCACCGTGGTGACGCTGTACCTGTGGCCGTGGATCAACCTGAAGCTGAAGCCGCGGCTGCTCCAGGAACTGAAGCCCGGCACGCGCATCGTGTCGCACTATCACGACATGGGAGACTGGCCGCCGGAGAAGCAGATGGAGATGGAGGGGCACATGATCTACTTCTGGACGGTGCCGGCGCGAGCGCCGGAGCGGAAGTGAAGTGAGCGGCGCTCAGGCGAGCGCGGCCTGAATGGCGGCGGCGATGGCATGGGCGCGGGCGTCCACGCGATCCTGGGTGGGGCCTTCCACCATGACGCGGGCGAGCGGCTCAGTGCCTGAGAAGCGGACGAGGACGCGGCCGGAGTTTCCGAATTCACTTTCGGCGGCGCGGATTTCGGCCTGCACGGCGGGCAGGTCCTCGAGCGGGCGGCGGGTGGCGCAGCGGACGTTGACAAGCTTCTGCGGGTAGACGGTGAAGCCTTCGGCGAGGCGGTCGAGGTCGAGGCCGGAGAGGGTGGCGATTTCGAGAACTCGGAGGGCGGTGAGGAGGCCGTCGCCGGTGGTGGAGTACTGGCGGAAGATGACGTGGCCACTCTGCTCGCCGCCGAGCGGGAGATCGGAACGCAGCATCTCCTCGATGACGTAGCGGTCGCCGACGGCTGTGCGAACCAGCGGGATGCCGAGGGCGGCGAGGGCGCGCTCGAGGCCGAGGTTGGACATGACGGTGGCGACGACGGCGGAGGGGCGGAGCTTGCGCGCGGCAATGTAGAGGCAGTGGTCGCCGTCGATGATGCGGCCGGAGGGGGAGACGAGGATGCAGCGGTCGGCATCGCCGTCGAAGGCGGCGCCGCAGGAGGCGTCTTCGGCGAGGACACGCTGGCGGAGAGCCTCGACATGCAGGGCGCCGCAGTTGAGGTTGATGTTGCGGCCGTCGGGGGAGCAGGAGGTGGCGATGACGCCGGCGCCGAGCAGGCGGAAGAGTTCCGGAGCGATGTGGGAGGCGGCGCCGTTGGCGCAATCGAGGACCAGGCGGGCGCCGGAGAGGGAGCCGGAGAAGGTGGCGGCGAGCGAGGCGGCGTAGTGGCGATCGTAGGCCGGATCGGCGACAAGGGGGAGGCCGCGCGGATCGGCGTTGCGGGCCAGCAGCGCGAAAATGCGCTGTTCTAGGAGGCGCTCCTCGGAGTCCGGGAGCTTGAAGCCGCTGTGGTCGAAAACCTTGAGCCCATTGTCCTGGAAAGGATTGTGGGAGGCGGAGATCATGAGGCCGGCGGCGAAGTCGCCGGTGCGGGCGAGGTGGGCGACGCCGGGGGTGGTGGTGACGCCGGCGAAGCAGCATTCGACGCCGCTTTCGGCGCAGCCCGCGGCGACGGTGGAGGCGAGCGAAGGGCCGGATTCGCGCGTGTCCATGCCGATGATGATGCGGCGGGAGGCGTGGTGGGCGACCCATTCGCCGAGGGCGGCGCCGAAGGCGAAGACGGTGGCGGGGTCGAGCGGGGGCACGCCGGCCACTCCGCGGATTCCATCGGTACCGAAGAGAGTTCTGGACATCAGGGTTTGGGGGGGGCAGGCGGCGCCGGCGCGGCGGCTGGGGCGAGCTGGACGCGCAGGACGACAATGGAACTGTCGGCGAAATGCACCTGGGGATCGCCGATGAAGGCGGCCGTGCGGATCTCGTCTCCTTCCGGCACGGCGAGGACGTCCACGGGATCGGTGTGGACGCTCTCGATGGCGTCGACGCGGCTCTTGGGACCGACGACGGTGAGGCGAGGGGGCACGATCTGCCAGGAGGACACGCCCGTGCCGTCGGGCGGGTTTTCGAAGGTGGGCAGCACGGGCACCTCGCGCGAGATACGGGGCTCGGTGCGGAGCTGGATCTGGGCGGGGATGGCCCGTTCGAGCACGACGCCGGCGGGCAGGCCGACGTTCACGCGGGAGATGGTGAAAGTGTTGGTGCCGGGACGGCTGACCTCGGCCAGGTCGATGACCACGGGCAGTTGCGAGGCCGAGAGCCGGGCCAGCAGCGGGGCGGGCCCGCGGAGGATGAGGTGGACCTGCTCGACGATGTTGGAGCTGATTTCGATGTTTTTGGGGATGTTGCGGTACTGGACGGAGACGGGCAGCGAGGTGGTGAGCTCGCGCGAACCGCTGTAGGAGAGCCAGAGGCCGAAGGCGGCGGCGAGGGAGAAGAGCTTCAGCCCCAGGTTGTGGGTCAGGCGGTTCATGGCCGGGGCACCTCGCGGGGGCGCGCCATCTGGGCGGCGGAGGGGCCGGGCGAGGGGCGCGCGGAGGCGGGCGGGAGGCCGAGGCGGGAGGCGAGGCGCTCGAGCGGGATATCCATTTCAAGCTCGCCGGTGGTGGCGATGGAGACGGTGCCGCGCTCCTCGCTGACGACGATGGCGAGACAGTCGGTCTCCTCGGTGACACCGATGGCGGCGCGGTGGCGGGTGCCCAGCTTGCGGGAAAGCTCGGGGTTCATGGTGAGGGGGAGGAAGCAGGCGGCGGCGGCGAGGCGGCCGCCCTGGACGATGACGGCGCCGTCGTGGAGGGCGCCGCCGGGCTGGAAAATGGCCAGCAGCAGGTCGCGCGTGACGCGGGCATCCACCGGCACGCCGCTCTCGATGAAGGTCCGCAGGCCGATGTCGCGCTCCATGACGATGAGCGCGCCGATCTTGTGGGCGGCGAGGTGGGAGACGGCGAGGAGGATTTCATCGTTCACTTCGCGCGTCTCCAGCCGCGAGCCGAAGCCGACCCACTTGCGCTCGCCGATGCGGGCCAGCATGCGGCGGATCTCGCTCTGGAACATGACGATGAGAGCAAAGGCCGTGTAAGGCGCGAGGGTTTCCAGGATCGAGCGGAGCACCATCAGCCCGGCAAAGACGGAGACGACATAGATGAGGATGACGACGGCGATGCCGGAGAGGATGTGGGCGGCGCGGCGGCCGCGGATGAGCTGGATGGCCTGATAGATCAGGAGGGCGACGAGGACAATGTCGAGCACGGCCGTCAGAGTGAGCCGCGGGGCTGCGTCCAGGAGTTGCTCGATCGTGGCGCGCAAGGGGAGGTCCTTCCGTTGGTCTCCAGAGTCCGAATCCATATTTTACCCGAATGCGCGCCCGGAATCCGGGAACTTGCCTGATTTCAGGGTGTTTGGGAAGGCAGGAGGATCTCGGCGCAGGCGCCGGCGGCGGGCGCATTGGATATGGAGAGCGACCCGCCGAGGCTGCGGACCAGGTTCCGCGTGGTGGAGAGACCGAGTCCGGTGCCGAAGGCCTTGGTGGTGAAGAAGGGCTGGAAGAGGCGCTCCAGAGCCTCCGGAGTGAAGCCGGGGCCGTTGTCGGCGACGGTGATGCGAAAGCCCTGGGGGGCGGCGGCGATGTCGACGGAGACGGCCGCGCCGTCGCGTTCGCGCACGGCCTCGGCGGCATTGCGGAGGAGGTTGAGGAGAGCCTGGTCGAGGATGTCGCGGTCTGTGCGGATGGCTCCGGAAACGCTGGCTTCGAAGCGGAAATCGATGCCCGGGGCGGAGAGCTGCGAGGCGTGGGTCCGCAGCAGGTTGAGGATCTCGGCCACTGGCACGGCGGAGGGGGAAGGCTGCGGCGGCCGGCCGTAGAGCAGCAGATCCTTGACGAGCTGCTCGAGGCGCGCCGATTGGATGAGGATGGGTTTGAGCAAGGGCGAGAGCGAGGCCGGAGCCTGCTCGCCGAGCAGTTGGGCGAAGCCCTTGATGGTGCCGAGCGGGTTGCGGATCTCGTGGGCCAACACGGCGGACATCTGGCCGATGTGGGCGAGGTGCTCGAGCTCGGCCTGGCGCATCTCGGCGCGCCGCGAGCGCACGAAGGCCCAGGCGGTGAGGACCGCCAGCAGGAGAATGGCAAGGCCGGCGACGGCGGAGACGGCGAGGGAGCGCTGGGCAGGGAGGACGAGGAAGTCGGCGGCTTTCAGGGCCAGATCGATGCGGGCGAGGCGCAGGCCGCCTCCGGAATGGAAGGGCAGATAGCCGCGCAGGGCCGGCTCGCCGCGGACGGCGGTGTCTTCCAGGCGGAAGAGCTCCCTGCCCTGCCACAGCGCGTCGAGGCCGTCGCCGGGGGCAGGCTGGGAATAGACGCGGACGTCGAGCAGGCCCGGCTCTTCGTCCATGAGCATGTCCGTGGCGCCGGCCGAGGCGGGGTCCGGCAGCGTCTCGAGCATGGCGGCGACGGCGGCGATGCGGCTGCGCAGATAGACGCGGCGCTGAGCGAGCTGCGATTCGTACGAGCGGTAGGCCGACCAGACCAGGACGAGGGGCAGCAGGAGCGCCAGCGTGGCGAGCAGAAATGCGGCGGGACGTGCGATGGCAGCGGCCGGTTTCATGATTTCACGCAACCGGTGCACCGGGCCGCCGGCCGGACGTGCAAAGGCTGCATGGGGCAGAGAGGGCGGACATGCTAAGTCAATTGAAACACAGGGGCGGCGAAGTGGCGAGTGGATTGCCATAGAAAAGGCGGAGGCTGATATGAAACGAATCCTGATGGCAATCACGACAACGGCGTTCGGGCTGGCGATGACGCTGGCGGCCCAGCAGGCCGCGGCGCCCCCAGCGGCTCCGAAAGCGCAGGCGCGGGCGCCGCACGCCTGGGGCGACAAGAACCACGACGGCAAGTGCGACCTGACCGGCAAGCCGGTGGGCCAGGGGCGGCAGGGCATGGGCGGACGAATGGCGATGCGCGGCGGCATGGGCATGCGCGGCGGCATGGGCATGATGGCCCAGCGCGGGGGCAACCGGATGCAGGGGATGCAAGGGCGCGGGAGGCGGGGCGCGGGCCCGAACTGCATGCGCGGCCAGGGCGTCGCCAGACAACAGCCGGCGACCGAGCCGGAGAAAAAGTAAGATCGACTATAGGGAAACAAGGAGGCCGGCCATGAACAAGATCGCGATGCTGGCATTGACGCTCGGCTGCGCCTTCCTGCTGAACGGACAGCCCGGACCGCAACGCAAAGGCATGGCCAACCTGTCGGGCCGGGAGAAAGCCGAAGTGAAAGGCTCCGTGGAGAAAGTCCAGATTCTGCCGGGCCAGGGCATGCCTTTCCTGGAAGTGAAGGACGAGAAGGGAACGGTCAGGGTCTTCCTCGGATCGATGCGCTACCTGATGGAGAAGAACTTCAGCCCCAAGGCGGGCCAGCAGGTGGTGGTGAAGGGCTTCAAGGTCGATTCCGACGTGTACGCGCGAACCGTGGAGATCCCAGCCGAAAAGCAGTCGATCGAATTGAGGTCGGAAGATGGAACGCCGTTGTGGAGGATGGGCCGCTACGGTGCGAGGAAGTAAGAATCGAATGAAGAAATACACGATCTGGGCCGCCGCGCTTTCGCTCTGCGCGGCGGCTTTCTGTTTTGGGCAATCGCCGCGCGTGAAGAGGCTCGAGGAGAAGCTGATGGCGCCCTGCTGCTGGGCCGAGAGCGTAGCCGTGCACCGCAGCGAAGTGGCGGCGGAGATGAGGGCGGGCATCGAGACGATGGTGGCCGAGGGCCGGACCGACCGCGAGATCCTGGACCACTACAAGGCCATTTACGGGGAGCGGGTACTGATGGAGCCGGAAGGCGCGGCGCGCGTCTGGGTCTACACGATCCCGATCGTCGTGGGCGTGGCGGGCGTTTGGCTGGTGGTGTGGATCATCCGCCGCATGATGCGGCCGGACCCATCAGCGGCCTCCGTCTGAAGGCCAGGAGGCGGAAGCTTCGGCCGCGACGAATTCGCGCGTGAGCGGTTTGAGCGCCTCGTTGCCCTCCGGCAGATGGAGCGGGTTGAGGGTCTGAAAGACGGCCTGGACCCGCACGCGGACCGGGCCGGTGGGCAGGGGGATGGCGTAGGCCGTCCTCGCCAGGCCGGGCTGGAAGCCGGGATCTCCGGCGACGCCCTGCGGCTCAATATCCAGATCAGGGAATCTGCGCGGCCGGAAACCCGCCGGGAGGATGCGGTTGTCCTTGCGGTG
>DAHVTI010000601.1 GCA_027324255.1 Bryobacterales bacterium | reverse complement strand
CCCAGCTTTGGGAGACGGCGAGGTCGCCGGCGACGATCTGGTCGCGCATCTCGGCATTGAGATACGCCCGGAGGAGGGGCTTCTGTTGGAGAGCCTCTGAAAAGGCCCGGCGGAGGCCTTGTTCCGAAGACTCGTTGAGAGGCAGGCCGAGCTTGAAGAGGGCGGCGCCGAAGACCTCGGGGGGGTCGTCGAGCATGGTCATGCGGCCGTTGTAGCGGGGGTCCCAGAGGTCGGCGAAGCTTTGGGGCGGAGGCACGAGGCGGGGGTTGGAGAGGATGCCGCTGGAGCCCCACATGAAGGGGACGCACCATTGCAGGCGCTCATCCCAGGGCGGAGCGGAGAAGCGGGGGGCGAGGTTGGAGAGGCCGGGGAGGCGCGAGCGGTCGAGGGGGGCGAGGAGGCCGAGCTCGCGCATGGGGCCGATGAAGTAGTTGGAGGGGAAGACGACGTCCCAGCCGGAGTTGCCGGTGACGGCGCGGGCGAGCATCTCCTCGTTGGACTCGTAGACGGCGTAGCGGACGCGGATGCCGGTTTCGGCCTGGAAGCGGGCGAGGGTTTCGGGGCCGATGTAGTTGGACCAGTTGAAGACGTTCAGACGAAGCACATTGGAGCGGGAGCAGCCGGCGAGGCCGGAGAGGGCCGGGAAGAAGAAGATGCGGCGGCGGCTGATCACGGCTTGCGGAGCCTTTCGGAGACGAGGATGAGGGCGCCGAGGCCGAAGACGATGATGGTGGAGATGGCATTGACGACGGGGTTGGCGCCGCGGCGGGCGATGGCGTAGAGGACCATGGGGAGCGTTTCGCTGTCGACGCCGGCGACGAGGGAGGTGATGACGTAGTCGTCGAAGGAGATGGTGAAGGCGAGGAGGGCGGCGGAGAGGATGCCGGGGACGAGGTTGGGGAGGGTGACGCGGTAGAAGGCCGCAAAATGGGTGGCGCCTAGGTCGAGGGCGGCCTCTTCGAGCGCGGCGTCGAAGGTGCGGAGGCGGGCCAGCACGACGATGACGACGAAGGCGACGCAGAAGGAGACATGGGCGAGGATGACGGTGTGGAGGCCGAGATGGGCGCCGAGGAAGCGGAAGGCCCACTGGAAGAGGGCCAGGAGAGAGATGCCCATGACGATCTCCGGAGTGACGAGGGAGAGTGAGAGGGAGAGAGTGAAGGTGCGGGAGCCGTGCTTCCAGAGGCCGTAGGCGCAGAGGGTGCCGATGGCGGTGGCGAGGGCGGTGGCGGCGAAGGCGATGACGAGAGAGTTGAGGGCGGCCTCGATCAACTGGCCGTCGTGGAAGGCGGCTTCATACCAACGCAGGGAGAAGCCCTGCCAGACGGTGAGGCGGCCCTGATTGAAGCTGAAGGCGGCGAGGACGAGCAGGGGCAGATGGAGGAAGGCGTAGAGGAGGACGGCGCTGAAGGAGAGGAGGCGGTTCACAGGAGCGACTGTCCCTGGCGGCGGACCTGGAGCCACAGCAGGACGAGAACGATGGCCATAAGGCCCATGGAGAGGGCGGCGCCGAAGGGCCAATCGCGGGCGTTGGTGAACTGGTTCTGGACGAGGGTGCCGATGAGGATGGTTTTGCCGCCGCCGAGGAGGTCTGGCGTGAGATAGGCGCCGAGGCAGGGGATGAAGACTAGGAGGACGCCGGCGCGCATGCCGGGGGCGGCGAGGGGGATGACGACGCGGCGGAGGGTTTCGAAGGGGCGTGCGCCGAGATCGGCGGCGGCTTCGGAGAGGGCGGGGTCGAGGCGCTCGAGGGTGGAGTAGAGAGGGAGGACCATGAAGGGCAGGTAGCCGTAGACGAGGCCGAGGAGGACGGCCCACCAGTTGTAGAGAAGGGGGAGCGGCTGGCGGATGAGGCCGAGGGCGAGGAGGGAGGTGTTGATGAGGCCGGTGTCGCGAAGGAGGAACATCCAGGCGTAGGTGCGGACGAGGAGGCTGGTCCAGAAGGGGAGCATGACGAGGGCGAGGTAGAGGTGCTTACGGGGGCCGGCGCGGGAGATGAAGAGAGCGAGGGGGAAGCCGAGGACGAGGCAGAGGGCGGTGGCGGCGGCGGCGACGGAGAAGGAGCGGGCGAGGATGCCGAGGTAGAGGGGATCGAAGAGGCGGAGCCAGTTCTCGAAGGTGAAGGGCTGGGCGACGCCGCCGTAGACGCCGCGGGTGAGGAGGGTGTAGACGGCGAGGATGGCCATGGGGGCGGCGAAGAGGGCGAGCAGGAGGAGGGCGGCGGGGGCGAGGCAGAGGGTGCGAAGGCGGTTCATGCCGGTGGGAGATGCATTTCGTCGGCGGGGGCCCAGCAGACGTGGACGGGCTGGCCGGGTTGGAAGGCGCCGTTCAGGCGGGAGACTTCGGCGACGACCTGGTGGCCGTTGGCGGTGCGGGCCTCGACGTGGAAGCAGTTGCCGAGGAAGGTGGAAGAGGCGACGGTGGCGGGGAGGGAGCGGAGGTCCGGGAGGGGGACGGATGAGAGGCGGGTGGCTTCGGGGCGGAGGCCGAAGCCGTCGATCCAGTTGACGGGGCCGAGGAAGGAGGCGGCGAAGCGGGTGTCCGGTTTGAGATAGAGGTCGTGGGGAGAGCCGAGCTGTTCGAGGCGGCCGCGGTGGAGGAGGGCGACGCGATCGGAGAGCGAGAGGGCCTCTTCCTTGTCGTGGGTGATGAAGAGGAAGGTGATGCCGACGCGGCGCTGGAGGGCGCGAAGCTCGCCGCGGACCTGCTTGCGGAGGTTGGGGTCGAGGGCGGAGAGGGGCTCGTCGAGGAGGAGGAGGTCGGGCTGGAGGACGAGGGAGCGGGCGAGGGCGACGCGCTGCTTTTCGCCGCCGGAGAGCTGGTGGGGCTGGCGGTCCTGTTTGGCGCCGAGCTCGAGCATGTCGAGGCACTGGCGGACGAGGGCGGGGCCGTCCGCGGCGGGGCGGTAGCGGAGGCCGAACTCGATGTTCTGGCGGACGGTGAGGTGGGGGAAGAGGGCGTAGCTCTGGAAGACGGTGGAGACGTTGCGCTGGTAGGGGGCGAGGCCGTTGAGGCTGTGGCCGCGGAGGCGCACGTCGCCGGCGGTGGGTTTATCGAAGCCGGCGACGAGGCGGAGAGTGGTGGTCTTGCCGCAGCCGGAGGGGCCGAGGAGGGAGAAGAACTCGCCGGGGCGGACGTCGAGCGTGAGATCGGCGAGCGCCACGTGGCCGGGGTAGTGTTTGGAGAGGCTGATGAGTTGGAGTAGGGGGTCCATCCTTTCGAAAAATGGTACCGCAGACGGGTGTCAGCGGGCGGTGGCGGCCTTGGGGGCGGCCGGAATTGGGTTCGAACGTTCAGGCGCGTGTTGCCGGGTGGAGTCGTCCAACATGCGTTTCTCGGCTTCGAGTTCGGCATAGGTCTGGGCGATGAAGCGCTGGGAGCGGGATTGGTCAGCGGCCTCGACGGCGCGGCGGCGAGTGGGTTCGAGCGAGAGGTGCTGGGCCAGGGGGGCGGGATGGGCGTCCGCGGTGCGGTCGAAGGCGATGAGCTCGATATCGTTCACGTAGCGGCGGTTGGTCTGAAGGGATTTCAGTTCCTTGAGGGTGCGGTGGTAGGCGCGCTCGGAGCGGCGCAGGTAGAGATCGATGATGCGGAGGCGGTCAGGGACCTGGGCGTCGAGGATGGGGTCGGCGCCGTTGGTGTGGGAGAGCTGGAGTTCGCGTTCGGCCTGGCGGCAGCGGCGGAGGTTCCAGGCGGCGTGGGCGAACTGGGTAAAGAGGTCGTGTTCGAGGGGGCCGTGGGGCTGGATGTCTTCGTTGAGGCCGGTCATGAAAGCCTCGAATTCGGCTTCCTGATGGGGGAGTATGACGAATTCCCTGGAAGAGAGGCCGTGGGCGGTGTGGTTGCGGGCGGAGTTGGCCTTGCCCTCAGCGGTGCGGGGGCCGGTGGAGTGCTGGGCGTTGGCCTGGTTGGCGGTGATCTGTGCAGCGGTAGCCATGGTGGTCAGTTTCCTTTCGCTGAAAATGGAACGGGCGGCCGGCCCTCAGGTGGGAGGGCGGCCGCCCGTCGGGGCGCAGGTTGGCGCCCGGAAGGAGTGTAGCATGGGGCAAGCAAGGACACGGCTGGGTGCGGCAGAGAAAGAGTGCAAAATAAGATGGGAAACGGCAAAGATTAAATTTCGATTAACGCGTGATCGTATGAATGGCGGGCAGGGGATGGCTTATTATCATAGCTCCGTGCGCCTTCCGAGGGATGCAGCGGGTACCGTACGAAGCGCACGTGACTTGAATGCATGGACGCGCCCAGAGACTGCCGGCAGCGAGCGGGAAACCTCGACGACACTAGGAGGGGGACGAGGACAAGATCGCCCGATGGACTTGGCGGAGCAGCGCTTCACCGCTGAATGGCTTCGCCAGGTAGAAGAAGGAATCGTGCCGGCTCACTGCGTCGAGGTCAGTTGA
>DAHVTI010000600.1 GCA_027324255.1 Bryobacterales bacterium | reverse complement strand
CGGCGAGGGCGGCGATGCGGCGGGCGCCGTCGACGCCGCGCTGGTCTGGGACGGGATGGCTACATTCGTTGAGCTGGATGCGCTTGAGGGGGGCGAGGTGGCCGTCCTTGGTATTGATGAGGCCGGCGTCGATGCGGCGGCCGAGGGTCTTTTCGGCGGCCTGGGCCATGGCGGCGGAGGCCTTGCCGGCGCCGACGACGACGATGCGGCGGTAGCGGGCGGGGTCGAGGTTGCGGAGGGCGGCGGCGACGCTTGAGCGGGGGTCGGCGGCGCGGAGGGACGCGCGAAAGATGGAGAGGGCGTGGCGGCGGAGGAGGGAATCGGGGGGCATGGGCTCCTCAGAAGATGGGCAGTTGGAGGATGGAATCGATGGCGCCGGGAGAGCCTGCCTGGCCGATTTCGATGCGGTAGTCGGCTTTCCGATAGGCGTCGAGGCGGGTGTGATAGAGCTGCTCGAACTTTTCGGGGTCGCGGGCGAGGGGGCGGGCGGTGGAGTGGGCGATGCGGGCGCGGATGACGTCGAGGGGGGCGTCGAGCCAGATGGAGAGGCCGTGGTTGGTGATGAGGTCGAAGTTGCGGTCCTGGGCGAAGCAGCCGCCGCCGAGAGCGATGACCCAGGGGACGCCGCGGGCGACGTCGGCGATGCGGCGCTTGAGGGCGTCGTACTCGACGCGGCGGAAGTCGTCTTCGCCGCGGGCGTCGAAGATTTCGGTGATGGGCATCTGCTCGCGGGCTTCGATGTCCTCGTCGAGGTCGGCGAAGCGCCAGCCGAGGTGCTTGGCGAGGCCGCGGCCGACGGTGCTTTTGCCGCTGCCCATGAAGCCGACCAGGAAGATGCCTGGCGTGCGTTTGAGCTTGAGGATCATGATGCGCGCTCCCGGAGCGGGGCGGAGGAAGGCCGGCTCAACACCATCCCGCGGATAGGATGAGCGATGGCGGCGCCGGAGGCAAGGGGCGGCGCGGCGAGAATCCGCGGGCAGTGGTGCGAGCAGGGTTGAAACATGCCGTATGAGCCATAATACAAGCATGACGGAGGGCTTGCTGCCGCTTTTTCCATTGGAGACGGTGCTGCTGCCCGGGCAACGGATGGCGCTGCACATTTTCGAGGAGCGGTACAGGGAGATGATCGGAGAGTGCCTGACGGGGGAGCAGGGCTTTGGGATTGTGCGGGCGCAGGGGCGGGGGATCGCGCGGAAGGGGTGCGCGGCGACGGTGGCGGACGTCCTGAAAAAGTACGACGACGGGAGGCTGGACATTGTGGCGATGGGGGAGCAGCGGTTCGAGATTCTGGCGCTGGACGACGAGCGGAGCTTTCTGCGGGCGAAGGTGCGGTACTACGGGGACGAGCCGGGGACGCTGGCGCCGGCGCGGCTGGCGGAGGAGGCGGCGGCGGCGTGGTCGGAGTTGAACGAGTTGAAGGGCGGAGAGGAGGAGGCGGCGGAGGCGGGGGATCCGGAGGCGAGCTACCGGATGGCGCAGATCTCGGAAGACCTGGATTTCCGGCAGAGGCTGCTGGAGCTGCGGTCGGACGCGGAGCGGATGGAGCTGGTGCTGGACCAACTGCGGAGAGAGACGCGCAACGAGAGAGTGCGGCAGGCGATGAAGAAAGTGGTGCGCTCCAACGGGCACGGCAAGCACCTGGGGGGGACGGAGATCGGATGAGGGAGGAGCGGCTGAGCCTGCTGATCGACGCCGACGACACGCTGTGGGAGAACAACATTTACTTCGAGGCGGCGTTCGAGGAGTTTGTGGAGTTCCTGGAGCACAGCCGGCTGTCGGGGGCGGAGGTGCGGGGGATTCTGGACGAGATCGAGCTGGCGAACAGCAAGGTGCACGGCTACGGATCGCTGAACTTCGGCAAAAACCTGCAGGAGTGCTACGCGAAGCTGGCGGAGCGGGAGATCCGGGCGGAGGACCTGGAGACGGTAAAGGGATTCGCGCTGCGGATTCTGGAGCAGCCGGTGGAGCTAATGGCAGGCGTGGCGGAGACACTGGCAGAGCTGGCGGGGCGGCACGAGCTGATCCTGTTCACGAAGGGGCACGCCGACGAGCAGCGGATGAAGATCGATGCATCGGGGGTGGGGTGGTGGTTCGCGCACGCGGCGATCGTGAAAGAGAAGAACCGGGCGGCTTACGAGGGGCTGGTTCGCGACCACGGGCTGGAGAAGCGGCGGACTTGGATGATCGGGAATTCGCCGAAGTCGGACGTGAACCCGGCGCTGGAGGCGGGGCTGAACGCGGTGTTCGTGCCGCACGCGCGGACGTGGACTTTGGAGAGGCAGGAGCTGCGGGCGCCGGGGCCGGGGCG
>DAHVTI010000599.1 GCA_027324255.1 Bryobacterales bacterium | reverse complement strand
TTGCCGAAGCAGATCAGGACTTCCTGCAGCCTACTCGTCGACATCTGGTTTCACCTCTTCTTTCGTGTTCGGCGGCGGGCACTGGCTCCAGCCCGAGTTCATGAGCGGCAGAAGCGCAGCGGGCGTCGCCTCCACTTCCTTCGGCTCGCCTTGCCCAAATGCCGGGCGCAGCCAGACCGTGTTCGCGTTATTCATCGCCAATCTCCGTGAAAGACATGTTCACCTCGAAATAGTCCAGTCCCTCCGCGTCGGTGGCGCGCTGGATCGACGGAACATCCATCGGGTAGCAGGAAGGATGAACGGTGACGTTGATCATGGGCACGCCAGCCGAGACCGGCACGCCCTTGGCAATCAGCCGGAACAGCCGGTAATACGCAGTGGGAGGGTCGCCGTCGAAGGTTTCCCGCGCGCGCAGAAACAGCGACACCTGGTGTTTCCACACGTCGCTCCCGCCGAAACTACCCGGCGCTGTGCCCTGCCAGGCGACCATGATGGACGGCGCCAGCATTTGGTGGATGGCGAAGGCAAGGCTTGCTTTCTTCGGGTATTGGTCGTGGTACGCATAGATCCGGTCCGGATCGCCACACATCTCCATGGCCAAATCAGGAACGTCGCGCAGCAACGCGACCAGGTTGTTGACGAGTTCGGACGTGTCGATCATCGTTGCTTCCCGCCCAAGTTCTTTTCCAAGAGGAGGCGTTTCTTCATCTCTTCAAAGACCCGCCGCGTAGCCTCCACGACAGCAGCCTTGTTCTTCGGCGAGAAGACCAGCCACTCCTGGATCTTCTGGTTGGCCCAGGCTTTGATTCGGTCTTTGCGAGTGGACAGGCCCGCCTTGGCGCGATTCTCGCTCACCGTCCGAACCGCGAGATTTCGAAGCATGTCACCGGTAAAGCTCAGGTTGCGCCGGTTGCCCAGGCCGAGCTTAGTTTTCCGAATGGCATACCGCTTCGACAGCGGCTTCGCCTGCGAGTCCTCGGGGCCAAGCGCAGCCGAAAGCCGGTTCTTCACCACTCCGACGCCGACGTTGCCGATCTTGAACATCTGGCTCTGCCGAAAGTTGAGCAAGTCGAGGCGGAGCTGTTTCTTCTGCCAGACGCGAACGGAAGGCACTGTGACCTCACATCTGCCGGAGCCGGAGGAGCGCACCACCACCGCCGTCCGCCTCAATGTCGAACACCTTGTAGGAGAGGCCGTCGATGGCGACCTCGTCACCGCGCTCCGGCGACCGCGGCAAGTCTCCGAGGCGCAGGAATATCAGCGCGTAGACCCCCGGCGCCGTATCCTCGGTTTCCCTGGCCGTCTCAACAATGGCGTTGATCGCGATGGCCTCACCAGTCGACGGTGAGTAGGTCACCTCCCTGCCGAAGGCACTGAGCACGGTGGTGTTCAGCCCGCTCAACAGGGAGGTCCAGTCGGCCACGGCTTAGGCCTTGGTGCCCTTGACCAGGACTTCCGGCCGGAGGCAGATGGGCAGCGGGTTCGACTGCGTGTGCACCTCCGTGCCCCGCTCGAACTTCCGCGGCGCCTGCTTGGCGTAGAGCGACAACCCGAGCGTGTTCGCCGTCTCGTTGAAGTCCGCCGGCGCGTAAAACGTGCGGAACGTCGAGGCGGTACCCAGTGGGAAGAAGTGCGCTTCATCATCGGCAATGAACTTCCGCACGTTGCCGGCAGCATCGGTCGCCTGGCCCCGGTATTCCTCGAACACGACCCCGCCAAAGCTGAAGTTCGTGCGGTTGTCGGTGAACAGGATCTGACCGTTCTGCCAGCGCTGGTAAGCCTCCTTCACCTTGGAGTGCGTGGTCAGCGCGTCGAAGAACCCCTGCGAGCAGAGGCACGTGATGCCGGTCATGAACTCCCCGCGCAGGTTGTCTTCAATGTGGCGTTTCACCTCGAGGACCTTGCTGATCACCTCGGTGGTGTTGGTGGTGAGGGCGAAGTTGACGGTCTTCTGCGTGATGCCGAACTCCGAGTACAGGTCGTAGATGGTCGAGGCATCCGCATCGAGGATCACGCCCTTCAATGCACCCATGCGCAAGTGCTCCAGCGTGATCGCATGTTTGTTGCGCATGTTCTGGAGCTTCCTGGCGATCAGGTTTGACAGCGCTTCGAGCTCGTTCTCCGAGCCGAAGGCACGCAATCCCTGAACTTCCTCCGGCAGAACCACGTCGTCGTGCGGGATGTGCGGAATCACGAAGGATCGCACCTTGCGCTTGCCTTGCGTACCGAGCGATCCCGGCGCCCCCACGGGCATGGTGGGCAGCAGGTTTAGCACGCCGCTCATTTCCTCGATGAGGATGGTGCGGGTCCGCACGCCATCGGCAGGCATGAGGTTCAGCTGCTCCAGCCGCCCATAGTTATTCGGGATCTTGTTGATGGCGGCCGTCAAGGCCACCATGTTGAAGGCATCATTCGAAAAGGGATTCAGCATGAGTTACGCTCCTTGGCGGACCAGAATGCCCGCGGCTTTGAGTTGGGCGGTCGCGGCGTCCTTCTGCGGTTGCGTTGCTCCGGCCGGCCAGGTAATGCCGTTGTCCGAGACGATCGCGTTGCGCACAACAGCCACCGCCGACCTGTCCGTTCCGTCGGGCGCCGCCGCTTCCTCGGTCAAGATGCCGCACGCGGCGTCCGAGCCATCCGTGGCCGCGAAGTCAATCTGCTTCACCTTGCCGGAACCGGCAGCGACGGTGATATTGAAGGCGTCTCCAGCGACGAAGTCCACTGCACCGTCTGCAATGGTGAACGTCAGGTGCGTGGCGAACTGCACACCCACTGTGGCGATACCGATCAGGATGCCGTCGGGATCCTCGACCGAGAACTTGCCGGCGTTCGCCGCCGGTTCCACACAAACGACCTGGTAGATGCCGGGCTTGGCGGCTTGCCCGACGATTGGGTTCGCGGTAACGGTGCCGTTGCCGGCGTTGCCGGCGACAGCCGCGCCCGTGGCCGTTCCCTTCGTGGCGCGGCCCAGCACCATGCCGCTGGTCAGCGCGCGTTCGGCACCGTTCCCGGCCAGCACGGTGACGATGTCCCGGCTGTATTGGTTCTCCAATTCCCACTTGAGCCAGTCGCCCAAGCGCTTCGATTCGGTCTGTACGGCCATGGCTTACTTGCCTCCTTTGGCGGTGGTCATCAGGCGCTCGACGGCTTTGACGACCGGGCTGTTTTCGGGCGAGCCCACGGCACTGGCGCCGCTCTCGGGCATGACGTGGGACCGAATCTCCGCGGGTTCCTCGGCGGCGCGCGCCTCGAACAGCTGCCGGCGAGCCTCGGCTGGCGTAGCGTGCCGAGCCAGCAGGGCAGCGGCGCGTCCGGGCATACCGGCCAACGCGCAGAGCTCCACAATCTCCCGTGCGTCCGCGTAGCCATGGCGTCCGGCCTCGGCGCGGACGGTTTCGATGTCGATGATGGGCTCGGGCGTGGCGGCCTGAACCACCTCCGCCTGCCCGGTTTCCTGTTGCATGGTGTTGCCTCCTGGATGGATTGAGATCTTGGGACCAGCAAATGCGCCCGACTTTCGGGTCGCGGCGATCAGACCGGCCAGCGCATCGCGAAACGTGCCTGTTCGGTCTGCGAGGCCTGCCGCGACAGCCTCGGGACCGTACTTGAGGGCCGCGCCGAGTTCGCGGACGGCATCCTCTGTGAGACCCCGCCCACGGGCGACGGTACTCGCGAAGAGTCCGTAGAGGCGGGAAACCTCTGCGCCAAGTGCACTCCGCGCGGCATCGGAAAGTGGCTCGTTGGGATTCCCGTCGGTCTTGCCTTCGCCCTCGGCGATGTAGGTCACCTTCACGCCGAGCTTGCGGTTGTACTCGCTCCAGTCGACGTGCTCGGCGTAGACGCCGACACTGCCGACTCCGCCGGTGAACTCAGGAACATAGATCTTCGCGGCTGAGGTCGCAAGCAGATATGCCGCACTGAAGACGCTGTTGTCGGCGACGGCCCAGATCGGTTTCTCCTTGGCGAGCCGGTTGATTGCCGCCGCGGTCTCAAATGCGTTGTCCGAGTCGCCGCCGGGTGAATTGATGCGCAACAGTATGCCCCGCACCTCCGGATCGGCGACTGCCTGCTCCACCTCATCGAGGATCTGCCCGTAGGCTGTCGCGCCCAGAAAGACGGCCTCGAACAGGGACGGCTCATTGGCAAGGACACCGGCGATATCGACGACAGCAACGCCGTCCTGGAAGGCATAGGGCCGCCGCGCCGCGTACCCAGCTTCGAGCTTCGACCCCTCGATCAGCAACGGCTTCGCGCCAAACAGGCGCAGGAGTTGATCTCTTCGGATGGTCATATGTTGCTTTCGTCTGTGGGCACGGGTTCCTCGGGCCGCGGATCCGTGTCGTAGCTGAGGCCCAGATCGTCGGCTCGCTGGTTGTCGGCGGCAATCTCCCGATCAATCGCCTCGGCGTCGTAGCCCTGCTCGGAGACGACCTCGGATCGACTCTTGAAGCCTGCGCGGACGGCCATCATCTGGGCATTGATGTCCTTCAGAGGATCGACCCAGGCGAAGCCTGGCGGAATCCACTTCACCTCGTAGTAGGCCGACAGGTCCTCTGCGGCCGGTAAGGCGCCAGAGAGTACGGCCGCCTGAACCCACCGCCGCCAGACGGGCTGGCACATCTGAAAGGCCAGCACCTGATGCTGGAACTGTTCACAGCGCCGACGAAACTCAAGCAGCCCCGCGCGAATCGAGGAGTAGTTCACTCCCGTCAGGTCGCCGGTGAGTTGCTCGTAGGTGATTCCGATGCCCGCCGCGATCGAGCGCAGCTGGACCCGCATGAATGTTTCGTAGCTGGCACCGACGTCTGCAGGGTTCGAGAACTTCACGTCCTCGCCGGGCAGCAGGATCTGGAGCGTCCCGGGTTCGAGACCGGCCAGGGCCGTGCCGCTCGCGTCCGCTGTACCCTCACCCAGGATCTGGTCCTCCGGGGCGTTTTTGATGACGAAGCCGGCAAACATCGCCGCCGTCTTCTTCCGCACCAGTTCGGCGTCGTCGTATTGGTCGAGTTCGTGGAGCTTCACCAGCACCTGCGCGAGCCAGGGTTGCCCGCGAAGTTGCCCCGGGCGGATTGGGCGGAACAGATGCAGCACGGACTCTGCTGGCACGCGGACCATCTCTGTTGATGCCATCGGGTTCAGCGAGTCGCCCGGGTGCTCCCGGTACAAATGATAGGCGGCCCGTTTCCCAATCGCGTTGAACTCGATGCCGGCGCGGATGTAGTCGCCGTTTTCCAGACGCCGGTTCTCGTTCGTCGGCAGGTGCTCGCCTTCGAGCAATTGCAGTTGTAGGGGGACACTCAGGCCATCCTTGGGCAGACGTGGCCGAATCCTGATGAGACACTCGCCGCCTTCTGCCGTCGACCGGCAGGCTAGCGACTGCAGCCCGTAGAAATCCGTGAGCCCACTCGCGTCAGACTCGTCGGTCCACTGGAGCCACAGCTTTTGAATGCGCTCCCGCACTTCCGGGTCCGGATGCAACGACTGCGGCTTGATGCCCGTGCCCACGCAGTTTCCGACAAACGAATCGAGAGCGTTGGCCGCCCACGGATTGCGCCGCACCATCTCGCGCGAACGCGAGCGCAGGGTATCGAGCCCGCCGAACACCAGGGTGTTGATGTCACTCGTCACCGGCCACCAGCCTGTGGTCCGGCGAGTGTTGGCGGCGGCCTCGTAGCCGGATGCCATCCGCCCACGCCAGGGCAATGCGGCTTTCAACCGACTCAGGAGCGTCATCGATTCAGAAGCCCTTCCCCGTGGAAACCCGGATCTGTCGCACAACCGGCGTCCCGGCGCTTTTGGCCACTTCCGCCTCTGCTGTGGCGATCGCCTGTTTCAGTTCGGCCACATCCCGGAACTCCACCTCACGATCGGCGAACCGCACCCGGCGCACACCGCTGGCGAGGGCATCTCGCAGTGCCTGGAGTTGCTGTTCGGTGTAGGGCATGTCAGTTCTGCAGAAATCGAGAGCGAACCACGCGGCGAGCCGCTGCTGGGCGGGGTGTTGGTGGCAGAGTGCGCGGCGCCTCCGCCGGCAGTTCCACCGTGCCTACGGACGCTCGCGCACCCGGCCTTCCCACTTGTTCTTCGAGCACGCGCCAATGCCGCTCTGTGAAGCGGTCCATCCCGAACTGGGCAGCTGCTGCGCGCCCAAGCACGAAGGTGTCGAGAGCCTCATTCCGCTCCCGCGTCTTCACCCATTCGAGCTTCCTGTACCCTTTGACGACCTTCGGGACCAACTGCTCGGCGGTGAGTTGCCGGAAGAACTCTTCCTGGAGTTGCGGGAAGTGGCAGTACGCCGGTGGGAACGGCTGCCCACCCTCCACTGTCGGCCGCTCCAGCTTCAGCCAGCCGTAGAATTCACTCTTAAGCATCCCGGTCGCTACCGGCCACACTTTGATGCCGCGCTTGCTGCGCTTGCCCGTGACCATCACATCGACGGCAGTCGGCTGGCCAATCGGAGCGGCCCCAGTCTCGTAGCCCTTCGTAGCCAGCACACGTCCGGGGCCCTGTTGCCGGACCCACGAATAGACCTGCTGTGTGGCATAGCCCGAGTCGACGGCCATCTTGACGATTCCGAGTTCTACTCCGGCCTGGTGCGGGTAGATCCTGTTCAGCAGGTCGGTCAGCCGGTTCCATACTTCGGGAAGCGAGGTGTCGCCATCGATGACGACGTAGTCGACTAGCCAGTTCTCGCGGCCTCGTCCGTAGGCGGTCACCTGCACCTCAAGACGATCGCGCTGCACGTCACAGCCGGCCACCAGAAAGAGACCACCAAGAGGCACCACGCCCAGGCGATAGTCTTCGCGCCGGTCATAGAGCCGCTGCCAGTCAGGAGCCTCGGCCATCTGCGTCCACGTCTCACCGAGGACCGTGTTGACGAAGACCTGTAGCAGCGTCGGATTGCTCTGTGCCTTCTCAAACATGACCGCGGCCTCTGGCCAGCCGAACCACCCCACCGGGCTGTACAAGCTCGACAGGTGGAAACCAGCGGTCTTCCCGTCGCCTGCCGCGCCCGGGCGCCACTCGCCCCGCTCAAGCATCCAGTGCTTCTGGTGATTCTCGATGCGGGCGCGGCAGTGCTCGCAGACGTAGACGGCTTCCTCTGGCTTCCCTTTGGGCCATGTGACCTGCGCAAACGTCAATGTCTGCATCGCGTCGCAGGCCGGGCACGGCACCCAGTAGCTGCGCTGGTCACTCGTTTCAAAAGCAGCTTCAATGCGACTCAGGCCGGCGATCTTGGG
>DAHVTI010000598.1 GCA_027324255.1 Bryobacterales bacterium | reverse complement strand
CTTCCTAGAAGAAGAAGGTGAGCTGGAGACGGGTGGAGCGCGGGCCCTGGAAGCCGCTGGCGAGGCCGTAGAGCGGGCTGACGCGCATGTCCTGAGCCTTCATGAGGGCAGCGGTGTTGAAGCCCTTGAAGATGTCGGCATCGTTGGCAAACTGGAGCTGGCCGTCGTCCGGGTGCAGGATGGTCTGATCCTTGTTGGTGACGATGCTCGAGTTGAACAGGTTGAAGATGGAGAACTCAAAGCGGATCTTCATGCTCTCGTAGGACTTGAACGGCATGAAGTCGTGCATGAGGTTGAGGTCCATGTTGTAGAAGACCGGGGTCCGGCCCATGTCGCCGCGGCCGTACGGATAGACCGGCACGGAGGAGATGGCGTTGATCTGGGTGGTGAGAGGGGTGCCCGAGTAGAGCTGGACGTTCGGCGAAATGGTGGTATTGCCGAGGAGGCTCTTCTGGGTGTAGCCGCCGAAGAACTTCAGGGTGTGCGGACGGTCAGTGGCCAGGCGGCCTTCGGACATCACGCCCTTCTCGGTGTAGCCGAGCCAGGGAAGATCGAAGTAGCGGTTCACGTTCGGGCTGGTGCGGCCGACACCGTTGGCATCCGGTTCATCCGAACTGGCGAGACCGGAGTAATTGCCGTAGGAGCGCGACCAGGTGTAGCTGGCGGCGTACTGGTAGTTCTTGGCGAAGCGCTTGTCGAGGCGGAACTCGAGACCATCATAGTTGCGGATGGCCTTGGGGGTGACGGGGAAGCCGGCTTCCCAGGTGCCGGGGGCGACGGTGATGCCTTCGCCGGGGTTGGCGATGTAATAGACTTCGCCGCCGGAGCCGAGCGTGCCGACGTCCTCGATGGTCCGGATGAGGCGGCGGTTGGTGTAGCGAAGAGAGGCAACGAGCGTGGGGCTGATGGAGTAATCGTAGCCCAGGTCAAACATGCGCTGCTTCATGGGCTTGAGATTGGGATCGATGGTCATGCCGGTGCAAGCCAGGCCCTGCTTTTCGCAGGACTTGGGATCGTTGGAGGGGATGCGCCAGTCGACGATTTCCTGGAACGTTCCAGGCAGCTTGGTCGGATCCTTCGGATAGCCGTAGGTCTTCATCTGCTGGTAGATGTTCGGATCGTCGAAGCTGTAGTAAGCGGTCTGGTAGATGTCGCCGCCGAAGCTGCCGCGGGGCATCTCATACTTCATCACGTCGTAGAAGTAGCCCCAGGACGCATAGACGCGCATCTTGCCGTCGCCCTTGGGGTCCCACGCGCCGCCGATGCGAGGCGAGAGCTTTTTGCCGAAGTTGAACTCGATGGGGGGAGCGGCGGCGACGCCTTCCTTGGAAAAGCTGGGCAGGAACTCGCGCTCGGCGCGCAGACCGAGGTTGAGAGTGAGGTGCTTGTTGAGGCGCCAGTTGTCCTGGAAGAAGAGGCCCTGGTTGTCACTGGTGGCGTTCCCAAACTGGCCGTAGGTCAGCCAGTAGTAGTAACCATAGGCGCCGCGGAGCCTGCCGGAGCACTGATCCGTGATGCAGGCGTGCGACTGATTCCAGTAGAACTGGTAACGGCCCGCAGGATAGCGGAGGTTTTTCACGTCGTTTTCGAGCTTGTTGTACTGCCAGCCGAACTTGATGTTGTGCTGGCCCTTCCAGTTGGCGAGGTAGCTGGCATCGGCGTTGAGGTTGATGCGCTTGTAGATGTCGAAGTACTGGCTGCCGGCGCCGAGTTGCTGCCAACCGGCGTTCTTGACGACAAGGTTGGAGGGCAGGTCAGGGAACATCGTGTTGGCGATGCTGTAGACGTACGGGACTTCCGAAGTACCGACGGAGTAACGGTCGGTCGAGTTGGTCCGGTTGTACCCGCCGCGGAAGCTGATGATCAGCTTGCTGGTGGCGAGGTAGTCCACCTGGCCGGAGAGGATGTTGCCAGCGTTGTAACTGCCCAAGCCGGCCCAGTCGCGATTCGGGGACTCGGTTCCCTGCTGCGCCGGGAGCAAGCCTTTGACGTAAGTGGGGTTCCAGATCCAGGAAGCGTTCATGCGCAGCTTGCTGGAAGCGGCGAAATCGAGCTTGTTGGCGACGTAGTGCTGGCGATCCTTTCGGGAGTAGGAGCGCGTCTGGCCGTCGACAAGGAACTTGACGTCCCGGTTGGTGGTGGTCAGCGTGGGCATGAAGCCGCCGAAGTAGAACAGCTTGTTCTTGAGAATGGGGCCGCCGAAGTTGAAGACGGGGTTCCAGGTGGAGTAATCGTCAAGCTTGTTCTGGAAGTACCGGCCCGAATTGCGGGTGGCGTCGGTCGGATCCATTTCAAGCGTCGGCCTGGTGCGGGCCTGCATGGAATCGTTGTTGAAGTAGAAGCCGCCCTGCCCATGCCATTCGTTGCTGCCGCTGCGAACGACAGCCGTGATCACGCCGCCCATGGCGCCGCCATACTGGGCTTCCATGACGCCGTTCTTGACCTGGACCTGCTGCACCATCTCGACCGGGATGCGGTTCTGGCCGCTGAGAACGCCGGTCTGCACGTTGGTGACTTCCATGCCGTCGAGGTAGAAAACGTTCTCGGAGCCGGAAGCGCCGTCCACCTGGATGCCGCCGGTCTTGCTTTCGGCGCGGGCTCCGGGGGCGATGCTGACGAGATCGTAGAAGCTGCGGCCCTTCGGAATGAGATCGAAGAAGGTCTTGTCGACGTTGATGGCCGAGGCGCTGGAGGTGGTGTCGACCATCACGGCGTCAGCCGCGACGACCACGCTCTCCGTCACCTTGCCCACTTCGAGCTTGAAGTCGACGCGGGTGGACTTACCGATGACGACGGGCGTGTCGGTCTTCTTCACAGTGGAGAAGCCGGCCATGCCGACCGTGATCGTGTAAGTGCCAACGGGGACCTGGGGAATCTGATACGAGCCGGTCGAGTCCGTGGAGAGCTCGATGGCGCGCGGCAGAGCACCGCCGCTGATTTCAACTTTTGCGCCGACAACTGCAGCGCCGCTGGGGTCAGTCACCTGGCCCTGGATGCCACCGGTGGTTTCCTGGGCGAAAGCCAGGCCACAAAGCAGTGCGAAAAGGGTAAGGCCCGCCATTGTAAGGCGAGCGAGTCCCCTGAAGCTCGCAAACCAGTTGCTATTCACTTAAACCTCCCAAAATGGATCAATTGGTTACTCCCGAAAGAAAAGACCCTGACGAGCCGGTGCGGCCGTACGTGGGCCGGAGTGAGACAACATAGCTCTGTGTTGGGTGTTCGCTCGACGTGGTTGATCGGGGTCTTCGACGAATCGTCCCGGGCAGGCCCGTTGAGGACAGAGACACGAGGCTTCAGCCCTTCGCCGGGTAGGGCGAAGGAAAGTTGATACGGGCTAGCCTGAGTACCGCCGACTGCCCCGCTGGCGTGGTGCGCCAGGGTTAGGCCGATTGCGGCTGAGATCATCAAAGAACTCCTGAAACTCCCCATTTAGAGACAAGGGTAGATTTCGATGTGAGAATCGTAACATAAAGGTAGCTAATCAAGTCAACCTTGTCTGAATTAAGAAGTCGCAATGATTGTCTGCCAGAAAGCAGGACAACCAGGCCGAAGCGACAGATAATCAAGGTGTTAGGAAAAGTTCCGGGCTATGATGGAAAGGACAGGCAGGAAACTGGGATGGCCGTAAGACAGAGACTCCGGTTTGGGGTCGGGCTCACACTATTGTCAATCCTAATGGCCCTGGTGATCTGGCAGGGCTCGTTCACGGTGGGGGACTACGGTCCCGCCACAACAGAGCAGACCTATGTTTTCTGGGGCCTGTCCACGCTGATCTTCCTGTTGACGGTGCTGCTGGGGTTCATGCTCTTCCGGGATGCGGTGAAGCTATATTACGCGCGACGGGCGGGCGTGGAGGGTTCGCGGATCCGCACGAAGATCCTGGTGGGGGCGTTGAGCCTGACTCTGATGCCGACCATTTTCCTGGTGCTGTGGAGCGTGGAGGTGCTGAACCGGAACCTGGACAAGTGGTTCAGCCGGCCGGCGGAGAGGATCAAGCTGAACCTGAGCGAGATTGCCGGAGCCATGGAAGCACAGACGGGCAAGCAGGCGGCGGCGCTGGCGCATTGGGTGGCCGACAGCGGAGAGTTGCGGGACTTCCTGTCGACGGGACAGATGCCGTCGGCGTTTTTCGCCTCGGTCTGTGAACAGACACGGGCCGAAGACGTGCACCTGGAGCGTCCGGACGGCGGGCAGATTACGGTGTGCGAGGCCGGCAAGTTGGGGGAAGGAGGGAAGGAGGTGACGGCCACGGCGGCGGCGCCGGGCGGGGGGAAGGTGGTGGTCCGGCTGCGGATGCCGCTGAACCTGGAGTCGCGCGGCCGCGAGATCAACGAACAGATCCGGGATTATGACCGGCTGGCGTCGAGCCGCCGGGAGACACGGCTGTTCTACCTGCAACTGCTGTTCCTGATCACGCTGTTCGTGCTGTTCATTGCGATGTGGGTGGCGCTGTTTCTGGCGCGACAGATTTCCGCGCCGGTGACGGCGCTGCTGGAAGCGGCGCGGGCGGTGCGCGGCGGGAACCTGGCGTACCGGGTGCGGGTGAGCGCGACGGACGAACTGGCGTCGCTGGTCAGGGCGTTCAACGAGATGACGCAGGACCTGGAGGCGAACCGGGATGAACTGGAGCGGCGCCGGCGCTTTATCGAAGCGGTGCTCGAAAGCATCCCGACAGGCGTGATCTCGCTGGGCCATGACGGAACGGTGCTGCTGGTGAATGGGGCGCTGCACCGGATCTTCCCGGAGCGGCTGATCCAACCGGGGGTGAAACTGACGGAGCTGATTCCGGGGGAGCGGGCCGGCGAGTTTTCGCGGCTGCTGAAACGGGCGCGGAGGACGGGGTCGGCAGACCGGCAGTTCGAGCTGCAGTCCGGTGAGGGAGTCAGGCACCTGGCGCTGACGGTGGCGGCTCTGGAGGCGAGCGTGACCTCGGGATACGTCCTGGTGATCGAGGACACCAGCGAATTGCTGAGGGCGCAGAAGGCGGCGGCGTGGCACGAGGTGGCGCGCCGGATCGCGCACGAGCTGAAGAATCCGCTGACGCCGATTGCGCTGAGTTCGGAGCGGATCCTGCGCCAAATGGAGAAGACGCAGGCCGGACCGGATGTGCGGCGGATCATCACCGAATGCTGCGCGACGATCGGGCGGGAAGTGGAGAGCGTGAAGTCTTTGGTGGACGAGTTCTCTCAGTTTGCCCGATTCCCCACGGCGCGGCCGGTTCCTACGAACCTGAACACAGTGGTGGAAGAGGGGCTGGCGGTATTTGAAGGCCGGCTGGATGGTGTGACGATCCGGCGGAGGCTGAGCGCCGGCCTGCCGCCGGTGGCACTGGACCGCGAGCAGTTCAAGCGGGTGATCGTGAACCTGGTGGACAACGCGGCGGAGGCGATGGCGGAATCGCCTTTGCGGGACCTGTATGTGGAAACGCAGGCGGTGTCGCCGGAGACGGTGGAGCTAGTGATTGCCGACACGGGGTGCGGCATCTCGACCGAGGATAAAGAGAAGATGTTCCTGCCGTACTTCAGCACGAAGAAGCGTGGGACCGGCCTGGGTCTGGCGATTGTGAGCCACATCGTCTCGGAGCACCAGGCGAACATCCGGGTGGAGGACAACACGCCGATGGGCGCGCGCTTTATCATCGAATTGCCGGCGGCGGGGGCGCAGGACACGGACACGAGGCCGGCTGAGGTGCAGGCATGAGGCGGACGAGAGTGCTGATCGTCGACGATGAACCCGGAATCCGGGCCTCGCTGAGCGGGGTGCTGGAGGACGAGGGCTTCGAGACTCGGTCGGCGGCGACAGGCGAGGAGGGCCTACGGGAGATCGAAGCAGGCGGCTACGAGGCGGTCCTGCTGGACGTGTGGCTGCCGGGGATGGACGGGCTGGAGGTGCTGGAGAGGATGCACGCGCCGGGAGATTCCGGGGGGCCGGCGGTGATCATGATCTCGGGGCACGCCAACATCGAGTCGGCGGTGCGGGCCACCAAGCTGGGGGCGTTCGACTTCCTGGAGAAGCCACTGACCATCGAGCGGGTCCTGCTGGTGCTGAAGAATGCCCTGGAGCAACGGCGGCTGCAGCAGAAAGTGGCGGACCTGAAGGAGACGGGGCAGGCGCGGCTGAAGATCATCGGCGAGAGCGTCCCGGCCAAGGCTCTGCGGCAGCAGATCTCGCTGATGGCGGCGACGAACGGGCGGGTGCTGATCTATGGGGAGAGCGGCACGGGCAAGGAACTGGTGGCGCACGCCATCCACGCCGGGAGCGCGCGGGCGGACCAGCCTTTTGTGGAGGTGAACTGCGCGGCACTGCCGGAGGAACTGATCGAGAGCGAGTTGTTCGGCCATCGCAAGGGAAGCCTTGCCGGAGCGGCCGCGGACAAGATCGGGAAATTCGAGAAAGCCGATGGAGGGACGCTCTTCCTGGATGAGGTCGGGGACATGAGCTTGAGAACGCAGGCCAAGGTCTTGAGGGTGCTGGACGAGCAGCGCTTCGAGCCGGTGGGCTCACTGGAAGCGGTGCAGGTGGACGTGCGGGTGATCGCCTCGACCAACAAGAACCTGGAGGAGGAGATTGAGCGCGGCAATTTCCGGGAGGACCTCTTCTACCGGCTGAACGTGATCCCTTTCGAAGTGCCTCCGCTGCGCGAGCGGTTGGAAGACATCGCGCTCCTAGCGGAGCATTTCCTGCGCGAGTTCACCAGCGCTTACGGCCGCAAGGCCAAGGAACTCACCGAGGAAGCCATCGCGAGCCTGAAGGAGTACGGCTGGCCGGGCAACGTGCGGGAGCTGAAGAACCTGATGGAGCGGATCGTGATCATGTATCCGCAGGTGAGAATCGACGCGCGGCACGTGCCGCTGCCGCAGGGCCGGAGACAGGCGGAACGGAGCGGGGACAGAACGGCAAGCCTGGTGGAAGTGAGGCAGTCCGCCGAGCGGGACTACATTCTGAGGAAACTGGAGGACTGCGGGGGGAACGTGAGCCGGGCGGCGGAGGCCCTGGGGCTGGAGCGCAGCAATCTTTACAAGAAAATGCGAGCGCTGGGGATCGGACCGCGGGAGTAAGCAAAAACACGCCGAACAAACGCTTGTGCAAAGGCGTCAAACCTGCTCTTGTCAGCGTACAGCCATCCGCCGGCCGGGATCTGGATCCGGGCGGCAAAGACTTGGGAGGAGCAATGGAGGAAGACGCTTTGTGCCACAGGCTTGGTGTGCGTTGCGGTTGCCGCAGCGTCCGCAGAGCCGGCCTTCCGTGAAAAGACAGGCGTTCAGACGCTGGCGACGGTGCCGGCGAAGACGACACTGCCGCGTGGATTGGTGTTCACCATCTCCGGCGCGGAGTTGGGCCCGGCCGAGGCGGTGACCGCCGAGTACGGGCAGGAACTGGAAGGGGTCACGGTGACCCTGACCACGCTGGACGTATCCGCGACGGTGCAAGCGTACCTGGTCCACGCCAGCGACAGGAAGATTACGGCGATTCTGCCCTCACCCACTCCGGAAGGGGATTACAACGTCACGGTCACATTCAACGGAGAGAGCAGCGACCCGTTTCAGGTGAGCGTGGCGGAGCGCAATTTCGGCCTGGTGACCAACAGCGGCATTGCGGGCGGCACGGTACTCGGCCGGACCTGGCTGCCGACGGAAAAGCGTGGTCACTCCCGATTGGGCGCCGACCGCCTGCCTGGTGCATTTCAAGGTGAAGCTGGCGGAGGACCAGATCACCGCCACGACCACTCTGCCCCTGGCGTAGGGCGAGGGGACTGAAGTGGCTTGCACGCGCCCGCTGGGCGTTTCGATGCACGCGCTGGATGCCGGTGGAACGATTGTCATGGGAGATATGAGCCTGCTGCAGCAGACCGTATCCGTGTCGATGCTCGGGATTTCTCTGAACCCCAAGACGGAGACGGTATCGGGGGCTTTCCAGCGGTACGACGCGGAGCAGTTCGCCGCGTATCTCAATTCGAGCAGCGCGGGGCGGGCCCTGAACCCGAACGGGTGCAGCGTGTTTACCTCGGAGGAGAGCGCGGAGACGCCGGGTCCGCAACCGGAGGGAGTCGACGCGGGAATCACCCGTGTCAGCGGACCGAACGGACTGGACAAGGAGGCGCCTCAGGCGCCGGAGAGCAAGGCGTCCAACCTGGTGCTGCCCCACCCCACGTCCGGTCCGGGCCTCCCGTCGATTCCGTCCATTCCGGGACTGCCGGGCATTCCCGGCCTGCCGGGCACCGGCGGCACGCCCGTGGATGCAATCACGAATGGGCTCTACACCTTGACGGGAGAGGGCGGCGAGGGAATGGGACCGTTCACGGCCGGCATCGACGAGCCCGACCCGCTCGCCTGGTCCAACAAGGACGAGCCGGAGTCCAGCCAGATCGACCGCGGCGCCGGCCTGGTGTTCACCTGGACGGGGGGCGGCGAGAACGACCTGGTTTCGGCCACGGGCATCTCGCGCGGCCCGGCGCCGGAGCACGACACCAGGACGGTGGCGAGAGTCTTCGTCTGCATGACCCCGGCCGTGAACGGCACGCTGACAGTGCCGGCCGGGATTCTGGCGCAGATGCCGGCTTCGGACGGCACAAACCCGGAGAGCTTCGGCTCAGTGGGGCTGCAGCACACGCCCGGGGAGAAGAGCGTCGTGAAAATCGACGCGCCGCTGGTGGAGGGCGGGAACCTGGAAGCGGGATACCTGAACTTTGCCTTCGGCACGACGAAGACGGTGTCTTACCAGTGAGCGCGACAAGTGAACACGAAAAGCGCCGTCCCGGCAGGGCGGCCCTTTTCGTTTGCGGTAGAAGCCCGGAATCAGAGGGTGCGCGACATGAAAGTGGAACTCAAGCCCGGCGTGCTTCCCAGTAGTCTTCGAAGCGGCCGTTTAATTGACAGCAGCGCAGGGCCAGGATGGCGTTGGCGCCGCGGACGGTCCAGAACATACCCGACTGCTTGCAGCG
>DAHVTI010000597.1 GCA_027324255.1 Bryobacterales bacterium | reverse complement strand
CCAACTGGCGGTGCGGCGGACGCCGAGGAGGTAGAGGAGGGTGAAGAGGGGGAGGGCGGCGGCGAGGGCGGAGAGGCCGAGGCTGCCGGCAAGCGGCGAGTAAGTCTGCTGCCACATGGAGGGCTATTGTATCGAGATGGGAGAGGCAGGTGGGAAACAGGAGCTAGCGGGTGGAGACGAGGAGGGTTCGGGCGGAGCCGGGGATGGGGTGGGGTTCGGGCTTCGCGAAGCCGGTGGCGGCTAGCATCGAGGTGTACTCGCTCAGGGTGTAGGCGTCGCCTTGGGGGGTGGTCGCTAACATCATCGTCGCGAACCAGGCGGGGGCGCTGGGGGTGACTCGATCTTCGTGGGGGACGAGTTCGACGACAAAGACCCGGCCCGCGGGGCGGAGGGCGGAATGGGCTCTTCGAAGGAGAGTCTCACAGGCCTGGCGGTCAAAGTGGTGGAGGATGTTGGGGAGCAGGATGAGATCGTGGTTCCGGCCTAAATCGACTTCGAAGGCGTTGCCGGGGCTTGTTTCATAACGGTCCTGGACTCCGGCTTTCTGGGCATTTTCGCGAGCGAGTTCGAGGACGTTGGGCCAATCGACGGCGAGGCAGCGGGCGTGGGGAGAGTGCTGGAGGATGGTGATGCCGAACATGCCGTGGCCGGCGGCGAGGTCGACGACCGAGAAGACTGCGCCGGCGACTTCGGCGGCCTTGCGGGCTTGGGGCAGGGCGAGGGGCATCATGTCGCGGGCGTAGCGGACCCAGACTTCGTGCTCAGGGGCGACGGTGCCTTCGGGCTCGGTGACGGCGCCGCCGCGGCGGACGGCGTCGGTGAAGTGGAGGAAGGCGGACTGCATGAAGGGGGCGTGCTGGAACTCGACGCAGGAGCCCATGAACTCGGGGGAGCGGCGATCGAGGAAGAGGGCGGAATCGCGGGTGAGGGTGTAGCGGCCTTCGTGCTTCACGACGAGATCGAGGACGGTGAGGGCGTCGAGGAGGACGCGCATACCGCGGGGGGCGCAGGCGCAGGCGGCGGCGACTTCGCCGGCGGTGGAGAGGCCTTCGCCGAGGCGGGTGAAGACGTCGAGCTCGATGGCGGCGCGGGCGACGGCGGCCTTCTGGATGCCGTTGACGGCCTCCATGAACTTGAGAGGGGTGGGCTGGCTCATGCGGGGATCCTGGGCGCCGGGGGGCGGCGGGAGAGGTAACGGCTCCAGAGGAGTTCCTGGCCGGGGGCGTCGAACTGGGTGTGCCAGAAGCGGAGGAAGTCGCGTTCGAGGCGGGCGGCGCGGGCGTGGACGGCTTCGAGGGCGAGGCTGGCTTCGGCGTCGAGCGGGGCGAAGGGCTGGAGGAGGGCGGCGGTGACGGCGCAGTCCTGGCGGTTGCCGAGGATGGACTGGATCTCGCGGACGTGCTCGAGGCGCGTGCCGTAGACGGGACCGTAGAAGGGGCGGAAGACTTCGAGGGTGTAGCGAAAGCGCTTGGCGGCGAGGCGGAAGGCGTGGAGGCGCTCGGGGGTGGCCTTGGCGGTGGTTTTGCGGCCGGCCTTGAAGAAGCCGGCGGCGAGAGGAGGAAGCAAGGCGCGGGGGGCGAGAGGGGCGTCCTCGTTAGTTTCGAGGAGGCGGGAGACGGGGTCGAGCCAGGAGAGGGGGATTTCCCGAGAACGGAGGAGGTAGAGCTGGCCGGTGAAGGCGAGGGCGGCGAGGCCGCGGTCGCGGGCCATGCGGGCGAGTAAGGGATGGGCGGCGGGGAGTTTCAGCTTGTGGAGGAGGGCGGTATCGACGTCGAGGTCGCGGACAATGGCGGCGGCGTCGAGGGCGGGTTTGAGGGCGCGGCGGAGGCGGCGGGCGTCGCGATCGGGGAAGAAGTGAGAGAAGATCCGGAGGGAGGCGGAGAGGCGGCGGATGGCGACGCGGAAGTCGTGGACGGGGTCTTCGGCGGGGCCGGCGATGGCGAGGGCGAGCTGGTCTTCGAGGCGGCGGATCTGGGCTTCGAGGGCACAGCGGGCGTGCTCGGAGAGGGTCATGCTGGCACCGCCTGGACGGTGAAGGACTTCTGGTAGACCTGGCGAAACTGCGGGGCGGCGCGTTCGACGGCCCAGAGTTCGAGGCTCAAGTCGCCCGCCGACTCCAGGGTGAGGGAGAGGGAGGCAGGCTGCAAGGAGCAGGAGATATTGGCGACGCGCTGGTCGCGGCTGCGGTCGAGGGCGTCGGCGATGCGGAGGATGGGGGCGAGGAGGAGGAGGACGCGCTGGCGTTCCTGGGGGAGGGTGAGGAACTCGGCGTGGCGGTAGGAGGGCATGGACTTGCGGTGGTAGCGGCAGAGGAGGGCGACCTCGAGGCGTTCGGCGTCGGTGAAGCCGGCGAGGTCGGAGTTGGCGACGATGTACTGGGAGTGCTTGTGGTGGCTCATGTCGTTGATGGCATGGCCGGTGTCGCGGAGGTAGGCGGCGGCTTCGAGGAGGCGGCCCTGTTCGGGGGCGAGGCGGTGCCAGGGCTGGAGGGCGGTGAAGAGCTCGCGGGCGAAGACGGCGACTTTGCGGGCGTGCTTGAGGTCGACGCCGAAGCGGCGGGCGAACTGCTCGACGAGGAGGCGCTGTTCGTTATCGAGGCGGACGCGCTCGGCGCCGGCGCCGCGGTCGGCGAGGTCGCGGAGGATGCCGTCGCGGACGCCGGCGGCGCAGTAGGCGAGCTGCTGGATGCCGAAGCGTTCGAGGACGGCGGCGAGGACGGCGACGCCGGGGACGATGATTTCGGCGCGGCGGGGACCGATGCCGGTGAGCTGGCGGCGGCCGGCGAGGGGGAGGGCGGAGAGCTTGCGGAAGAGGCGGTGGACCTGGTGGAGTGTGGCGCGGCGGCGGTCGGCGTCCTGGCGGCGGGCGCGGGGGATGCGGTTGGCGGCGGAGACGATGGCGGAGGCGGAGGCGGAGGTGCCGATGGCGCGGGCGAAGTTGCCGTGCTCGACGCGGCGGGCGACGACGGCGAGTTTTTCGTCGATGAAGTCCTGGAGGCGGCGGAGGTCGGCGGGGGCGGGGGGATCCTGCTGGAGGAAGGTGGAGTGGAGGCGGACGGCGCCGAGGGGGCGGGAGAAGGCGACTTTGAGGATGCCCTGATCGGCCTCGATGATTTCGGCGCTGCCGCCGCCGATGTCGACGATGAGGATGCGTTCTTCGGGGTGGGGCCAGCGGGTTTCGACGCCGAGGTGGATGAGGCGGGCCTCTTCCTGGCCGGAGATGAGCTCGACGGGCTGGCCGACGGCTTCGGAGGCGCGCTGGAGGAACTCGTCGCCGTTGGAGGCGTCGCGGACGGCGGCGGTGGCGACGGCGCGGACGGCGAGGACGCCGAGGGGCAGGTAGGCGGCGACCATGCGGGCGAGGACGGCAGCGAGGAGATCGATAGCGGCCTTGTCGATGGCGCCGGCGCGGAAGACGGATTCGCCGAGGCGGGTGACCTGGCGGTCTTCGGCGAGGACCTGGAAGCGTCCGCCGCGCTCGACGTCAGCGGCCATCATGCGGACCGAGTTGCTGCCGATGTCGATGGCGGCGTAGCGTGGCATGGCGCGAAGGGGGCGTTCTGGGGGAGACTCATCATTATGACGTATTGGAAGGCAGCACTGGGACTGGTTGTGATGACGCTGGGAGCGGGGGCGCAGACGCCCGCCGCGAAGAGCCTGCTGGGACGGGTGGAGGGCCTGTCGCCGCGGTTCAAGGAGATCTCGCGGACGATCTGGGAGAACCCGGAGCTGGGGTTTAAGGAGGTTCGCAGTTCCGCGCTGTTGAAGGAAGAGCTGCGGAAGGCGGGGTTCCGGATCACTGAGAAGGTGGGGGGACTGGAGACGGCCTTCACGGCGGAGTGGGGAGCGGGCAAGCCGGTGATCGGGATCCTGGGGGAGTACGACGCGCTGCCGGGGCTGTCGCAGGTGGACGGGCCGGAGCGGAAGGCGGTGGTGGAGGGGGCTCCGGGGCACGGGTGCGGGCACAACCTGCTGGGGTCGGCGGCGGCACTGGCGGCGGTGGCGGTGAAGGAGCAGATGGCGGCGGCGGGGACGGGCGGGACGATCCGGTTCTACGGGACTCCGGCGGAAGAGGGGGGCGCCGGGAAAGTCTTCATGATCCGGGCAGGGGCGTTCCGGGACGCGGACGTGGTGCTGGCGTGGCACCCGTGGGACGGGAACGTGGCGGACGACAATAGCTGGCTGGCGAACATCAGCGCGCGGGTCCGGTTTGTCGGGAAAGCGGCGCATGCGGCGGGGGCTCCGGAGGCGGGGCGGAGCGCTCTGGACGGGGTGGAGATCATGACGCACGCGGTGAACCTGCTGCGGGAGCACGTACCGCAGGAGACGCGGATGCACTACATCATCACGAAGGGGGGCGCGGCGGCGAACATCGTGCCGGACCTGGCGGAGGTGTCGATCATCGTGCGGCACCCGGATCAGAAGACTCTCATGGGGATCTGGGAGAGGGTGCAGAACTGCGCGCAGGCGGGGGCGACGGGGAGCGGGACGCAGGTGCAGATTCAGGTGGTATCGGGGTACGCGAACTTCAAGCGCAACCCGGTTTTGAGGGATTTGCTGGATCGGAACCTGAGGGTAGTGGGTGGGGTGACCTACACGAAGGAAGAGGCGGAGTTCGCGGAGCGGATTCGGGCGACGGTGGGGTCGGGCTCTTTGCCGGCGCTGGAGACGGTCGCGAAGGTACAGCCGCCGAAGACATCGCTTTCGTCGGTGTCCACGGACGTTGGGGACGTGAGCTGGGTGGCGCCGGTGGGGCACATGATGGCGGCGGCGCTGCCGCCGGGGGTACCGCTGCATTCGTGGCAGTCGACGGCTTGCGTGGGGACGGAGATCGGGCGGAAGGGGATGATGGTGGCGGCGAAGACTTTGGCTTTGTCGGCTTATGATTTGCTGGGGTCGGCGGAGTTGGTTCGGAAGGCTCGGGCGGCTTGGGAGGAGGCGGCCAAGGGGGAGAAGTATGTTTCTTTGGCGCCGGAGGGGCAGCCGGTGGGGGGGCATTGAGGGGAGGTTTGGGGAAGAGACGGGGGGGCAGGGGCGCTCCGGGCCGTGCTGCGGGAGGGGGGCGGGCTGGCTGACGGCGGTGTGGGCGAACGAAGAATCAACGAGTTGCAGACCGATTCCTTCATTTTTTAGTTGTTTGAGGCGTTCGAGGACGGCGTCCATGGAGCGCTTGGCGAGTTTGGTGAGGCGGGCGCGGGCACGGTCGAAGGCGCGTTCGGTGGCGGGGGACTGGCGGAGGAGTTTGAGGGCCT
>DAHVTI010000596.1 GCA_027324255.1 Bryobacterales bacterium | reverse complement strand
ACCTGCTGCGCCGGGCGATGGGCAAGAAGAAGAAAGAAGAGATGGACAAGCAGCGCGAGCGCTTCCTGCGGGGGGCGCAGGAGCGCGGCTATCCGCCGAAGAAGGCGGAGGCGCTCTTCGATCTGCTGGCCAAGTTCGCGGAATACGGGTTCAACAAGTCGCACTCGGCGGCGTACGGATACCTGGCGTACCTGACGGGGTATTTGAAGGCGCACTACGCGGTGGAGTTCATGGCGGCGCTGCTGACGTCGGAAACGGGGAACACCGATAAGGTGGTGAAGTACATCAACGAGTGCCGTTCGCTGGGCATCGAGGTGCTGCCGCCGGACGTGAACCAGAGCGACCTGAACTTCACGCCGGTGGGGCTGGACAAGATCCGCTTCGGGATGGGGGCGGTGAAGAACGTGGGCGCGGGGGCGGTGGAAGCGATCGTAAAAGGAAGGGCCGAACACGGCACGTTCGCGACGCTGGACGACCTGTGCGAGCGGGTGGACCTTTCGGCGGTGAACCGGAGGGTGCTGGAGAGCCTGATCCGGGCGGGGGCGATGGACAACCTGCAGGGGACGCGGTCGCAGTTGTTCGAGGTAGTGGGCGACTGCATGGAGTCCGCGGCGCGGGCGCAGAAGGACCGGTTGAGCGGGCAGACGGGGCTATTCGGGGAGCTGCTGGCGTCGGAGCCGGCGGAGACGGCGGGGCGGGCGCTGCCGAAGGTGAACGACTGGACGCAGGCGGAGAAGCTGCGGGGCGAGAAAGAGACGATCGGGTTCTACGTGAGCGGGCATCCGCTGGACGCCTACCGCTGGAAGGTGACGGAGCTGACGCACCACAGCAGCGAGACTCTGAACGGACTGGAGAAGGGCACCGAGGTGTCGCTGTGCGGCATGATTACGGCGCTGCAGCGGCGGCGAAACAAAGAGCTGAAGCCGTGGGCGATTTTCCAACTGGAAGACTGGCACGGATCGACGGAGTGCCTGACGTTTGCGACGCGCTACGAGCTGATCCAGAGAGAGATTGAAGAAGACCGGGCGGTGCTGGTGCGGGGCAAGGCGATGCCGGAGGAAGACGGCACGGTGAAGATCAACGTGCAGGAGATTATCCCGCTGGACGTGGCGCGGGTGAATTTCCCGACGCTGGTGAGCATCCGGGTGCGGCTGACGCAGAACGGGGCGGACCGGGTGAGCGAGCTGAAAAAGCTGTTCGACGCCAAGCCGGGAGAGACGAGCGTGCGGATGAAGCTGGAGAAGCCGCGCGATTTCGTGGCGGTGGTGGACGTGACGGCGAAGATCCGGCCGGACAAGGAATTCAAGGCGGAGGTGGACCGGATTTGCGGAGCGGAGGCGCTCGAGGTGCTAGCCTCATAAGAAGGTAGAAGTTATGAGTGACCCGTCACAGAGCCGGATCGGCGACATCGAGCGGGAGATCGCTCAACTGCAGATGAAGTCCACGGGGGCGCAGGCGCGGCTGCAGGAGCTGCAGTCGGAGCTGAGCGATCTGCGGGGCGAGCAGGGCGTGAACCTGTCGTGGCAGAGGGTGCAACTGGCGCGGCATCCGAAGCGGCCGCACACGCTGGACTATATCCAGCGGATCATGCCGGACTTCACGGAGATCCACGGGGACCGGGCGTACGGCGAGGACGCGGCGATTGTGGCGGGCTTCGGGACGCTGGTGGGCGGGCCGCAGGCGCTGATCGTGGGGCAGCAGAAGGGGCGGGACACGAAGCAGAAGCTGATCCGCAACTTCGGCATGCCGAAGCCGGAAGGGTACCGGAAGGCGATGCGGGCGATGGAGCTGGCTTCGAAGTTCGGGCGGCCGGTGATCACGTTTCTGGACACGCCGGGGGCGTATCCGGGCATCGATGCCGAAGAACGCGGGCAGGCGGAGGCGATCGCGTACAACCTGCGGGAGATGTCGCGGCTGGAAGTGCCGGTGATCGTGGTGGTGATTGGCGAAGGGGGCAGCGGCGGGGCGCTGGCGCTGGGGATCGGCAACCGGGTGTTCATGCTGGAGAACGCGATTTACAGCGTAATTTCGCCGGAGAGCTGCGCGGCGATCATCTACCGGGACTCGGCGAAGGGCGAACTGGCGGCGTCGGCGCTGAAGATCACGGCGAGCGACCTGATGCGGCTGGGGCTGATCGACGGGATTGTGCCGGAGCCGCCGGGCGGGGCGCAGGACGATTACGACCGGGCGGCGCAGTACCTCTTGCAGACGCTGACGGGGACGCTGGACGAGATGAAGGGCAAGACGCCGGAAGAGCTGGTGGAGGAACGCTGCGAGAAGTTCCGGCGGATGGGCAATTTCTTCACCGAGTGAGGGGCTCTTTGTGAACAAAAAGATGCTGGCGGCGCTGGCCGTCGTGGGGTTT
>DAHVTI010000139.1 GCA_027324255.1 Bryobacterales bacterium | reverse complement strand
GGGCAGGGGGATGGCGTAGGCCGTCCTCGCCAGGCCGGGCTGGAAGCCGGGATCTCCGGCGACGCCCTGCGGCTCAATATCCAGATCAGGGAATCTGCGCGGCCGGAAACCCGCCGGGAGGATGCGGTTGTCCTTGCGGTGGCGGACCGCCTTCAGCAGCGAAAGGGTGGGCGCGCCGTCGGCGCCGGCCGCTTCGGACTCGAAGACCTGCACCTGTTCTGGCCGGGTGATGAGCTTGTGGTGGGGCTGCACGCCCGGCTCGGATGCGCCGGATTCGAACAGCACCTGGCCGGAGGCATCCGTCACGGAGAAGCGCAGCCAGAGCCTGCGGCTGGGGAAACCGGTGGGCAGCTTGTGCCCGGCCAGGTTGCGGACTTCGACGACGGAGGAGAGCGTCGAACCTTCGCGGGACACGTTCAGGCCCAGGCGCAGCGCGGCTTGCAACTGCCGGCGGGCGCGCGCGGCCGCCTCCGGATGGCCGAGGCGCTCCGCCATCACGGCATTGACGCCGGCGAATTCGTGGCGCGCGAACGGGGTGCGCGGGGAGGTGGGCGGGAAGGGGCCGCCCGGCGGGCGGTGGGCGATGTATTCGGCGCCGGGCAGCACGGGCATGTGGCAGGACTGGCAGGTGCGGCCGGCGGCGGGGTAGGAGCTAGCCAGCCACTCGAGGTAGGCGCCCTGCTCCACGAGCTTCGAGGAGCCGTGATCGACCACGACGGTGTGGCAGGTGGCGCAGAGCGAGGATTCCAGCACGTGCCGCGATTCGGCGGGCGTGAAGCCGGTGTGGTGCTGCATGGGCATCTGGAAGGGGTCCGGGTGCGGGCCGAAAATCTTATCGAGCGGCAGGATGCGGAAGCCGGCCGTGAACGAAGCCGCGGTGCCGAGCCCTGCCGGCGTGATCTGGTGGCACACGGTGCAGGTGACGCCGTCGCGGCCGAGATCGTCGAGGCCGGCCACGGCCAGCTTGCGCGCAGAGGCGCGGAGAGGATACTGCTGGGCGGGGGCGTGGCAGCGCAGGCAAAGGTCTTCTACTTCCGCCGCGGGGCGTCCTGACGTCTTCACCTCGAACTGGACGCGCGCCCGCCAGTAGGGATCCACGGCGGAGTGGGCCATCATGGACTGTTCCCACAACGCGTGCTGCCCCAACACCGGATACTCCGGCGGGCGGGCCAGGCGGGAGTGGCAGAGCGCGCACTCAGCGGCCGGGAGGAAGCGGGGCTCATCCGCCAGCAGCGGCACGGCCAGCAGCAGCAGAATCCTTGTTTTCAAGCGGAAGCCTCCTCGATGGAGCGGCGAAGCGCGCGGCGGGCCCGCGCCAACCGGGTGCGCACGGCCTCCGGGCTGACTCGCAGCAGCACGGCCGCCTCGGCGGTGGTCTGGCCCTGGACGACACGCAGCTCGAAGGCGCCGCGCAGGGAGGGCGGGAGCGACTGAATACCGCGCAGAACTGCGTCCAGCAGGCGCCGGGCATCGATGCCCCCGGTCAGCTCAGGCCGTTCGGCGCAGCTATTCTCGGTGAGCGGCTCCACGCGGGAGGGGGTAGTGAGCAGCCGCCGCCCGGCCATGCGGTGGGAGTTCAGGACGATGGTCTTCACCCACGGCCGCAGGCGTTCGGGAGACCGCAGTTGAGAGAGTTTTTCGAAGATCTGCAGCACGGCCGTTTGAGCGAGGTCTTCCGCCTCGTCGCCGTGGCGGCACAGCACGCCGGCCTGGCGCTGGACAAAGCGCGAGATGGCCGCGAAGAGGATCTCCTGGGCGGCGCGGTTGCCGGCGCGGGATTCGACGATGAGGCAGCGCCGGCCGGAGCAGGGTTCGCCCGGCGGCCGTGAAAGACACGACGCTGTGCACAACTGCATGGTGTTCGGCGCTGTCTTGTCCGTCAGTCGCATTGTACCTGGACGCAACGAAGCGGGAGCGCTCCTCCAGGGGCGCTCCCGCTTGGGTGGAACGGGGCTGGGATCAGTTGTTCCACACGGGGCGGCCGTCGTCCTGGCGCAGGACCACGGTGACTCCGCCGGCGGTGATGCTCAGCGCCACGTTCTCGCCGGAACAGGCGGCGACGGCGTACTTCACGGTCACTTCCGTGCCGGGCTTCAGCTCGATGTCGCTGGCGAAGAGGACGCGCTCAGGGCCGATCTTGACGCTGAGGACAGTGGTGCCGGTTTTCAGCACGAGAGTGGGCTGCTGGATTCCGGCGCCGAGAGTGACGCTGTCCACGATGCCGGTAACGGTGGTGATGGAAGCCGGGTCGAGGCAGCCCTCGCCGGTGCGGGGCGCAGCCGCGTTGGGTCCGCCGGAAGCGCGCTGGCCGCCCCCGCGGGAGGTCCACAGCGGCAGGCCGAGCGAGTCGCGGAGCTCGACGGTGACGTTGTCCTTCGTGATCTTGAGGGCCACGTAGGAGCCGTCGGTGCAAGTGCAGGGCGCGGCGAGCACTTCCACCGTGTCGCCCACCTTCAACTCGAAGTCGCTTTCGAGCAGGAACCAGACCGGGGCCAGCTTGATCTGGGTTCCGGCAACCACGATGGTGGGATACTGCACGCCGTAAGCGGACTGAATGGCCGTGATGGGGCCGCTGATGGTGGCGGCGGCAGCGACATCCAGTCCGGCGCCGGTGGGGGGGGGCGTCCGGGTTGCCGCCGGGCCCCTTGGGCCCCTGGGCGGATGCGACGGCCAGGGTGCAGGCCGCCGCGAGTAGGATTTGGAGAAGTCTCCGATTCATGATTTCGATCTCCTGGTCTGGAACCTCGACAGACGCTCTACGAAGTTGCAAACGTGAAGCCAAACCGGCGGCCCGGCCCATGCTGTTGAATTTGCAGTGCCACGCGATGCCTGGGGCTTGCCCGGAGGCGCAAACGGTGCAGGCGGAACGCAAAAGCTGCGCGGCCAGCCCGGATGCTAGGGTGGTGGGGATGGGAAGAGAGCGCAAACTGATTGTGGGCGCCGACGGGCGCAGCCGCTGCTGGTGGTGCGGCACGGCGGAGGATTACGTCGCCTATCACGACGACGAATGGGGCCGTCCGGTGCACGACGACCGCCGCCTGTTCGAGAAGATCTGCCTGGAAGGCTTTCAGGCCGGCTTGAGCTGGCTGACGATCCTGCGCAAGCGCGAGGCGTTCCGGCGGGGCTTCGCCGCCTTCGACTTCGAGCACGTGGCGCGCTTCCGCGCCCGGGATGTCGAGCGTCTGCTGGAGGACAAGGGCATCGTGCGGCACCAGGGCAAGATCGAGTCCGCCATCCACAACGCCGCGCGGGCGCTGGAACTGAGGGCGGAATTCGGAAGCCTGGACCGCTACTTCTGGAGCTTCGCCGGCCGCACGGCGAAGGAGCTGTCGCGCGACTTGAAGGCGCGCGGCTGGACCTTCGTCGGCCCCACCACCGTGTACGCCTTCATGCAGGCCATGGGCCTGGTGGACGACCACGAGCCCGGCTGCTGGCGGCGCGGGCGCGCCTGACGCCGCCGGCGGCCCGCGTTGATATGATGCAGAGGCGATGAGAGCGCTTTCTCTTCTATTCCTGCTGGCCTTGGCCGTCCCGGCCCAGGAGCTGAAACGCCCGCGGATCATAGGCGTGGCGCACATCGCCATCTTCTCCGCGGATGTGGAGGCTTCGCGCCGTTTTTACACGGGGCTGCTGGGCTACGAAGAGGCCTACAAGCTGATGCAGCCCGACGGCAGGCTGGCGCTCACCTTCATCAAAATCAGCGACCGGCAGTTCATCGAGCTGTTCCCGGAGCGCCAGCCGCAGAGCGACCGCCTGAACCACATCGCGCTGGAAGTGGAAGACATCGAGGCGATGCGCGCCTACCTCGCGGCAAAGGGCATCACTGTCCCTGCGAAGGCACCGAAGGGACGCACGGGCAACCTGAATTTCACCATCAAGGACCCCGACGGCCACGGCGTGGAGTTCGTCCAGTATCTGCCGGACAGCGACAGCGGCAAGACGCGCGGCCGGCACATGGGCGCGGGTCTGTCGGACACGCTGGCGCACATCGGCATCCTGGTGGGCTCGCTGGACAAGGCCAACGCGTTCTATCGCGACCTGCTGGGCTTCACGGAGACGTGGCGCGGCAGCCGCGACGGCAACGTGCTGAGCTGGGTGAACATGAAGGTGCCGGAGAGCCAGGACTACCTCGAGTTCATGCTCTACGAGCAACTGCCGGAGCCGACGAGGCGGGGCACGGCGCACCACCTGTGCCTGTTCGTGCCGGACATCGAAAAGTCAAAGGCCTGGCTGGCCGGGCGGGCGGCGCAGGCCGGCTACACGCGCGCGCTGGAGGTGCGGACGGGCATCAACCGGCGGCGGCAACTAAACCTGTACGACCCCGACGGCACGCGCACCGAACTGATGGAGCCGCGCACCGTGGACGGCCAGCCCGCGCCTCCGTCGCCGGCCGCGCCGCCGCGTTAATCAGAGGAGTTACCCATGAAGAGCCTGATCTGTTTGCTGGCCCTGGCGGCCCCGGTTTGGGCTGCGTCCGTGCGGCCCGTGGACCTGCGCTGCGAGTATCGCCGGAACCCCGCTGGCATCGACGAAACGGCGCCGCGGCTGAGCTGGAAGCTGGCGGCCGTGAACCCGGCGGCGCGCAACCTGCGGCAGACGGCATTCCGCGTCGTCGCGGGCTCCAGCGCCGAACTGGCGCTGGCGGGCAAGGGCGACCTGTGGGATTCGGGCAAGGTGGAGAGCGGGCAGAGCGTGCTTGTGCCGTACGCCGGCAAGGCGCTCGCGTCCGGCCAGCGCGTGTGGTGGCGCGTGATGGTGTGGGACCAGGCCGGCGCTGCCTCGACGTGGAGCGAAGCGGCGCGGTGGTCCATGGGACTGCTCCGGGCAGAGGACTGGAAAGGCAAGTGGATCGGCCGCGATGAAAAGACCTTCTACAAGAACCCGCACAGCCCGTTCCAACTGTTGAAGGGCGCGCAGTGGATCTGGTTCGACGAAGGCGACCCGGCCCGGCAGGCGCCGGCGGAGAGCCGCCGCTTTCGCGCGTCCCTCACCGTACCGGCGGACCGGAAGCTGAAGACGGCGGTCTTCGTCATCGGCGCCGACAACAGCTTCGAGCTGACGCTCAACGGCGCGAAGGCCGGCCGCGGCGGCAGCCCCACGCTGCCGATGGTGCTGGACGCGGCGCCGCACCTGAAAGCCGGAGCCAACTCGATTCTCGTCGAAGCGAAGAACTCGCGGCTGGATCCGGCCGGGCTCATCGGCACGCTCAAAATCGAATTCACCACCGGCGATCCGCTGCTGTTTTCCACTGGTGCGGGCTGGGAAGCGATGCGCACGGAGCAGGAAGGCTGGCGCGCGGCGCGCGCGCTGGGGCCCTTCGGCATGCAGCCGTGGGGCGAGGTGGGGTTGAACGAAGAACAGGCGCTGCCGGCGCGCATGCTGCGCAAGGAGTTCCGCCTCGCGGCGGGATTGAAGCGGGCCACGGCCTACCTCTCCGGACTGGGCCTGAGCGAGCTGTACATCAACGGCAGAAAGGTGGGCGACGACGTGCTCTCGCCCGGGCTGAGCGAGTATGAGAAGCGCGTGTTCTACGTCGCCCGCGACATCACGAAGTTGCTGGCGCCGGGCGCGAACGCGGCGGGCGTCGTGCTGGGCAACGGCCGCTACTGGCAGCCGCGGCGGCGGGTGCCCATCGGGATGCGCGGCTTCGGCTATCCCAAGGCGCTGGTGCAGATCGAGCTGGAGTATGCGGACGGGAAGAAGGAGATCGTGGCCAGCGACGAGAGTTGGAAGCTGACGGCCGGGGGCCCGGTGCGCGTCAACAACGAATACGACGGCGAGGAGTACGACGCGCGGCTGGAGATGGCCGGCTGGGCGAAGGCAGGCTTCGACGATTCGAAATGGCAGGCCGCCGAGGTGGTGGCGGGGCCGCCGGGCGCGCTAGTGGCGCAGATGGCGGAGCCGCTGAAGGTGACCGGGACGCTGGCGCCAAAGACGGTGAAGCAGCTCCGGCCGGGCGTGTGGATCTTCGACCTGGGCCAGAACATGGTGGGCTGGTGCCGTTTGAAAGCGGCCGGCCCGGCGGGCACGCGCGTGCAGTTGCGCTTCGCCGAAACATTGCAGCCCGATGGCAGCCTGTATGTCGACAACCTGCGCAGCGCGCGCTCCACCGACGTCTACTGGCTGAAGGGCGGCAGGCCGGAGGTGTGGGAGCCGCGCTTCACCTATCACGGCTTCCGCTACGTGGAGCTGACGGGCTATCCGGGCACACCGGGGCTGGCGTCGATCGAGGGCCGAGTGGTGCACGACGCAATGCAGCGGGCGGGCTCTTGGGAGAGTTCCAACAGCCTGCTGAACCGCATCCACCACAACATCTACTGGGGCGTGCGCGGCAACTACCGCAGCATCCCTACCGACTGCCCGCAGCGCGACGAGAAGCAGGGCTGGCTGGGCGACCGCAGCGTGGTGAGCCGCAGCGAGAGCTACCTGTTCGACGTGGCCGCGTTCTACACCAAGTGGGTCACCGACATAGGCGACGCGCAGCGGCCGAGCGGCAGCATCCCGGACGTCGCGCCCGCCTACTGGGTGCTCTACAACGACGGCATCGTGTGGCCGAGCACCTTCGTGCTGGCGCCGCAGATGGTCTACGAGCAGTACGGCGACCTGCGCGTGCTGGAGCGCAACTACCCGGCCATGAAGAAATGGGTGGAGTACATGCGCGGCTTCCTGAAGGACGGCATCATGCCCAGGAACACCTACGGAGACTGGTGCGTGCCGCCCGAAGATCCGCTGCTGATCCACTCCAAGGACCCGGCGCGCGTCACCGCCGGCGCGCTGCTGAGCACGGCCTACTACTACAACATCACCCGCCTGATGAGCCGCTACGCGCGGCTACTGGGCCGGACCGAGGATGTCGGTGCCTACGACCTGCTCAGCGGCCAGTTGAAAGAGGCCTTCCTGCGCACCTGGTACAAGGCGCCGGAGGCGCGCTTCGACAACGGCACGCAGACCTCCAGCGTGCTGCCGCTGGCTTTCGGCCTGGTGCCGGAAGACGCGCGCGGCAGAGTGACCGAAGGACTGGTGCGCAGGATCGTGAAAGAGACCGGCAGCCACGTGGGCGTCGGGCTGGTGGGCGCGCAGTGGCTGATGCGCGCACTCTCCGACAACGGGCAGGCCGAGCTGGCATACACCATCGCCACGCAGAAGACCTACCCGGGCTGGGGCTACATGGTGGAGAAGGGCGCCACCACCATCTGGGAGCTGTGGAACGGCGACACGGCCGACCCGGCGATGAACTCCGGCAACCACGTGATGCAGATCGGCGACCTGGGCGTGTGGATGTACGAGTACCTGGCCGGCATGCGCCCGGATCCCGAAAAACCGGGCTTTTCGCACATCATCGTGAAGCCGTACCCGGTCTCGGGTCTGACGCGCGTGAAGGCGTCGCACGAGGCGCCCTACGGGACCATCGCGACGGAGTGGACCCGGACGGCGGGCACGCTGGTACTGAAGGTGACGGTGCCGCCCAATACATCGGCGACCGTTTTTGTTCCGGGCAGCGGCGCCGCCGAAGCGGCGGGCCTCAAGCCGGCAAGGCAGGAGGGCGGAGCGACGGTGTTCGAGACCGGGTCGGGCACGTATACGTTCGCCGCGAAGGCGGCGCAGCCCGCCCGCTGATCAGACACAGCCGGCCAGCAGGAGATACACGGGCTCCTCGTCCTGCGGGATCGGGAACGGCATCTTCAGCAGCCGTGTCGTCGAGGAACGGCGGGTCTCAAGCCGGCAAGGCAGGAGGGCGGAGCGACGGTGTTCGAGACCGGGTCGGGCACGTATACGTTTGCCGCGAAGGCGGCGCAGCCCGCCCGCTCATCAGACACAGCCGGCCAGCAGGAGATACACGGGCTCCTCGTCCTGTGGGATGGGGAGCAGCATCTTCAGCGCCGTGGCATCGAAACTGCCGATGGAGATGGAGCCGAGCCCGAGCGCGGCGGTCTGCAGGTGCCAGTTCTGACCGATGTGGCCGGCTTCGACGGCCACCAGTTTTTCCGCGGCAGCGCCGAACTCGCGTTTCACGCGGCCGTACCAGGCGGTAAGCAGGAGGGCGCCGGCGCACTCCGCCACGCACTGCTGGCCGGAGCAGGCCTTGGCCAGGCGCGTCTGCTTGTCGCCGCGCGCCAACTGTGTCAGAACGCGGGTGTCGGCGTCGTAGGAATAGAATCCCGCCGGCAGTCCTTCCACCCGAAAGGAGAAGAAGTAGCCGTGCAGCGGATAGATGGCGCCGGCCGAGGGGGCGGTCCGCAATCCACCGGGGGCGGTGATCCCCTGCGCCGCCCACAGCAGCGAGGAGACTTCGTCGAGCCGCAGCGGGGTGTCGGAATACTCGCGCCGCGAACGCCGCGTCTCGAGAACATGCCGGAGCGGGACTTCACCGGCCAGAACCACTTCGGGCAAGGCGACTTTCAGAGCGGGCGCCTCCGCGGCGCGGTCGGGACGCGATGACCGCTGAACCGCGGACGGGGGTTGTTGTTCTGGCATCTTCATCAGGACTGCCAGTTAGCCTAGCAGACCTGAATGAATATTTCCAGATCCCGTTATCTCTTTGTGATACAAAGTGCGAGTCGCGGTCAGGCCTCGGGCCCGGCGTAGACGCAGCCCGCCGTGCAGGTTTCGCGCACTTCCACCCGCGACAACGCTGGCAGCGCCGGCTTCAGCCTGTGCCAGATCCAGCCGGCCACGTGCTCGCTGGTGGGGTTCTCGAGGCCGGGAATCTCATTCAGGTAGTAGTGGTCCAACTGCTCGATGATGGGCTGGCAGGCCTCTTTGACGCTGGCAAAGTCCATCACCCAGCCCAGGTGCGGATCGATCTCGCCGGCCACCCAGACGCGCACGCGGAACGAGTGCCCGTGCAGCCTGCCGCACTTATGCTCCGGCGGCAGGTTGGGCAGCCGGTGAGCGGCTTCGAAGGTCAGGTCCTTGAAGATTTCCATGCTGAGTGGGATGTTTCATTTAGGATAACATTGGCCCATGCCCAGACTCACCCGCCGCGACTGGCTGGAGATGGCAGGCACCGCTCCCCTTCTTTCCGCAGCACCCGCGGCGCCCCGCCAGGGGTTGTGGATCGACCCCAGACTGGTGGCGCTGAAGGGCAAGCCCTGGCGCAAAATCCACCTTGACTTCCACAACTCCCAGTACATCCCGAGCATCGGCGGGAAGTTCAACGCCGGCGAGTTCGGCGATGCGCTGGTGCAGGCCAGCATCGATTCCATCGTCGTCTTCGCCAAGGACATGCACGGGTATTTCTATTACCCGTCCAAGTACGGCCCCGTGCATCCCGGGCTTCAGTTCGACCTGCTGGGCGCGCAGGTGGAGGCCTGCCGCAAGCGCGGGATCGCCGTTTACGCCTACTACTGCACCACCTGGGACAACTACCTGGCCGAGCACCATCCCGAATGGCTCGTCTTTAAGCGCGACCGCACCACGTACCTGCCCAAGTTCGACGAGACGCCGCGCTGGACCGCTCTCTGCATCGCGCAGGAAGGCTTCGTGCGGCTGATGGAGGACCACACGAAGGAGTTCGTGTCGCGCTACGCGCTGGACGGGGCGTGGTACGACATGCCCTACCCCATCGCCGCCGAGTGCTTCTGCGAGGAGTGCCTGTCGCAGCTCCGCTCGCGCGGCAAGGACCCGATGGACCGCCAAGCGCAGCGCGAGCACAAGCAGGAATTGGAGATCCGGTTCATGGAGCGGCTCTACAAGGCGGTGCAGGCGCTGCGCCCGGGCTGCCAGGTGGACTTCAACAACCAGGCGGTCTACGGGTTGGGCGGGCGCGTGAAGTGGATGGGCAACATCGAGTTGGAGGCCCTGCCTTCGGCCGCTGCCTGGGGCTACTACTTCTTCCCGCTGGTCACGCGCTACACGCGCACCTTCGGCCTGACGAACTACGGCATCACGGGGCGCTTCAAGGCCTCCTGGGCGGATTTCGGCGGACTGAAGCTGCCGGCGCAGCTCGACGTCGAGTGCGCCTCCATCGTGGCCAACGCCGCGCGCTGCGACATCGGCGACCAGATGCCGCCGGCGGGCAAGCTTGACCCGGCGGTCTATCACGTCATCGGCAAGTCGTATGCGCGGATCAAGGCGATTCAGCCTTACCTGGACGGCGCCGCGCCGGTCACCGAGGCGGCCATGATGGTCAGCGGCCTGCCTCTGGACCACATCAATTCGGAGGCGCATCTCGGCTGGGTGAAGCTGCTCACCGAGTGCCGCGTGCAGTTCGACGTCGTGGAACCCGATGCAGCCTGGGAACGCTACGCGTTGATGATCCTGCCCGAAGGGTTGCCGGTGGACGAAGCGCTGGCCGCGCGGCTCCACGGATACGTGGCGCAGGGCGGTGCGTTGATCGTCTCCCACACCGCCGGCTTGCTCGCCGGCACGAAGCAGAGCTGGCTGGAACAGTACGGTCTGGCCTTCGAGGGCCTCTCGGAGTTCAAGCCGGCCTACCTGGTGCCGCAGGAGAATTTCACCGGCGACATCCCCACCTACGAATACGCGCTGTACGAAGGCGCCAGCCGCTGGCGCGCGAACGGCGCCGCCAAAGTCGTGGCGAGGCTCGGCGAGCCGCTGTTCCAGCGGAGCCCGGCCCACTACACCAGCCACCAGCAGACGCCGTTCGACCACCTCACGGAGTACGCCGCCGCGGCGGTGAGCGGGCTAGTGGCGCTGGCCGGATTCCCGCTCGGCGCGAGTTATTACTCGCAGGGTTACTGGGTCTACCGCGCCTTGCTGCGCCACCTGTTGAAGCAGGCGCTGCCCGAGCCGCTGATCGTCACCGACGCTCCCGTGAGCACGGAGATCACGGTGACGTGGCAGGACGCGCCGCGGCCGCGCTACCTGGTGCACGTCGTCAACTGGTCGGCCAATCGCGGCACGCCGCGACATCCGGTGTTCCACGAAGAGCCGCTGACGCTCAGCGGCGTAACGGTGCGGCTGAACCTGCCGCTGAAGGGCGTGGGCGTGAAGGCTGTGATCAGCGGCCTGACGCTGACCGGGCGGCGTGCCGGCGCGGGCGTCGAGGTCTCCGTCCCGCCGGTGAAGGTCCACGAGATTTTGGAGTTTGAAGCATGACGAGAACTGAGAACTGCCTGAAGAAGCTCGACCGCATGAACAAGACGCTGCGGCATGAGGAGGCCGACCGCGTCCCGGTGAGCGACTTCTTCTGGGGCGGCTTCCTGCGACGCTGGAAGGAAGAGTTGGGCCTGCCCGCCGATGCCGACATCTACCGCTACTACGACCTGGACTGGCAGGTGACGCTGCCGAACATGGATCCGCACATCCGCCCGTTCGAGACGCTGTCGGAGAGCGCCGAAGAGGTGACGGTGCGCACCGGCTTCGGCGCCGTGCTGCGCAAGAAGTTCGACCAGGCCATGCCGGCCTTCGTCCGCTTCGATACCGACACGCTCGACAAGCTGGAAGCGCTCGAGTTCGACCCACCCTCCGACCCGCGCCGCTACTTTTCGGCCGGCGACAACCAGATCGCCGGCGTGGGCGACGGCTTCGAGCGCAATTCCCCGCCCTGGATTGAGACGGTGAAAAAGATCCACCCGGACTTCCCCGTCTACGGCAGCGTGTGCGAGGCGCACGAGATGCTGTGGCGCATCGTCGGCAGCGAGAACGTCATGTACTGGATCGGCGAGGAGCCGGAGCGGCTCGGCGCGCAGATCCAGCGCATCGGGGACTTCTGCGTCGGCCTGGCGCAGGCGCAGATCGAAGCCGCCGGAGGCCTGCTGGACGGCATGGTGGTGTGGGGCGACGTGGCCTACCGCAAGTGCATGTTGTTCTCGCCCGTCTACTGGCGCCGTTGGTTCAAGCCGGTGGTGAAGCGGCTGGTGGATGTCTCCCACGCGGCGGGCCTGCCGGTGATCTACCACGGCTGCGGCAATGCGCGGAAGATCTTCGAGGACTTCATCGAGTGCGGCATCGATGCCTACAATCCGCTCGAAGCCAAGGCCGGGCTGGATGTGGCCGACCTGAGAAAAGCGCTGGGCCACCGCCTGGCCTTCTGCGGCAACATGGACGTGCTGCTGTGGGCCGAAGGCAGCCTGGACCGGATCCGCGCGGAGGTGCTGCGCAAGCTCGAAGCGGCGCGCGGCGGCGGCTTCATCTTCCAGAGCGACCACTCCGTGCCTTCCAACATCTCGGCCGAGCGCTATGAGTTCGTCCTGAACCTGGTTCGCGAATACGGGCGGTACCCGCTGCAGTTGCCGGCATGAAGAAGGGCGTCAGGGAGATCGCGAAAGAGGCCGGCGTTTCGCTGGGCACGGTGGACCGCGCGCTGCACGGCCGCTCGGACGTCAGCGAGAAGACGCGCCAGCGCGTTCTGGAGATCGCGCAGCGCCTCGGCTACCAGCCCAATCTCACCGCCCGCGCGCTCGCCTCGGCCCGCTCCCCGGTGCGCATCGGCGTCTGCATTCCGCTCCAGATCCGCCACTTCTACGACCAGGTGCGCGACGGCATCCTGGAGGAAGCCCGGCGCTACGCCCACCTCGGCATCGAGGTGGTCTACGAGCCCGTGCCGGCGCTGGGCGAGGGCGAAGCCGCGGCCTTGAAGCGGATGTTCAAGGACCGCGTGAAGGCCATCATCCTGACGCCCGGCCACCCGGCGCGCCTCACGCCGCTGATTGACGAAGCGGAGAAGCAGCGCGACATCCGCGTGGTGTGCGTGGCCAGCGACGATTCATCGAGTGCCCGCTCCACCGCCATCTCCGTCGAGCCGCGGCTGAACGGCACGCTGGCCGCCGAGCTGATGGCCAAGATGACGACGCCGCGGGCGCGCGTCGCCGTGGTCACCGGCATGCTGGCCACCGAGGACCATGCCGGCAAGGTGATGGGCTTTGCCGCCGAGTTCCAACGCGCCTGCCCGGAGGGCCAGATGGTGGCCGTCATCGAGGACCACCAGTCCGAGCGCGAGCCCTACCGCAAGTGCGTCCAACTACTGAAGCGGCAGACCGGCCTGGCGGGCATCTACGTCAGCACCGCCAACTGCCTGCCGGTGTGTCGCGCGTTGGCCGACTGCGGAGCGGAGGGGCGCGTAAAGGTGATCGCCACCGACATCTTCCCGGAAGCCGTGCCGTGGTTCGAGCGCGGCGTCATCGCGGCGTCGATCTACCAGCACCCTTACGTGCAAGGCCAGACTGCTGTCCGGCTGCTGGTGGACCACTTCCAGCAGCGCGCGCCGCTGCCCGCCACGCAATACCTGAATCCGTCCGTCGTGCTAAAGGCCAACCTGCGGCTCTTTCGCGAGATTTCCGTTCCGTAGCCCGCTGGACCGAGCCGGCTCCGCGGGAAACGGCAGACATCCGGAATCGGTCAGGTTTTGCTTGATCAATCTGTACTACATGGTTAGTATTGGTGAGACATGCATCCTGGGGCAAAGTTGTTGAACATCAAGCTGCCGGCGTGCGAGGAATTCAAGTCTCTCACAGGCCGTTCCAGTCTGACGCGTCTGTTCAAGAGAAACGATCTGGACCCGATCTTCGATGCTCTGTCGGTGTGGGACCCGCTGCGGCGACAGATTGGACCTAACGCAATTCCGCCGTTGACAGAATGTCCAGGTTGGGGAAAACGCAATTTTCTCAGTGGACTGGGGTGATCCGCAGACCCTCTGGTTGAATATAGCCAACCTGCTGTTGTTGCTGGCCACCTTGGCGCTGGTGGTGATCGTGGGCGCGCAGGTTGTTAAGGAGCATCTGTCCAAGGAGCGTCCCACCCTCGGGTTCCCGTCCTCCCGGACCTCTTCCGGGACGCGTTTCCACACCGCCCAAAGGCCAGCCCACTTTCGGGGAGTTCACTTCAGGCCGCTGCGCGGCTCCGTTTCCGCGCGGCGGCAATAGGCTGAGGCGGTATCAAGCCTGGGGCGGAAACCGGACCGCCCGAGGCTCATAGCTATAAAACGCCGCCAATCAGAAGCTCAGGCGCAGGCCGAAGCGGAAGACCCTCTCGTCGATGCCTTCACGCCCCGTGTTCCGGGTGCCAGTCACCTCGAACACACCCCGGCTGAAACTGCCGGCCGAGTCTAACACGAGGTTCGAGATGTTCCCGCTCGGGTTGCTGAAATGGGGTGTATTAGTGGCGTTGAAGATCTCCATGCGGAACTGGAGGTTCACCCGCTCCGTGATGGAAAACCGCCGGAAGACGCTCGCATCGAGGTTGCCCACGCCAGGGCCGCGAAGGGTATTGAAGCCCGCGGTCCCGAACCGGGCGTCTTTCACGGAGGCGAACGCGGTCCAGTCGTAGTACGCCTGCCCGCGGCCGGTGCCGCCGAGCTTCTTCACCTCCGGTTTGACCTGGTCAGCCCGCTGGCCGCTTTCCGGAGCGTTGAGGGACGCCCCTGAGGCGCCGACGCTGAACGGGTTCCCCGAGAAGGCACTGAGTAGTCCATTGACCTGCCAGCCGCCGAGAATGGCCGCCGCGACGCCGCTGTTTGCCCAAGCCTTGCCCTTGCCGAATGGCAACTCCCACAAGGCCGCCGCCGTAAACCGGCCGGCTTGATCGATGCCGCACAGGGACCGGTTGAGGCCAAAGTAGGCCGGGATCTTGATGGATGGGCGATCGCCGCTGTTGTCAATCCCCGCGATGCCGATGCATTTCGCCCGGGTGTACGCGAAGTTCAGTTGGTAGCCGTTTGCAAACCGCCGCTGGAGAGTGGCCTGGAGCGAATCGTAGTGACTGTTGCCCAGCCGGTTTACCACCGCCGTGCTGGTGTTCCGTCCGGTGGAAGCGTAATAGATGCGGCTCGCCGCTCCGCCGCCCACCAGCCCGTAGTTACGCTCCTCGAATCCCATGATGCCGGTCTGGCGCGTGCCGACATAGCCGGCCTGCGCGGACCAGGATTTGCCGACCTGCTTCTGGATGGTGAAATTCCAGGACTGAATATAACCGCGCTTAAAGTCGGTGTCCATTGTGTTCACCACCACCGTGGGCGGGATGTCCACAATGCCCTTGCTTATATCGGGCGGTGAGATGGCTGGAATGCCGGCCGCCAGGCTGCCCGCCCAGGCGTAAGAGTTCGGCGCATTGATGGATTGAGCGGTCAGAAGCGGGTGGTTGGCCCGCAGGGGGCGAGCGACGTTCCATGGATCGGTATTGATGCCGTAGCCCGTGCGGATCACGAAAGTGTCGCTGAGGCGGTACGCGATACCGATGCTGGGGGCGAACAGCTTCTTGCTGACGTTCACGCCGCAGTCCTTCGGGACGCTGCCGATGCCGCAAACCCAGACGTGGTTGTCCAGGGCCGCATTCCCGGTACCCGGGAGGAAGTAACGCTCCAGCCCGCGGTCGGCGCGGGTGGGCATGGGGAAGTAATTCCATCGCGTGCCGATGTTGAGCGTCAGGTTACGGTTGACCTGCCAGCGGTCGCGGAAATAGAGGCTTTGCATCGAGGTGCGGGTCGAGTACTCATCCGGCCACTGGTAGATCTTGCCGATGCGGTTCGAGTAACCCAACAGGAACTGCGCCATCGCGTTGAACTGGTTGGGCGCATCCCCGCCGTTGAGCGCCGTCACGCCTCCGCCAAAATTGAAACCGCCGGGCGCTCCCCAACTGCCGCCGTAAAACTCGGGCTGGGTGTGATTCAACTGTTGATAGCTCAACTCCGCGCCGAATCGGAGGTTGTGACTCCCTCGCGTCCAGTTGGCGTTCCCTACCCATTGGTATTGTGGATCGTGGCGGTAATACGGCATGTAGTTGTCCGCCAGACCGAACGTGTCAAAGCCGCTGATGCCGAAGCCCGGCCACCCGCCCTCAAAGGCGCGCTTGCCGTTCGTGCCGGGAATGCCGAGGACGTCCAGTCCAATATTCTTCTCGATTCCGAACTGCGCCACGTTGGTGTCCATCAGCGTGTAGCCGAAGTTGCTGTCGATGATAAACGATGGCGTCAGAATGTAGGTCGCGGCAGCGGTGACGCTGTACGTGTTGCCGTATCCGGCGCCCGGGTTGCCGCCAGCGATGGCGGAGCCGAGCAGTTGCTTGCCCCAGCGTGTGACCGCATCCATGCCGTAGTCGAGGTAGCTCACCCGCACGTACGAGGTGAGCTTGTCGGTGATGTTCCAGTTGAGTTTGGTGTCGAGAGTGTTCCGGTCAAACAAGTAGCTTCCCTGCGAGAAGTAGTTCGCGCTCACCTCTCCCGGGTATGTCAGCGCCGGCATGAGGTTGACGATTTTCAACGCGATGGGATCCTGACGGTTGGCCGGGATCAGCTTGCCGGGGAAGGGCGTGCGTCCCTTTCCGTCAGGGGTGCCCGTCAAAGGGTCGTAGACCAGGCGCGGCGAAGCAGACATGTCCCCCTGTCGCATCGCAGCCGTCGGGGCGCTCGACAGGGCGCCGGCAAACTCACGGTCGTAAGTGCCCTCGTAGCTGGCAAAATAGAACAGTTTGTCGCGGACGAGCGGGCCGCCGATGGTGCCGCCAAACTGGTTGTAGACCAGCTTGGGCTTGTTCTGGTTGGACGGCAAAAAGAACGGCCGCGCCTTGATGCGGTTGTCGTTGTGGTATTCGAACGCCGAACCGTGCAGGCCGTTGGTTCCGCTCTTCATGGAGACGTTGATGGCCGCGCCGCCGGCGAGCCCCTGCTCGGCGTCGAATGAGTTCGTCACGACATCGACCGCTTCGATCGAATCCAGCGCCGGCACATACGCCGTGATGTGGGGCAACCAGACGTTGTACTGGGTAGCGCCGTCCAGCCGGATGTTGTTGGAAGCGGACACAACGCCATTCACCTCGTATTGCAGCGACCGGGATGGGTTCGAAGGCACCGAGTGCGCATTCCGCGGCGTGTCGAAGCCGGGAATCATGCCGAACAGTTGTTGATAGTTCCGTCCCGGCGGCACCGGCAGGTTCTCGAGAGTCTTCCCGGAAACCTCCGACCGCACCTCGGACCGGTCGGTCTGCAATGCCGTGGCCAACCCGCTCACGGTAACCGATTCGGTTACGGCGCCCACTTCCATCGTCACATTCACGCGTGTAACGGCGTTGCTGGAGACGGCGATGTCGCTCTGGTTGAATGTGCGGAAGCCCTGCATGGTCACCGCCAACCGGTAGGTGCCTGCGGGCACGGTCGCAAATGTGTAGAGCCCGACCTGATTGGTCGCCCCTTCGCGGGACTGATTGGTTGCTACGTTGGTAATGACAACCTTGGCGTCGATTATGGCCCCGCCGGATGAGTCTGTCACGTTGCCTACGATGGAGCCATACAGGACTTGAGCCATGGCCGCTTGCGGCAGCAGGGATGCTGCAATGAACAAGGCCAAGCCGGCGGCAAGCCCTCGTGGAGCTGACTTGCTGATCGAGCGGTATCGCATCTAGAGAATCCCCTTTCCGAACTTCCGTATCCGCTGTGCGCGCGACCCTGAAGCGTCCCTCGACGGCCGCGTCTATCCTCCCGCCGATCCAGCCATCTTGCGATTTCTATATCTACAACGGGCGGCGCAGCCTGTCAACCCCGTTCTGTTCTTTTTCTTGCAGCCACGGGATCAGCCACGGCGGCGGGCTTCCATGCCACCGGAGCGTCATGGCGCCCAA
>DAHVTI010000528.1 GCA_027324255.1 Bryobacterales bacterium | reverse complement strand
CGAAGAAGCGAAAACATTTCTTGACCGTGGGGTTCACCGACGAGACCGGCAAGCAGCAAGGGGCGGTCTTCGAGATCGGGAAGAGCAAGGTACGTGCGGTCCTCAGTGCGTTGGAAGCGAAGTCCGGCAAGGCGGTCGAATACGAATCCGAGGAGGCCCGGAAGCATGTTGGCAGCTAGTCTGAACCGTCGCAGTTTGCTGGGCCTGATCCCCTTTGGGGCCCTTGTGCCCGCGCTTGCAGCCGTCCGGGGCGAGGAAGTCATGTACGTTGGGGGGACCATTTCCGGTCTGCCCGAGGCGACCGAAGGCACGATGGACATCAAGGATCCTGTGACGCTCAAATTCTCGTCCGGAAAAGGGCAGTTTGAGATCGCGTACGCATCAATCAAAACCCTGGAATACGGACAGAAGGCGGGCCGGCGCGTGGGGGTAGCCCTGGTCATCACCGTGTGGGCCCTTTTTTCCAAGAAACGGAAGCACTTCCTCACCATCGGGTTTGACGATTCCGATGGCAGGCCGCAGGGCGTGGTCCTAGAGGTCGCCAAAGGGCGCGCCAAGACGTTCATCACCATCATCGAAGCGAGGAGCGGCAAGAAGGTCGAGTACGAGTCGGAAGAAGCAAAGAAACACGTCCACGGTTGATGGGTGTCGAAACACCCTTTTTGCCAGGATCTCAGGTGCGTGCCGACTCCGGAAACTCGCGCTGCACCAGTGGTACTGCTTGCACCTTCTCCTCCGTCTACCAGAACCCGTCGCCTAAATGGGAATGGCATGGACCTCTATGCGTCTGCTACTAGCTGCAGACATTGTCATGCAATTCTGGAACCACTCCGTGACAGTTCCAGCGGGCCCGCGCCTCCACAATCGCCCCACCTCAAACTGCATCACCCCGGCGCCGGCGCAGGGCGGTTTCCCTCGTCCACAGGTGGGAGGAGGCTGTGTCGGGTGGCGGAATCTTCCCGCAAGGCAGCGGGCTGGTTGCCTCATGAGCGAGCCCCGGAAGGAACCCTCAGTCAGGAGTCGTCACTTCTTGCTGTCCTGTCCCCCGCCCGCACCGTCAACAGAATAATCCCCAGCCCCACCGGATACAGCAGCCCACAGACGATGAACACCGGCCCAAAGGACGCCGCCTGCACAATCCGCCCCACCGCCAGGCTCGACAGGAATCCTCCCAGCCCCCCGCTCGTGCCCGATAGCCCCACCACCGTCGCCACCGTCCGCGCCGGAAACACGTCGCCCATCAGCGTCATGTAGTTCGTCATCCAGAACCCGTGCGCGAACATCAGCACCCCCAGCAGCGCCACCGCCCACAGCGAGCTCGGCGCCGATAGCGCCAGAATCGACACGGGTGTCAGCAGCGCCGCCCCCGCCATCACCGTCTTCCTCGCCCGCCCCGCGCTCCAGCCGCGCCGCACCAGCCGGTCCGACAGTCCGCCCCCCAGCATCGACGCCACCCCCAGCGTCAGGAACGGAATCCACGACAGCCGCCCGATCTCCTCCAATGACGCCCCCCGCTCCTGGTGCAGGTACTGCGGGATCCAGAACATGTAGAAGTAGAACACCGGGTCCAGCAGAAACCGCGTCGCCATCAGCCCCCACACGTCCGTCCGCCGCAGCAGTGCCGCCAGCGGCCACGGCTTCTCTCCACCCTCCCCGCCGCTCTCCCGCCCGCTCAGGATCAGCGCCCGCTCCGCCCCGTTCACCCTTCGCGACTCCTCCGGTCTCCGGAACAGCGCGAACCACGCCGACACCCACGCCACCCCCAACATGCCCGTCGCCAGGAACGCCCCCCGCCAGCCCGCCGCCTGCGACGCCGCCACAATCAGCGGCGGCGCCAGCACCGCTCCGAACGCCGATCCGCCCGTCGTCGCCACCCCCATCGCCAGCGCCCGCTCGCGCTTCGGAAACCATTCCAGAATCCCCTTCGCCGCCCCCGGAAAACACCCGCCTTCGCCCGCCCCCAGCAGGAACCGGCACGCCGTCAGCGCCCCGCTGCCCGTCACCGCCGAATGCAGCAGGCTCGCCACCGTCCAGAACGCCACGCTCACGCCCAGCCCCAGCCGCGTGCCCGCGAAATCGATCAGCCGCCCCCCGGCCGTGAACATCACGCTGTAGGCCAGCGTGAACGCCGAAACCGCCTCCGCGTACTCCACGTTCGTCAGCCGCAAATCGGCCAGGATCCGCGGCGCCAGCACCGACAACACCTGCCGGTCGAAAAAACTCAGCGCCGAGGCCGCGAACAACAGCCCCGCCACCACCCACCGGAACCGCGTGGGCGCCTCCACTCAGTCCCGCTCCTTCACCACCGTCGCGCACTCGATCCCCAGCGCCGACGCGATCTTCCCGATCGTCCCCGCCCTGTGCCCCGTGCCCAGCGCGAAGTGGTGCGTCGGTCCCTCCGCCACCCAGCGCTTCAGAAACGTCCTCACATCCGGCCGGAAAAACCCCCGCGTGTTCGTGTTGCCCGTCGGCGGAATCGGCCCGCGCACGCTCTGCCCCTCCGCCACCACGAACTTGAACCGCCCACCGTACGTCACCCCCAGGCTCAGCATCGTGATCGGGCCTTCCCTGATCTTGAACTCCACGCTCGCCCCCGCCCCTTGCTTGCCGTGGTACTTCAGCAGGCTTCGCAGCGCCGGCCGCCCCTCGGCAATGTTCAAATGATGCGGTCCATCGTGCCCCACCAGCACGAAACCCTCCCGGAAATCCACCGGGTGGAACTCCGCGAAACTCCCGCCAATGTCGAGCCGGTCTTCCATCAGCATCGCCACGCACGTCTTCAAATCGGATTCGCCGCACATCGGAAACCCGGCCGCGGTCAGCAGCGAATTCCCCACAATCAGGTTCGTCACGATCTTCCGCGTCAGGCTCTCCGGCTCGCCTTCGTAGTAGTAGGCCAGCCCGTCCAGTTCGTGCTCGTCCACAAAGCGCTCCAGCGCCACCGCCGCGCGCGCGGCCGTGTACAGATCCCCGGCCGTCAGCTTCGTCGTCAGCGGATCGCTCCCAGGGTCCGGCGTCTCGAAAATGTCGAGCACCTCCCTCTGCTTCGCCTCCACGTCACCCTCCGAGGCCGCCTGCCAGTGGCTTAGCAGATCCTCCGCCTCCGTCTGCACGATGTGGCAGCCGAACGCCCCCGTCAGCGCCGCCTGGTCCGTCTGCATGTCCAGCATGTGCTCGATCGGATGGCCGAAATGGCCGATCCGCGCCCGCTTCAGGTCGTGCAGCACCCGCGCAATGCCGCACCACTCGGCAATCTCGGCCTCGGCCTCCGCGTCGTCGTCCAGTGTGCCCAGGATCACCGGCGGCGGCTTCTTCCCCATCCGGATGGCCACGCCCGTGAACTCCGGCACCGAGCAGAAATCGTCGTTGCACAACTGCATGTAGGTGGACGCCACGCTGTAGTCCATCGCCTTCAGCGGCTGCAGCGCCACCAGCACCACCGGCACGTCCAGGTCCCGCATGAGAATCGCGAACGTCGCCGACGTGGCATAGGTCACCATGTCGCAGAACACCAGGTCCAGCCCCGCCGCCTTCATCCTGTCCCGCGCCGCGTACGCCGCCTTCGCCGTGTCCACCAGCCCGAAGTTCACCACCTCCACGCCGCACGCCTCTACCTTCTGCTCCAGCCGCGCCAGCTTCGCGTGCATCTCCGCCAGCAGCCCTTCAAACTGCCCCCAGTACGTGGCATGACCCACGCCGAAAAGCCCCACGCGGGCCGTCAGCGGCTTGCGCCGCGCAATCAGGGGAAGTGGATTTGGCACAGCATCATCATATTCCGTGCCGCCGCGTGATAAACCGGAAAGGTCATGCCGCGCCGCGCCGTCCTCCTCCTCCCCTTCTTCCTCATCATTGCCGCGCTCGCCGCCTTCCAGCCTCCCGCCGATCCCCTAGAAGCCGGCTTCCGCCAGCCCCCGCCGCCCGCCCGCCCCCACCTCTACTTCATGCTCCTCAACGGTCGTGTGGATCGCGCCTATCTCGAAAAGGAGATCGCCGCCTACGCCCAGGCCGGCATCGGCGGCCTCTGCGTCTTCGACGTTGGCGCGCGCGGCGACACAAACGTCCAGCCCCCCGCCGGCCCCGCCTTCCTCAGCCCCGAATCCGCCGCCGATCTCGCCTACCTGATGGGCGTCGCCCGCCGCCATGGCCTCGAAGTCGATCTCTCCGTCTCCAGCAGTTGGGACATGGGCGCCGGTTGGGTCACCCCGGAAGACGCCGCTATGACCCTCGCCCAATCCTCCCTGGAAATCGAAGGCGGCCGCCCCGTCGACGTCCAGCTCCCCTTTCCCCCCGTCCCTCCCGAAGCCCCCCGCCGCCCCGGCGGCGCTCTCGCCTTCGCCCGCGACGCCGCTGTCCTGGCCGTTCTCAACCCCGGCCGCGTCCAGGGCCACGAATTCGTCTTCGAGCTCCGCCCCCCGCTCCCCCAGGAAATCAACCGCGTCGTCCTCTACAACAACCCCGTCCCCGAAAAGGGCGGCACCACCCACTACGCCCGCCAGTTCACCGTCAGCGTCTCCGGCGCCACCACGCCGCGCGCCGGGAACTTCCGCCAGATCGCCCGCGGCACGCTGGAGCCCCGCGGCGGCCCCCAGGAGTTCCGTTTTCCGCCCACCCCCGCCCGCTACGTCCGCCTGCACCTCCTGAACGGTTACGATTCGGACCGCGTTGAACTCGCCGAATTCGAAGTCTTCTCCACCGCCGGTGACCACGTCAACCCCCACTGGCGCGTCCGCGTCACCCAGGACCCCGCCGGCCTCATCCGCTTCACCTCCGCCCGCGGCCAACTCGGCGACTGGGCCCCCGAAAACATCCATGACGGCGTCAAGCAGGGCCCCCGCCACAGTTGGGCCTCCGGACTCTCCGCCAGCCTCCGGATCCCCGACAGCCGGGCCATCGTCAACCTCACCTCGAACGTCGACGCCCAGGGCCGTCTCCGCTGGAACGCCCCGGCGGGCCAGTGGCTCATCCTCCGCTACGTCACCGTCAACACCGGAGAAAAGCTGAAGGTCCCCAGCCCCAACTCCGACGGCCTGGCCACGGACCACTTCAACCCCGCCGCCACCCGCCGCTACATCGCCGAAGTCATCCGCCGCCTCAAGGCGGCCATCCCCAGTCTGCGCGGCAGCGCCCTGCGCGACCTCTACCTCGCCAGCTACGAAGTCCGCGGCCTCCCCTGGACCCCGGCCTTTCTCGACGAATTCCGCCGCCGCCGCGGCTACGACTTCGCCCCCTTCCTCCCCATCCTCAGTGGCGGCATCGTCGACAGCGACGAAGCCACCGAGCGCGTCTTGTTCGACTTCCGCAAAACCCAGGGCGAACTCCTGGTGGACGCTTACTACCGTGCCGCCGTCGAAACCGCCCACTCTGCCGGCCTCACCATCGAATCCGAAGCCGGCGGCCCCGGGCCCCATCTCCACCAGGTGCCTGTCGACGCCCTCCTCGCCCAGGGCGCCATCGACTCCGTAAGAGGCGAATTCTGGCCCGACCGCATGAACTACAACGTCATCTGGGTGGTCAAGGAAACCGCCTCGGCCGCCCACATCTACGGAAAGCCCCTCGTCCACATGGAGTCCTTCACCTCCAGCAACCACTGGCAGGAAGGCCCCCAGGACCTGAAGCTCGCCGCCGACCGCGCCTTCGCCGAAGGCATGAACCACGTCGTCTGGCACACCGCCGCCCATCAGCCCCCCGCCGCCGGCCAGCCTGGCTGGGTCTACTACGCCGGCACCCACCTCAACCTTCAGGTCCCCTGGTGGCCCATGGCCCATGCCTTTCTCTCCTATCTGGCCCGCTCATCCTTCCTCCTCCAGCAAGGCCAACCCGTCGCCGACGTCCTTTACTACTACGGCGACCAGGGCTACAACTTCGTCCCCCCCAAGCACGTGGACCCCAACCTGGGCCAAGGCTACGAATACGACGTCACCAACGCCGGCGTGCTCCAGCGCCGCATCCAGGTCCGCGACGGCAAGCTCACCCTCCCCGAAGGCATCCAGTACGAACTCCTCATCCTCCCCGACCGCGACGACATCGACCTGGCCGTGCTCGAGCGCCTGGAAACCCTGGTCCGCGCCGGAGCCACCGTGGTGGGCCGCCGGCCCGTCCGCTCCTCCGGCTACTCCGGCTTCCCGGAGCGAGACAAAGCAGTGCAAACCATCGCCGCCCGCCTCTGGAGCGGCTGCGACGGCCAGGGCGCTCAGGAGGTGTCCTACGGGCAGGGCCGCATCGTCTGCGGCCTGACGCCCCGCCAGGTCCTCGCCGCGCGCCGCATCCCTCCGGATTTCCGCTTCGAAAGCGCCGCCCCCGGCGCGGACCTCGACTTCACGCACCGCTCGGCCCCGGGCGCCGAAATCTACTTCGTGCGCAACAAAACGCCCCACTGGGCCGACGTCCAGGCCGAATTCCGAGTCAAAGGCCGCCAGCCCGAACTCTGGGACGCGGCCACCGGCGAGCACCGCGACCAGCCGGCCTATGAATTCACAGCCCAAGGCACAAAGCTCCCCCTCCGTCTCGAACCACAAGGCGCCATCTTCGTCGTCTTCCGCCGGCCCGCCAGGCCGTCCGCCGCGCCGCCCGCCCTGCCCGCCCCGGCCCCGCAAGTCCTGTCCATCCCTGGCCCGTGGAAGCTCAGCTTCGTCTCCGGCCCCGCCGCCCCCGAGCCGGTGCGGTTGAACCAACTCCGTTCCTGGACCGCCAGCCCGGATCCCAAAGAGAAGTTCTTCTCCGGCCTCGCTGAGTACGAAACGGAATTCTCCCTCCCCTCCGCCTGGCTCACCCCCGGGCGCACCGCCCGCCTCGACCTCGGAGACCTCTGGGCGGTAGCGGAAGTCTCGCTGAACGGCCGCGATCTCGGCGTCGTCTGGAAGCGCCCCTTCACCGCCGAAGCCACCAACGCCCTCCGCCCCGGAACCAACAAACTCAAAATCCGCGTCGCCAACAACTGGGTCAACCGCCTCGTCGGCGACGCCCAGCCCGGTGCCCCGCCGCCCTCCGCCCGCACCAACGTCCTCACCACCGGCGGCGCCAACCCCCGCCCCTGGAAAGACGTCGAGCTGCACGAATCCGGCCTCCTCGGCCCCGTCCGCCTCGAAAGCGTGCCCGCCGAGGCATGGCAACGCTGAACCCGTTCTCTGGGGCGGGTGGGAGCGCGGGTGGGAGCGCGGGTGGGAGCAAGGCTGTGTTCCAGCGCGGGCACAGGCCAGCGGGGTCGTGGTCCCTGTGAAAGCTCAGCGCCTGGCCGCGGCCGCTGCGCTCGCCGCCAATCCTCAGATCCTGAACGGCGATGAGCAATTCCGCCGGTTGCTGCGGGTCAGGGCGCGTAAGAACCAACGCATAGCTCGACGCTCGGCATCCCGTGCGGCGATGATGCCTGGCGGACAGGTCCTTCCACTCAAAGATCGTCGCCAGCCTGGCCAGCACTTCGTCCATGATCGCCTCGGGAACGCTTTCCAGTCT
>DAHVTI010000496.1 GCA_027324255.1 Bryobacterales bacterium | reverse complement strand
CTGAGGCCTGACAAATTCCATGGTGAATGGAACTACGCGATACTTCCGAACAATTGACTAGTTGTAAATGTTATTTCCTTACGCCTCCTTACTGCAGAACGAACCTCATCCCAAACATTTCCGTGTAGTTTGTTCTATTTCCAAGAGCCGAGTTCTGCAAGAGGCTCCAGCTACGTGAGGTCTCTGTCTCCACAACGTCGCTCGACGCAGGCATGTTCAGACGAAGAGGGAGACCTGGCTGAAAATGCTGGATACTCGTTGCATGGGTGGGTTGATCCTCCGGTTGGTTTTGGTTTGATCAACTCGACTCTACTGGAGTTGGCCCACCCTTCGCCCCGCTACACCCCGCTCAGGTGGCACTCAAACGTCTTGGACAGCAGTGGTTGTGCACCTATGTCCGGTAAAGTTGGATGTGGCTGGGATGGGCCCTATTTGGCAGCGGCGAGGAACTCTTCCAAGGTCAAGCCGGCTTTTGCGATTAAGGCTCGAAGTGTCCCGCGTGCGACTTGAGGATGATCGGGAACCGAGAGGGTCACGGGACTGCCCGGCTTCGTCAGCACAATGTGACTCCCACGCTGCCGCGCGACCGTCCAGCCGAGATTCGCGAATGCGCGTACTACTTCGCGCGGCCGCAGCAGAGGGACAACGGGCATCAGACGGCGACTTCGACTTCGCGCGTAGTCACCTTTGATGGCAGCCCGAGTTCGGCCCGGACGGCCAGGCATTCGCGGATTGCTTCGGAGATGTTCGATTCCGCGTCAGCCTCGGTCGTCCCCTGGCTCACGCAACCAGGGATCGCGGGGCATTCGGCAATGTACACCCCGTCTTCGTCCTGATAGATGCTGATGGTGAACTTCATCCTCTTCCAATCCTAACGCATCACCCGGAGCGAGGATGACCGCCCTAGCATCGGAGAACTCGGTCAGTGCTGGAGCTTCAGTTCGAATCCCACACGGGGCTGTCGATTTGGGATGTGCAATCGATTGAAAGCACGTGGCCGAAAGCGCTCGGGGTATGGCTCGGCAAGATGGCGCTCCCTCTATGGGTCCCATTCCAAGAGGTCAGCCGGTTCGCCGCATCATAGACCGCCGAGCTCACCGCCTGCGGCAGCCCCGTCCGCGCAAACTCGATCTTCGTCAACTGCCCGGCGTCGTCGTAGGTATAGCCCATCGACACCCCGTTCGGCAGCGTCGTTTTCGTCCTGCGGTCTGCCGGGTCGTATTCCAGCATCACCGTGCTCGTCCCCTGCGTCACCTGCGTCAACCGGTCCGCGTTGGTCCCGGTAGGGATGCCCCTCACGGAGCACTCCCCGGACAAAACCGGACGTGCGGCTTTCCCGCATCCGGCTTCCACCTCGGATGCCTGACCGCAAAACGCTCTTGCGGCAATGGATGCATGAGTCTCGCATAAGGAAGCCATTGATCCGACAGCCGGGTAAACTTCTTCCAGACCACCTTGCCTTTGTCGCCGCGATTGCGCAGCACGCGCCTCCACAGTGCTTGCCTTCGAACTTCCAGTCGGTGAGATTGCGGCTGGTGAGGTGGACGATTTCGCGGGGCGCGTTCCAATCGGAGAAGATGCCGGGGCAATGGAGAGGAACATGTGCCAGGCGCCTTCGGACTCGAAGACGTCGGGGGCCCAGTGGGTGTAGTCTTCGGCGCCGTAGGGGATGGCGACGGTGCCGCGGTACTTCCAGGCGACGCCGTCGGGTGACTCGGCGATGGCGATGCGGGTGCCGTGGACCCAGGCGACGCCTTTGGAGGCGGCGAGGTCGGCTCGGCGGTTGGTGTCGAACATGAACCACTTCTTTTGGGTGGGGTGCCAGACGAGGACGGGATCTGCGGCGCCATCGTGGATTGGGTCGCGGTAGAGGGGTTTGGGGGCTTCCCTGGCCTGGGGCTGGGCGGCGGGGGCGGGCAGCGGAGTGGCGATGGCCAGGAGGCCGAACAGGGCGAGGGTGAGTCTGGGCATGGCGGATGAGAGGGGCGGCGCTTCGCATCCATGATAGCCAACCGGACGGTCAGGGGTCTCAGGGCTTGGCGCGCGGCCCCGGCCTGACGGCCGGGGGAATTTCGAGCGCTTTGCCCCCTCTCTTCGTTCGGGGTTGCAGGGTGCCTTGACTAACGGCAGGCACCAGCCCGGACCGGCTCCACGAGCGGTCCGGTGGAGCTAGCGGGAGGCGAACAGCAGCGGCCCGAAGCGTGTGCCGGCCATGGGGGCGTATTGCACCTTGCCGCCGACGTAGGTGGAGATGATTCCCTGGCGGGTGACTCGCCGGATGCGGTTCCCTGTCGCCTCGGCCACATAGATGTTACCGGCCTCGTCGATGGCCACTCCGGTTGGATTGGCGAGGGAGGCCTGCAGCGCGGGACCTCCGTCGCCGGAGGAGCCCTGGGTGCGGTTGCCTGCCACGATAGAGATTCGCCCACTGGCCAGGTTCAATTGGCGCAGGGTGTCGCGGGATTCCTCCGTGAAGTAGAGGTTCCCGGCCGCGGGGTCCAGCGACATGCCGGTGGAGGAGCCCAGGCGGACTTCCAGCGCTGCGCCTTCCAGGGCGGTGGCGGATTCGCTACCGGCAACGGTGGTGATGACGCCCTGGCGGATGCGGCGGATCAACTGGCGGTCGACGTCAAAGAGGAAGAGGTCTCCGTTCGGCGCGAGCGCCAAGCCGGAGGTGCGGCCCAGTTGGGCCTGGAGGGCCGGACCGCCGTCGCCGGAGTAGCCGCGCGTGCCGGTACCCGCGATGGTCGTCACCGGGCCGCCCGAGCGCGGCAACCGCCGGATACGGAAGTTGTTTGTGTCGGCGAAGATGAGGTCGCCCTGGCGATCAATGGCAAGACCGAGGCCCTCGCTGAAGCCCGTCTCGGTCCCAGGTTTGCCATCGCCGTCGAAGCGCGGCTGTCCGTTGCCGAGCACGTGTTCGATGATGCCGGAGCTGAGGTCGATGCGGCGGACGCGGTCGGTCGTGGTCTCCACCATGTAGATGGAACGGTCGCCATCGAGAACCAGATTGCGCGGGGCCTGGATGATGGCGTTCGCTGCCGGCCCGCCGTTTCCGCTGAATCCGGCAATGCCGGTGCCGGCCAGGACCGTCGCCCGTCCGGCCGCGTTCACCCGCCAGGCGCGGTTGTTGGCGTATTCGGTGAAATAGACGTTGCCGCGGCGGTCCACCGCGACACCGAGCGGCGTGTTGATGGACAGGTCCGTGGCCGGAATGCCGTCGTTCCCGGCGCTCGAAGCCTGCCAACTCCACGCCACGGCGGCGGCTACGACAGTGAGCAGAGCGCCGGCCACGGCCAGCCGGGGATGGCGCCGCAGGGTCCTCCACGGATTCCGGTTCACGCGCGCTGCGCCGCAGAACTCGGCGGCGAACCGCGCCGGAG
>DAHVTI010000495.1 GCA_027324255.1 Bryobacterales bacterium | reverse complement strand
CAGGCGGACGCGGTGCTGAGCCAGTCGAGTTTCCTGTCGGCCAACGATCCGCGGCTGCACTTCGGCCTGGGCGCCGCGAAGAAGGCGGAGAGCATCACCGTGCGCTGGCCCTCCGGCGCCGAAGAGACGTTCCCGGGCGTGGCCGCGGACGCGCTCTACGAACTGGTGGAAGGTTCGGGCCAGGCGGTGCGAGTCGAGATGAAGAGATGACGGCCCTGACGGCAGTTCTGGCCCTGGCGCTCCTGCAGGGGCAGGGGGCGCAGGAGCTGTCCCGGAAGGCGTTGGAACTCGCCCGCGCCGGCCGGGCCGAAGAGGCCGCCGGGCTGTGGAAGAAGGCCCTGGCGGCGGCGCCTGGCCACTTCGAGTCGCTCTTCAACCTGGGCTACTTTTACACCACGCGCAGCGAGTACGCGGAGGCCGCAACGTACCTCGAGCGGGCGGCCAAAGCGCGGCCGGCGGACTTCAACACGCGCTACCTGCTGGGCAACGCGCTGGCGGCCCAGGAGCGCCGGGAGGAGGCCCTGTCGCAGTGGCGCCTGGCGCTGGCCGCGCAGCCCAACAACGTGCGGCTGATGATGGTGATGGCCGTGGAATACGGCAACGGCCGCTATTTCCGCGAAGCCTGCGACGTGGCGCGGCGCGCGCTGCGCACGGCGCCGGCCGAGCCTAAGGTGCACTTCGTGGCGATCAAGGCCTGCGACGACGCACGCGACCCGGACATCCTGGAAATGACGCGGGCAACGGCCCTGCGCTTCCCCTCCGACGCCCGAGCGAACTTCGAATACGGTTTCCAGTTGCAGCGCGCCGGACAGCGCGAGGAGGCGATGCCCTACCTGAAGAAGGCGATGGAGGGCGATGCCGGATACGAGGAGCCCTTCTTCTTCTACGGCGACCTGCTGCTGCTCGAAGACCGCTACGATGAGGCCGCGCGGAACCTGAAGCGCGCGCTCGAAATCCGCCCGGACTACGTGGCGGCCTGCGTCTCCCTGGCCAAGGCCCTCATGGCGCAGGAGAAGTACCCCGAGGCGGTGCGCGAGCTGGAAGGCTGCGCGGCGAAGAACCCGGTGCATCCGCAGCCGCACCTGATGCTCTCGCAGGTCTATTTCCGGCTGGGGCAGGAAGATCGCGCCTCGGCGGAGAAGAACCTCAGTATGAAACTGCGCCGCGAGCACCCCGAGATCATGGAGTCCCCGCAGGCGCGTCCGTTCCCGAAGATGGCCGCCACGGCCGCGAAACCCCAACCCGCCAAGCCCCGGACGCGTTGACAGCCGGACAAAAGAGGCGGCATGGGGGCTCAGCCCCGTGCCGCCGATTTCCAAAGCGAGACAGAGAGCCTAAACTTCGGATTCCTGCGGAACCGCCACGGAGTTCTCTTCCGTCACCGCGCCCTTGGCCAGCAGGTCCACGCCGTACTGGAAGCCGCGGTCGAAGGCGCTGAGGTTCAACTGGCGGAAGCGCTCCGGCACGGCGTCGGTGACCGCAGCCACGACGGCTTCGCGCGACAGCACCCGGGTGATGGCGCAGAAGAAGCCGACCATGACGACGTTGAGCACCATCTTCTTGCCGAGCTCCTCGGCGATGCGCGTGGCCGGGATGCCGTAGACCTTCAGGTGTTGCGCCTTCTGGTCGAGAGGCACCAAGTCCTCTTCCACCAGGAGCATGCCGCCCTCTTTCACCTCGCCCACGAAGCGCGAGTAAGCCTCCTGGGAGAGGGCCACCAGGATGTCGGGGCTGACGGCGTAGGGATAGAGCACCGGCTGGTCGCTGACGACGAGGGCGGCGCTGGCGGCGCCGCCGCGGGCTTCAGGACCGTAGTTCTGGGTCATCGTGGCGTAGCCGCCTTCGTGGATGGAGGCGGCGCGGCCGATGATGTGGGCGGCCAGGATCACACCCTGTCCGCCGAAGCCTGCGATGCGGAGTTCTTTCAACATTCCTTTGAGCACCCCTCGGATTCGTGTTCTTCCATCTGCGGCGGGAACTCGGTGTAATTCGATCCCAACTGGCGCCGCATGCGGGTGAGGTAGTCTTCACGCTCGCGGTCCACGAACTCGCCGACGATGATCTCGCCGCCGGGCTCGAGCACGGTTTCCCACGTCGGGCAGCCGTTCTTGATCTTGGAACGCTTCTTGTAGTCCACCATGGCCGCCAGCCCATCGCCCATGTTGTTCTTGCGCTGGAAGTAGGTGGGACAGGGGCTGAGGATTTCGATGAACCGGAAGCCCTTCTTCTTGAGCGCCTTGGCCATGGTGCGCTCCAGTTGCATCACGTGGAAGGCCGTCCAGCGCGCCACGAAGCAGGCGCCCGCGGCATCGACAATCTGGGGAATGTTCAATTCCGGTTCGAAGGCGCCGTAGGGCGTGGTGGTGGAGTTGGCGGCGCCCGGGGTGGTGGCCGCGGCCTGCCCGCCCGTCATGGCGTAGATCATGTTGTTGACGCACACCACCATGAGGTCCATATTGCGGCGGGCGGCGTGCAGCAGGTGGTTGCCGCCGATGGAGGTCAGGTCCCCGTCGCCGGAGTAGACGATGACATTGAGTTCGGGATTGGCGAGCTTCAGGCCGGTAGCGAAGGGGATGGCGCGGCCGTGCGTGGTGTGGAAGGAGTCCAGGTTCATGTAGCCGCTAACGCGGCCCGAACAGCCGATGCCGCTCACGATGGCGGTCTTCTTCAGGTCGATGTCCTGCCCCAGCAGCGCGTGGGCGAAGCTGTTGACGGTGGTGCCGATGCCGCAACCCGGGCACCAGATGGTGGGGATGCGGTCCTGGCGGAGCAGGTCCTCCACCGGATTATGGACGTGAAGTTCGGTGGTGCTCATCGGGCGCCCCTTTCGATGGCTTCGAGAATCTCGGCGGGCTTGTGGACGGTGCCGCCCGGATGCGGCACGGAGATGACCTGGCACTGGCCGCCGGCGCAGCGCTCGAGTTCGAGCACCACCTGGCCCATGTTCAGTTCGGGCATGACCAGGGCCTTCACCTTGGACGCCAACTCGCGGATGAGCTTTTCCGGGAAAGGCCACACGCAGATCAGCCGCAGCTTGCCGACCTTCAGCCCCTTGTCGCGGGCCATCTGGATGGCGCGCTGGGCCACGCGGGACGTGATGCCGTAGCTGACCACCACGACGTCGGCGTCTTCCAGCCCTTCGGCCTCCACCATGGTCAGTTCGTCGGAGGCGCGCCTGATCTTTTCGAACAACCGCGTGATCAGTTCGCGCTGCGCGTCGGCGTTCAGCACCGGGTAGCCGCGCTTGTCGTGCGTCAGGCCGGTCACGTAGACCTTGTAGCCCTCGCCGGCGTGCGCCATTTCGGGGACCAGGTCGGGACCCGGCTCAAACAGGGTGAACTCCCCGGGCGGCTTGGAGGCGTGGCGGCGCGGGAACAGGGCGATGTCATCCGCTTTGGGGATGACCACCTTCTCGGTCATGTGGCCGACGCACTCGTCCATCATGAACATCACCGGCACGCGGTATTGCTCGGCCAGGTTGAAGCTCTTCACCGCCAAGTCGAAGCACTCCTGCGGCGAGTTGGGGCACAGCGCGATGGTCACGTAGTCGCCGTGGGAGCCGAAGCGCGCCTGCATCATGTCGCCCTGCGCCGGCAGCGTGGGCAGGCCGGTGGAAGGGCCGCCGCGCTGCACGTCCACAAACACGCACGGCGTCTCCGAGATCGCCGCCAGTCCGATGTGCTCCATCATCAGCGAATAGCCGGGCCCGGAGGTGACGGTAAAGGACTTCTGTCCCGCCCACACCATGCCTTGAATGGCAATGGAGGAGGCGAGCTCGTCTTCCATTTGAATAAACAGACCGCCCACCTTTGGCGCCCGGGCGGCGAAACGCTCCACGATCTCCGTGGACGGCGTAATGGGATACCCTGCGGCAAATCGCGCACCGGCGGCGAGGGCGCCCTCGCAGCAGGCGGCATCCCCATTGATGAAGTGCGTGCCGGTCAGCACGCAACGCTGATCGGCGTGCATTAGCTGTGCGTTCCTTTCTGCGGCTTGTCGACAGGGTTGCGGTAGCCGAAGATGGCGAAATCCGGGCAGTACATGCCGCACAGGTTGCATCCCGAACATTTCTCGGCATTTATCATATGCGGCGGATGATAGCCCTTGGCGTTGAATGCGCTGGAAAGCTCCAGCACATGAGTGGGACAAAACTCCACACAAAAGCCGCATCCCTTGCAGCGTTCAGTCGTGATGGCTACGGAGCCTTTGGGCATGAGCCCCTCCTTGACGATTTCGTACAAGCAATCCCGTTGCCAGTGTTTCAGATGCTGAAATCTTCAACATCGCTACTTCGATTCAAGAAGATGCAGATGTGGATGGGTGGGTGACATGCCCCAACCGGGCAAGGTGGGGCAGAAGGCGTAGGTGCTTTCGGAGCGCAGGCGGGCGGCCGACTAAAGCGGCATGTAAGTGGCTGAGCCGATGGCGAGGACGTGGCCGTGGGGGTCCTTCACCTCGGCGGTTCCGGTGACCAGGGTCTGGCCGAGTTTTACGATCCGCGCGCGCGCCACTACCTTGCCGCCGGTGGCCGGGCGCAGGTAGTTCACCTTCAGCTCCACGGTGGTGGCGGGGCGGCCGCAGAGCTGCCCGATGACGGCCAACCCGATGGAGACGTCCACCAGCGTGGCCGTCACGCCGCCGTGCAGGGTACCCAGTCCGTTCTTCAGGGTCTCGCGAATGGCGCACTCCAGCGTCAGCCCATCGGACCAGACCCGGCTCACTTTCAGGCCCAGGTGGTGATTGAACGGCATCCTGGCAATGAGCGCATTCAGTTCTTGCTTGTTGAGCGGAATGGGTTTCAAATCACCAGTGTAGGGCATATCCATGAGTTCAGCGATAACCAGCACGAGACACGCGAGTTGCCTGGTGGTGACCATCGACAGTCCGCCGGTGAACGCCCTGACGGAGGAGATTCTGGAGGCGGTGGCGGAGGCCGTCGCGGCGGCGGCCGAGGACCCCGCTGTGGGGGCCGTGATCCTCACCGGCGCCGGGCGGACTTTCGTGGCGGGCGCCGACATCCGCATGCTGGAACGCATTGCGGCGGGCGAAGAGCCGCCGCTGCGGTTCAACGAGGCCATGGCGCGGATCGAACAGTCGCCGAAGCCGGTCATCGCGGCGCTGAACGGTCCGGCGCTGGGCGGCGGCCTGGAACTGGCCATGGCGTGCCACTACCGCGTGGCCGCCCAGGGCATCCAGGTGGGGCAGCCGGAGGTGAAGCTGGGCCTCATTCCGGGCGCCGGCGGGACGCAGCGGCTGCCGCGGCTGGCCGGCGTGGAGAAGGCGATGGAGATGTGCGCCTTCGGGGAACCGGCGGGCGCGGCGGCGGCGCTCGAGGCGGGTATCCTCGACCGGATCGTGGAAGGCGGCGCCGTGGAGGGCGCCGTGGCGCTGGCCGCGGAGGGGGTGGCGGTGCGGCGCACCCGGGACCGCCAGGACAGACTGTCCGACGGCGCGGCGGCCGAATCCCTGGCCGCGCTCTTCACGGAAGCCTGCGCGAAGAGGATGCCGCGGCAGGCCGCTCCGCCGGCGGCCGTGGACGCCGTGGCGGCAGCGGCCCGCCTGGCCTTCGACGAGGGGCTGCGGTACGAGAAAAAGGGATTCGAAGAGTGCCTGGAGGGCGAGCAGTCGAAGGCGCTGATGCACGTCTTCTTCGCGGAGCGCGCCACCGGCCGCGTGCCAGGCCTGCCGGCCGGAGTCCAGCCGCTGGCCGTGCGCGCCGCGGCGGTGGCGGGCGCCGGCACCATGGGCTCCGGCATCGCCATGTGCTTCGCCAACGCCGGACTGCCGGTGCTGCTGGCGGATTCGTCCGCGGAGCACCTGGAGCGGGGGCTGGCCAACATCCGCCGCAACTACGAGGCGGCGGCCGGCAAAGGCAGGCTCAGTGCGGAGCAGGTGCAGGCGCGTTTGGCGCTCATCCGGCCGGTGCGCGGCTACGACGGATTCGAAACGGCCGATATCGTGGTGGAGGCGGTATTCGAAGAGCTGGCGCTGAAGCAGCACGTCTTCCGGACCCTGGACGGGATCGCCCGGCCCGGCGCGGTGCTGGCCACCAACACGTCCACGCTGGATGTGGATGCCATCGCCGCCTCCACCCGCCGTCCGGACAGCGTGCTGGGCATGCACTTCTTCAGCCCGGCGAACGTCATGCGCCTGGTGGAGGTGGTGCGGGGCCGGGCCACGGCGCCCCACGTCATCGCCACCGTGATGGAGCTCAGCCGCAGGCTGAAGAAGCTGCCGGTGCTGGCCGGCAACTGTTTCGGCTTCATCGGCAACCGCATGTTTGCGCCCTACCGCGCGCAAGCCGTGTCCCTGGTGGAGCAGGGCGCGCCGGTGCGGCAGGTGGACGAGGCCCTGACGAACTGGGGCATGGCCATGGGCCCGCTGGCCGTGGGCGACCTGGTGGGCCTCGACGTCTACTGGCTGATCCGGCAGGAGGCGCTCCGGCTGGGCATCCCCCATACGCCCTGCGCCTCCTTCGAGGACGAGCTTTACAAGCTGGGCCGTCACGGGCAGAAGTCGCGCGCCGGCTGGTACGTCTACGGCGACGGCCGCCGGGCCGGCGACGACCCAGAGGTGGCGCGGCTGGTGCGTGAATACTCCTCCTGGCAGGGCATCGAGCAGCGCGCCTGGAGCGAGCGCGACATCCGCGAGCGCACGCTGCTGGCGCTCATCAACGAAGGCGCCCGCATCCTCGATGAGGGCATCGCCCTGCGGGCCTCCGACATCGACGTCGTCTTCGTCAACGGCTTCGGCTTCCCCGCCTGGCGCGGCGGACCCATGCACTACGCCGCCGCGCTCGGCCTGGACCGCGTGCGGGATCGCCTGCAGGCTCTCTACGACGCGGAAGGCCCCTACTGGAAGCCCGCGCCTCTCAACTGGACTACCTGACCACAGCGGCACAGCCGCCGCCCGGCGCCATGTCGAAGGCCAGCGTCCCGGCGGCATCGAGCTTCACTTCCGCGATGCGTACCTCCGCGGCCGAAGCGCCGTCGCAATAGAACGTGGCCCGCTTCCCGGCGAGCGCCTTCAGGGCTGGCGCCAGCTTGCGCGCCTGCTCGTTCGTGATGGCGCCGATCCACCACTCCGCGCCCTTGCGGCGCGCCACCACGGCATACTCCCCGATGCTGCCCGCCAGCACGCGCGTCTCGTCCCACACCGTAGGCAGCCGCCGGAAGAAGTCCAGCGCCGGCTCCTCGCGCACCTGGTCCGGCTTGTCGTACCAGAACAGGAACTGCCAGGGGCTGTAATGGACGACGCTCTGCGCCATCTGGTGCGCGCGCGTGGTCTTGAGCCGCGGCGTGCCCCAGCAGATGGTGTAGTCGTAGCTGCCGGCGATGGCGCGCGTGAACGGCAGCGTGGTGTTGTGCCGCGCCGTGGGCATGTGCTCGTTGCCGCGCACGCCCTCGACGGTCATCAGGTTGGGGTACGTGCGCGTGTAGCCGGTGGGGCGGTAGCCGTCGTGCACGTCCACCATCAGGCGGTGGGCGGCGGCCTTGCGGATGGCGTCGTGCAGCCAGGACGACCACTGCTGCGGGCCCACGTTCACGAAGCCGAACTTCAAGCCCGCCACGCCCCAGCCCTGGTACAGCGGCAGGATTTCGTCCAACTGCTTTTCCAGCGCGCGGCGGTTGACGTAAAGGATCACGCCGACGCCCTTGGACCGCGCATAGCGGATCACCTCCCGCAGGTCCAGGCCGCCGTGGTCCGGGATGTTCCTGATGCGGTCGGGGTCGGGCGCGACACTGCGGGCGTTGCTGGCATCGTCGTATTCGTGGCCGTACCAGCCGGCGTCGTACTCGACATACTGCAGGCCGTGCGCGGCGGCGAAATCGACGACAGCCTTGCCGCCCTTCGTGGAGAGCGTCACCTCGCGCATCACCTTGCCCGGCCGGATCCACGACGGATCGGCGATCGCCTGCGGGGCGTTCAGGTTCAGCACCAGGAAATTGTTCTCGAGCAGGTCTCCCGGGCGCCGTCCCACAACAAGAAAGCGCCACGGCGTCTCAAACGGCAGCGTGCCCGTGGCCGGGCCGTCGAGCGCGGCGCGCAGCCCGCCGGCGCCGTCGGGCGAAAGCAGCATGCGCGGATAGTCCACCAGCGCCGCTTCCCCCAGCGAGGCGTAGCGCCCGCCGGGCAACGCCACGGTGAGCGGCCGCTCGCACTTCTCTTTGATGCTCTCCACCGGGACCGCCGCATACTCGCCCTCCGTGCCGTGCTCTTCCCACCCGGTGGAGCCCGCCGGAAAGCGGAAGCTGGTCAACTCGGCGGGCAGCGTGAACGCGCCGCGGCCCTCCAGCCGGTAGCGGATGGCGAGACCCTCATCGTAAGCGCGCACGACAACGGTGAGCTGCGGCGTGGAGAGCGCCAGTTCGTTGTAACGGTCCGGCACCACCGCGCGTTCGCCGTACACCGGCCGCCACTCGGAGCGTACGCTGCGCCGCGCGGCGCGGGCCGTGCTCCACGCGGGCGTCAGCCCTCCGAGGCCCAGGCGCGCCTCGACGAGCAGCGGCTGGCCGTCCAGCGTGGCCGACAGGCTGAATCCGGCGCCGGAAGCGGTCAACGCGGCCTGCAGTGAGCCGTCGGGCGAGGCGACGGAAGGGGAGGCCGCCAACAGGGCCGGCGCGCACAGCAGGGCAGTGAGAAACCGCATGCGTCGATTATGCCCCGCGGGCCGCGGGCGCCGCCATGCTACCTTTTCCTCATGGAAGGCCGTCCCGTGCACGAGTCCATGAGCGAACTCTCGGAGTTCGCCCTGCCCATCTATGCCAACCCGCTCGGCAACCTGCTGGGCGGCCGCATCATGCACCTGGTGGACATGGCCGCGGCCACGGCCGCCATGCGCCACGCCCGCTGCCCCGTGGTGACCGCCTCGGTGGACAGCCTGACGTTCCTCTACCCCATCCGCATCGGGCAGCTCGTCATCCTCAAGGCCAGCGTGAACCGCGTCTTCCGCACCTCCATGGAGGTGGGCGTGAAGGTGTTCGTCGAAGACCTTCACACCGGCGTCATCCGGCACACCAACTCCTGCTATCTCACCTTCGTCGCGCTGACGGAGCAGGGGCAGCCGCGCGAGGTGCCCCCGGTGATTCCGGACACGGAGCCCGAGAAGCAGCGCTACGCGGAGGCCGGCGAGCGGCGCCAGCGCAGGCTGGAGGCGCGCGTCGAGGCCCGCCGGCACGAGCGCCTGCGCTCAAAGTAGCGGGAGCCCGGCTCAGGCCTTGTAGAGGTACTTGATGTAGGACTTGAAGACCAGCAGGTTGGGGCCGTCTTCACGCGTCAGCTTCAAGCAGGTCTTGTCGTACCACTCGAGAGTGCCGTGCAGTTCTTCGCCGTCCAGCAGCACGACGACCACCGGGGTCTTCGACTGCATCTGCTTGACGTAATAGAAGTTCTCCGCGTTCGTCGTGTCCGGCGGGGCCTGTTTCTTCTGTTGCGCGGCGGTGCCGCGCGGGCCGCTCGACATCCTCTCCTTGGCTTCGGCGAGGGGAGGGCGGATCAGACGGCGGTTCGGGGATTCCACGGTGGTTCTCCTGGCTTCACGCTTGAGCGTCTGTTGGGCAGACGCGGCGAGTGGTGCAATCTGCCTTATTGATATCACACCGCATGGCACCGGGCAAGCATCACAAATCGAATGACCCTTGCCACCGGCCCGGCGCGGCCCTAGCATCCGGGGTGGAGGCATTTGTGCACGGCCCGCGAATTCTGCTGATGCTGGCCGGGGCAACCGCCCTGGCCGTGCTGCCCGCGGCAGGCGGCGGCCCGCCCGGTAATCCGCCCAAGCGCACCGCCGCCCAACCGGCTGTGCCGCCCGATGGCGAGACGCTTTACAGGTCCTACTGCGCCAGTTGCCACGGCCTCGACGGCAAGGGCGGCGGCCCGGCCGCCGAAGCCTCGCGCATGAGACCCACGGACCTCACCACCATCTCCGCCCGGCACGGCGGCCAATTCCCGGCCCGCCGCCTCCAGCGCATGCTGGGCGGGGAAGACGGCATCGCCGCCCACGGAGGCCGCCAGATGCCCGCCTGGGGGCCCGCTTTCTCGTCGCTCTGCGCGGTGGAAGGCAAGCCTGGAGACCTCGCCGCCCGCCTCCTCCGCTACCTGCAATCCATCCAGCAACAGGGCGGCGCTTCTGCCCCTTGACACCACCGCACGGCGTGCCATGCTTCGAAAGCAAGGGATCTACGATGCCGACGACAGTCCTCGATGCGAGCACTCGCGATCTGCAACTGTTGGACGAGGAATTCGCCCGCAGCGTCCGCCTGCGTGATGTCTCCCGCCTGGTGGAACTCTTCTACGCCCCCGACGCCCAACTCCAGGTCCCGGGCCACCCGCCCATCAACGGCCGGGACGCCATCAAGCTCTACTACACCAAAGCCTTCGAAAACGGCCTGATCGACTTTCGGCGCGAGACCAACCAGTTCGAAGCCGAACACGACCTGGCTTGCGCCATCGGCCGCTATGCGCGCACCTGCGAGACCCAACCCGGACTGCTCCACACCGACCACGGTCAGTACACCGTCGTCTTCCGCCGCCAGGGCGACGGCCACTGGCGCGCCATCGCCGACAGCTCTTCGCCCTGCCCCTGAAGCGCACCGCATGCACGGCGGCGCGCCGCGCGCGATACAATAGCGGGATACCGTCTGCTTCGCAGCCCTAGACGTATCTCCTAGACGTATCTCCTAAACAATGGCTCAACAAGTTCCTCTGGATTTCCTCGGCGATCTGCGCCGCACGCATACCTGCGGCGATCTGCGCCCGGCCCACGAAGGCCAGCGCGTTGTCCTCATGGGGTGGGTCTACCGCCGCCGCGACCTCGGCGGCGTCATCTTCATCCACCTCCGCGACCGCAATGGTGTCACGCAGATCGTCTTCCGCGCCGAAGGCGACGCCGCTCTGCACGCCAAGGCCGAGATGCTGCGCTCCGAATACGTGATCGCCGTCGAAGGCCCGGTGGAGGCGCGGTCCGCCGAGACCGTGAATGCCAACATTCCGACCGGCGAGGTGGAAGTGGTCGCCGAAAAGGTCTGGCTGCTCAACACCAGCGAGACGCCGCCCTTCCCCATGGAAGAGCACGTCGACGTCGGCGAGGACATGCGGCTGAAGTACCGCTACGTCGACCTGCGCCGCCCGCACATGCAGCGCAACATCATGCTCCGTTCCCGCGTGTCGCTGTCCGTGCGCGAGGAACTCTACCGCCAGGGCTTCCTCGAAATCGAGACGCCCTTCATGTGCAAGTCCACGCCCGAAGGGGCGCGCGACTTCCTCGTCCCGTCCCGCACCCAGCCCGGCAACTTCTACGCCCTCCCCCAGTCGCCCCAGATCTTCAAGCAGTTGCTGATGGTCAGCGGCTACGACAAGTACTTCCAGATCGTCCGCTGCTTCCGCGACGAGGACCTGCGCGCCGACCGCCAGTACGAGTTCACCCAGATCGACCTCGAAATGTCCTTCCCCCAGGAAGAGCAGATCTTCGAGACCATCGAACCGCTGCTCGAGCGGGTCTGCGAGACTGCCGGCCACAACGTCAAGGGCCCCTTCCCCCGCATGACGTACGCCGAAGCCATGCAGGGCTACGGCATCGATAAGCCCGACCTCCGCCTGCCGCGCTTCTGGCCCGTCGAGGACCTCTTCCCGCCCGGCGCCGGCCTCACCCGCCAGGGCCTGCCCCTGGTGGCCATCCACATCCCCAAGACCGGCCAGCTCAGCCGCAAGGAGCGCGACGAGCTCAAGCTCTACGGCGGCGAGCGCGGCTTGGCCGTCTACGACGACCCCAAGCGGCTCGAACGCGATTTCCCCGAAGCCATGGCCCAGGTGCGGCAGCGCGCCGGCGTCGCCGAAGAGGACCTCCTCCTCCTCGCCGGCTGGCGCGGCGAGCCCAAGGGCCACCGCCCCGAAGAAACCGTCTTCCAGGCCTGCGGCCAGCTCCGCCTCTTCGCCGGGCAGAAGTACAACGACCGCCACAAGCTCCTCGACCCCGAGGACTTCCGCTTCCTCTGGGTGCTCGATTTCCCGATGTTCGAATGGGACGAGGAAGAGAACCGCTGGATGGCCGCCCACCACCCCTTCACCTCGCCCAAGGACGAGGATATCGACAAGCTCGAAGGCGACCCGGCCCGCTGCCGCGCCCGCAGCTATGACATCGTCCTCAACGGTGTCGAACTCGGCTCCGGCTCCATCCGTATCCACCGCCAGGACGTCCAGAGCCGCGTCTTCACCGCCATCGGCCTCTCCCGCGAAGAGGCCCAGCAGAAGTTCGGCTACCTGCTCGACGCCCTCACCTACGGCGCTCCGCCCCACGGCGGCATCGCCCTCGGCCTCGACCGCCTCGTCATGATCCTGGCCGGCGAGTCCTCCATCCGCGAGGTGATCCCCTTCCCCAAGACGGCCAAGGGCACCGACCTGATGAGCGACGCGCCTTCGGCCGCCAACGAGCGCCAGTTGCGCGAGCTCGGCATCCAGCTCCGCCGCCCGCCGCAGGCCTGAGCCTGCCGCTCCGAACCTACGCCTCCAGCCCCCGCGCCGCTAGCTTGAGCGCGTGCGCCCGCACGTCCCGCGGCCAGGCGGCCGTCATCGCCGTCAGCCGCTCGTGGTCGCCCGCAAACAACGCCCGCAGCGCCTCTTCATAGCCCGGCTCGTTCCCGGCCATGGCCGACATGAAGCGGTAGGCGCTCTCCCGCGCGCGCCGCATGCGGTCCTTGCCTCCGCTCGCCCGGCGCGCCTCTTCCACTAGCTTCCTCAGCGCCACCGAGGCTCCGCCCGGCTGGCCCGACAGCCATTCCCAATGCCGCGGCAGCAGCGACACCTCCCGCGACACCACGCCCAGCTTCGGCCTGCCCACCCGCCGAACCGGCTCTTCCGGCTCCTGCCTGCTGTACCGTGTCAGCACTTCCTTGCGGGTGCCTCGCAGGTCGAGTTCCACCGGTGAACTGGTCTCGTCGTCGAAAATCAGGATGGGAGCACCCGTATCCGGCACCGCCTGGACAAGCAAGGCCACTTCAGGCAGCGTGCCCGAGGCGATGCAGCGGGCTCCTTGGAAAGCAGTGCAGGTTGAATGAAGCATGATATGTTTTACCCGGACAAAACGATTATACCCGGGCGAAATTACTCTGTCAAACCAGCGCTGAATTGTCCGTTTGCGGACAGGATATTCCGGATCCGGAGCCTCCTCGCGGTGGCGTCTTCATTTGGAATGATAGATTTGTGATCGGCAGCCGACTTGCCTCAGCCTGAGTATGCGCACTCTCGGCCAGGACATGCATTACGCTCTGCGGCTCTTCCGGAACAACACCGGCTTCACGGTGTTGGCCGTCCTGACGCTCGCCCTGGGCATCGCCGCCAACACCACCGTGTTCGGCTGGATCGACCACGTGATGCTGAACCCGTTCCCCGGCGCCGCCCGGCAGGGGGAACTGGCCCTGGTGGAGACGGTGACATCGGACGGGGAACTGCTGGTCAACACGTCGTTTCTCGACTACAAGGACTACCGCGACAACCTGAAACTGTTCAGCGGGCTGGCGGCGTCGAGGTTCACACGGGCGCCGCTGGGCGAGAACGGCCGGTCGGAGCAGGTCTTCGTGGAGATGGTGACGCGGAACTTCTTCGACGTCCTGGAAGTGAAGCCGGCGCTGGGACGGGTGTTCCGGGCGGGGGAGTGCAGCGACGAGGCGCGGACTTGCGCGCTGGCGGTGATCAGCGACAAGCTCTGGCGCAGCCGCTTCCAGGGCGACAGGTCGGTGATCGGGAAAACGATCCGGTTCAGCCGGAGGCCTTTCACGGTAGTGGGCGTGGCGCCGGCGGAATTCAACGGCGCTTTCGCGGGCCTGGCGTTCGACGCCTGGGTTCCGCTGAACTGGGCCGAGGAACTGGGCACGGGCAACGGCACCCTGAACTGGCGCGGAACACGCGACCTGACGACGACCGTGGGCCGGCTGCGGCCCGGGGTGAGCGTCGAGCAGGCGCGGGCGGAGGCGTCGGCCCTCGCCGCGCGGCTGGCGGCGGCTCAGCCGCGCACCAACCGCGGAATCGGCGCCACCGTGGTGAAGGCCGTGGACGGGCACAACGGAGCGCAGCGGTTGCTGCAGGGACCACTGCGGATTCTCACCGCCATCTGCCTGGTGCTGATGATGATCGTCTGCGCCAACGTGGCCAACCTGCTGCTGGCGCGGATGGTGTCGCGGGAACGCGAATTCACCATCCGCATGGCGCTGGGGTCGGGCGGGACGCGGCTGTTCCGGCAGGTGCTGACCGAGACCATGCTGCTGGCCCTGGCAGCGGCGGCGATCGGGATCCTGATGGCCCAGTGGATGGGGCAGGCGCTGGCCGCGCTGCTGCCGCCGAACGACGCGCCGCTGGCCCTGGATCAGGGCGTGAACCTCCGGACCATGGTGTTCACGCTGTCGGCCGCCCTGACGGCCACACTGCTGGCCGGCGTGGCGCCCGCCTGGATGACGGCGCGGATGAACCTCAACGAGGCGTTGAAGGCGGGCGGGCGGGCCGACGCGGGCTCGGGTTCGCACCGGCTGCGGTCTTTGCTGGTGATCGCCGAAGTGGCGCTGGCGTCCATCGCCATGATCGGCGCCGGACTCTTCCTGCGCAGTTTCCGCAACGCCAGCGCCATCCACCCCGGCTTCGCCACAGCCAACATCCTCGCGGGCGACTATTACCTGTCGCCCGCGGGCTACACAGCGGAGCAGCAGCGGGAGTTCTGCGTGCGTCTTCGCCAGCGGCTCGAGGCCACGCCGGGCATCGCGGGCGTCTCTTACACCGACTCCATTCCCCTTCAGTTCGGCCCCAGCCCGTGGAATCAGTTGACGGTAGACGGATACACGCCGGCTCCGGGCGAGGACATGAACCTGCACCGCAGCCTCGTGCCGCCGGGCTACTTCGGCCTATTGGAGATTCCGCTGCTGGAAGGCCGCGACTTCACCGAGGCCGACGACACGAAGGCCGAGCGCGTCATGATCGTCAACCAGTCGTTCGTGCGGCGCTTCTACGGCGGCGGTCCCGCGCTGGGGCGCAAGGTCCGGCTCGACCGCGGCGAGCGCACCATCGTTGGCGTCGTGAAGGACTCCAAGTATCACAAGCAGACCGAAGGCCGGACGCCCTATTTCTATATGCCCTTCCGCCAGTACTTCGCGCCCGGCCTGAACTTCTCCCTGCTCGTGAAGACCCAGGGCGACCCCATCCTCGCCGTGGCCGCGTTGCGCCGCGAATCCCTGGCGCTGAACCCGGACGCCACCGTCCACAACGTGGTGCCGCTGGAGCACGCGATCGGCAGCGCGTTGTACCCGCATAGGGTGGCGGCCAGCCTCCTGACCGCCGTCGGCGCGGTCGCCATGTTGCTGGCCTCCATCGGCCTGTACAGCGTCATGAGCTTCGCCGTCGGCAGGCGCACCCGGGAGATCGGGCTGCGGATGGCTCTGGGCGCCGGCCAGGGGCAGGTCATCGCCATGGTCCTGCGCCAGGGATTCGTCCTGCTGGCGCCCGGGCTCGCGCTCGGCATCGCGGCCGGCGTGGCCCTGTTCCGGGTCGTTTCCACCCTCCTGGTAGGGATTCCGGGAACCGACCCGCTGGCCTACCTCAGCGCGGCCACATTCCTGTCGCTCTGTGCGGGATTGGCCTGTTTCGTGCCCGCCTGGCGCGCCTGCAGCGTCTCGCCCAACACCGCCCTGCGCAGCGAATGAACGGTGGTCTAATGCAATCCCGGGCCGCGCGGTCTTGACTGCCGGCGAAAAACTGGATATTCTCTACTGAGAATAGGGAAATGCAGACAGCGACCCTGATGAACGTCTCCGTCAAGTGCGAATACGCGCTGCGCGCCATCCTCGAACTGGCCCTGCGGCCCGGCGTCGAACCGACGCGCATCGCCGACATCGCCGCCCGGCAGCAGATTCCCCAGAAGTTCCTGGAAACCATCCTTGCCGAGCTCAAAAAGAGCGGCTTCCTGGAATCAAAGCGCGGTGCGGAGGGAGGATACATGCTGGCCAAGCCGGCGGAAACCATCACGGTCGGGCAGGTTCTGCGCAGTGTGGAAGGCGGCCGCACGGGCCGGGCCACGCTGGATCATCCCGGACCGCTGGGTGATTTCTGGACCCGGGTCGACACGGCCGTTTCCGGCGTGATCGACCGCACCACCTTCGCCGAGCTGGCCCGGGAATGGCGGGAGCGGCAGGCCCGCTACGTACCAAACTGGGAAATTTAAGAGGGAGCCATGCGAGTATACCAGGACAATTCTTTCAGCATCGGCCGCACGCCGCTGGTGCGGCTCAACCGGGTGACTGATGGCGCCGGCGCCACCGTGCTGGCCAAGATCGAAGGCCGCAATCCCGCCTATTCGGTGAAGTGCCGCATCGGCGCATCCATGGTCTGGGACGCGGAGCAGAAGGGCATTCTGAAGGCGGGCAAGGAGATTGTCGAGCCGACTTCGGGCAACACCGGCATCGCCCTGGCCTTCGTCGCCGCCGCGCGCGGCTATCCCATCACCCTGACGATGCCCGAGACCATGTCCATCGAGCGCCGCAAGGTGCTGAAGGTGTTCGGCGCCAACCTCGTCCTCACCGAGGGCGCCAAGGGCATGAAGGGCGCCATCGGCAAGGCCGAAGAGATCTACAACAGCGACCCCGGGCGCTTCGTCCTGCTGCAGCAGTTCCAGAACCCGGCCAACCCGCAGATTCACTTTGACACCACCGGCCCGGAGATCTGGGAAGACACCGAGGGCGGCATCGACGTGCTCGTTTCCGGCGTCGGCACCGGCGGCACCATCACCGGCATCTCGCGCTACATCAAGCAGGCCAAGGGCAAGGCCATCACTTCCATCGCCGTCGAGCCCACCGCCAGCCCCGTCATCGCACAGACCCGCGCCGGCCAGCCCCTCCAGCCCGGCCCGCACAAAATCCAGGGCATCGGCGCCGGCTTCATCCCCGGCACCCTCGATCTCTCCATCGTCGACCGCGTCGAGTTGGTGACCAACGAGGAATCGATGGAGATGGCCCGCCGCCTCGCCGCCGAGGAGGGCATCCTGAGCGGCATCTCCTGCGGCGCCGCCGCCGCGGCCGCCGTCAGAATCGCCCACGAGCCTGAGATGGCCGGCAAGACCATCGTCGTGGTCCTGCCCGACGCCGGCGAGCGCTACCTCACCTCCGCGCTCTTTGAAGGCATGTTCACCGAATAACCTCCCGTTGTCCGCAAACGAGACTTCAGGGCCTGCCGGTAACCCCCGGCCGGCCCTTTTTCTTGTCCGCGCCCGCCTCCCCGCGGTGTCAGGAACGCCATGCCCCGCGCATCCGTCTCATAAAACAAGAGGAATGGAAAATGTTTCCGATAAGCCAGACCGGGGACATGGCCGGGAGACATCGGACGGAGCCAGTGAGAGGGAAAGGGGTCGCGGGCGCCAGGTTGGGTGTTGGGGTGAAGGCGCCCGCTCTCGTAACGGGGATTGACTGTTATGACGAGAAGGCCTGGATGGGTGGTTACGATAACCCCTCCGGAGAATTGTAAAGAAATGGGGCTTGCTCTTATTCGCTTTTTGTTCTATTCTGACGTTGGCAAATGAACAGCGAATGAGGATGACATGGCGAACACTTCCCTTTCCATCGGACCGGCGGGGTGGACCCGCCCGGATTGGAACCGCACCGTCTACGACAAGGCCGCCCGCCGCGGCACGCACCCCCTGGACGTGCTCTGCCGCTACTCCAACCTCGCCGAGATCGACCGCACCTTCCATGAGCCGCTGAAGCCCGAGATCGCCCGCCTCTACGCCGCCAAGGCCCGCAAGCACGACGGGTTCCTGTTCACCGCCCTGCTCGGCCGCTGCTTCACCCACGACCGCGTGCTCGACGACGCCTCCGTCGAGGCCTGGCGCGCCGGTCTGCTCCCCCTGCTGCGCGCCGGCTGCCTGGGCGCCCTCATCATGCAGTTCCCGTGGGCGTTCCGCTTCAACGAGGAAAACCGCCAGCACCTCATCCGCCTGCGCCGCGCCTTCCACGACTTCCCCCTGGCCGCCGAGATGCGCCACGACTCCTGGCTGCTCGACGAGGCCGTCACCACCCTCATCGACTACCACGTCGCCATCGTCAACGTGGACCAGCCGGAGTACTTCCGCGCCATGCCCGCCGGCGCCCACCTCACCTCCGGCGTCGCCATCGTCCGCCTGCATGGCCGGGCCAATCCGGCCGCCTTCCGCGACTTCGACGCCCCGCCGGATTCCACCTACCTCTACAACCTCCACGAGCTGCTGGAATGGAAGCCCCGCCTCGCGCGCCTCACCGCCAACGCCGCCCGCACTCTCGTGATCGCCACCAACGGCGCTGCCGGCCGCTCGCTGGTCAACGCCCTGCAACTGGAGGAAATCCTCGGCCGCACCCCGCTGGAGGCGCCCCCCGCCCTGCTGGCCGCCTATCCGGCGGAACTGGCCGCCTTCCACGCCCCGCGCCCCGTGCAGCCCAACCTGCTCCCTGCTCAGGCCGCCTGAGTTCCGCCCTTCCCGGGCCGCACGGAAAACTGCGCCTGCCGCCACACCCCGCTGCGATGCAGCCAGTAGCGCGCCAGCAGCGTCAGGATCGAGACGCCATACACGCTCGACTGCCAAAACGAAGCCGACGAAGCGGCCGCGAAGTAGCGCGTCGGCACCGGCACCTCGCCCACCCTCAGCCCGGCCTCGACAAATTGCGCCATGATCTCCTGGTCGAAGATAAACCCGTCGGCATTGTGCTCCAGCGGAACGCGCTCCAGCGCCTCGCGGGTGTAGGCCCGGTAGCCCGTGTGATACTCCGCCAGCCGCAGTCCGAACACCACGTTCTCGCACCCCGTCAGGAAGCGGTTGGCATAATACTTCCACCACGGCATCCCGCCGCTGCGCGGGTCGCCGCCCAGCAGGCGCGAGCCCAGCACCACGTCGGCGCGCCTTTCTTCGATGGGTTGGATGATCTCCGGCAGCAGCGATGGGTCGTACTGATAGTCGGGGTGGACCATCACCACGATGCCAGCACCCGCCTTCAGCGCTTCCCGGTAGCAGGTCTTCTGATTCGCGCCGTAGCCGCGGTTGCGATCGTGGACAAAGATCTCCAGCCCCAGTTCGCGCGCGATGCGCACCGTGTCGTCGCGGCTTGCATCGTCCACCAGGATCACTAGGTCCACCACGTCCTGCGGCAGCTCGCGGTAAGTCATGCGCAGCGTCCTGGCCGCGTTGTATGCCGGCATCACGACAACCACCTTCGGCTTCACGGCACTCGCTCCACGGGCCGCGCCGCAACCACGAACTGGTAGGCGAACAGCTTCTTCCACAGCCGCGCCACCGCGTAGCTCAACCACTCCGCCGCCTTCACCGGCAGGCTCTCCGCCGCCCGCGGGAAAGCCAGCCCGACGGGAATCCCGCTGGGCCGGACCGTCTCGAACTCATAGCCGTGCGCGCGGAACAACTCCTGCCAGCCTGCCCACATGTAAAAACGTAGGTGCGTGCGGTCGAACAGGCCTTTGTCCTGCTGCGGGAAGCGCCCCGCCAGCACGTTCAGCCGGAAATACAGGTTGCCGCTGTTGGGCAGCGAGGCCACCAGCCGCCCTTCGGGCCGCAGCAGCGGCCGGATCCGGTCCAGCAGCCGGCCCGGCTCGCAGAGGTGTTCGAGGATGTCGGCGCACAGCACCACATCGAACGGCCCGCCTACTTCCGGAATGCCGGCCTCGAGGTCGGCCTCCACCAGCCGCACGCCGGAAGGGCCGGGCGGAGTGTAGCCGCCGGCCCGCTCCACGCCCGTCACTGCGAAGCCCCGTTCCGCCAGCCGCACCGCCAGTTCCCCGTTGCCGCAGCCCAGGTCCAGCACCCGGCGGCCGCCCCCGGCGGCGGGCAGCAGCCCCAGCAGCAACTGGTGGCTGGAGTACGGGCTGGGTTTGAACTCGTAGTGGCTGCTCATTTCGAGATCCTCAACCCCGCCAGGTACTCCGCCGTCACGTCGCGCACCTTCCCGCCGGTGACGTCGAGCACCGCCCCCCGCCCGCTGCCGAGCAGCGGCAGCGCGCGCTCCGGCTTCAGCACGTAGAGCGGCGCGATGCCGGCCGCGTCGTGGATGTTGCGCTCCGCGCCTGGCGCCAGCCGCACGTTCATCATGCCGTACAGCTCGAACGGCAGGTCGGCGAAGCCCGCCAGGAACTGGTCCGTGTCCATGCCCGTCAGCAGCAGGGTCTGGTTGGGATGCGCGCGCTGAAACTCCACCACGCCCAGCACCACGTCGCGCGAAACGCGGCTACGCTCATAATTCCATGTCATGACTTTCCAGGACGCGGGGAGGCAGACGGCCAGGTAGCAGGCGCAGAGGGCGGCCGCCGCCCTGCGCCACCGCCCGGCCAAACCGGAAGCCAGCACCACCGCCAGCCCCAGCGAGGAGCCGAACAGCAGGTAGTCCATGATGTGGTCCGGCAGCGGCAGCACCGGCGCCAGCAGCAGCAGGTAGATGCCCGCGCCCAGCACCGCGGCCCGCCGCCCCGTGCACAGCGCCAGAATCGCCAGCACCGCCATCAGCGCCGTGCCAGCCGGCAGCAGCCACTGCGGCCAGTTCCACAGGAAGTGCATCAGCCGCTCCGGCCCTAGCGCCATGCGGGTGTAGTTGGCCAGCGCCTCGAAGATCCGCGGGCTCCACTGCAGCGCGTACGGCCCGGTGGCCGGAGCCGGCGCCACCGCGAAATGCAGCGCGGTGAACGCCGCGGAGATGCCGAACAGCGGCACCGTCCGCCGCAGCGCCTCCCGCCGGTACAGCAGCGCCCACAGCGTCGCCACTGCCGGGTACATCACCATCAGTTCCAGCGAGCCCAGGCCCAGCGTGAACACCACCGCCTGCGCCACCCAACGCCCTTGCAGCAGCAGCCACAGCGCCAGCAGCAGGAGGAAGACGTACTGCGCCTGGTTGTAGATGCACGTCCAACACAGCACCGCCGCAACGGCCGGGTTCGCCAGCCAGCAGAACTGCGCCGCCAGCGCCGCCGCCGGCGACGACGTCAGCCGCCGCACGATGGCGTCCAGCATAAACAGGCTGCTGCACATGGTGGCGAAGACCACCACGCGGAAAGGCAGCGGATTGACGCCGAACAGCGCCTTCAACCCGTAGAAGAACAGGTTCTCGCTCCATGGCCGCATGTTGCCGTGGGCCTTGGGCGCGAACACGATGTGCAGGAGCTCGCCGAAGCTGCGCGCCGGCCCCAGGTGCAGCCAGCCGAAGTCGTCCTGGTAGAACCAGCAGTCCAGCCCGCGCCAATAGAAAGCGAGCAGAAAGAGGCAGGCCGCCGCGGGAGGCGCCCACCGCAACAGGGCTTCGCGGCGCGCTTCTGTCTGCCAGGTCACTTCCGTGGAGCGTATCAACCCGGCCGGCGGTGCTGCAAGGGGAGCCGGAACGGGGCCCCGGCCTCGCGCCTGCGCGCGGCGCTTTGGAGTCACTGGAAATTCACTTGCCGCGCCCGCGGGCCGCGTAGTAGTTATGGTTTTGGGCGACCGTCGGAAGGCAGGCTCTCCCCCGGCCATGAATCCACTGCTAGCCCGATCACTCCTGACTCTCCTGCTGTGGCAGGCGCCGCCTTCTGACCCGCCCGCCGCCCCGCCCTCCGCCGACGAAATCGTCGCCCGCCTCGAAAAGGCCGACCAGGCGCGCCGGCAGTCCAGGTCCGGCTACGTCTCCATCCGCGAATACACGGTGGAAAACACGCGCTTCCGCGTCCGCGCCACCATGCAGGTAGAAGTCACCGCCGAGCAGACCGGCCAGAAGCGCTTCCGCATCCTCAAGACCAGCGGCCCCGCCGCCATCCGCAAGCTGGTCTTCCAGCGCATGCTCGACACCGAGAGGCGCGCCTCGGCGCCCGACCGCCAGTCCGCCAACCGCATCTCCCGCGACAACTACTCCTTCCAGTACGTTGGCACAGGCGACATCGGCGGCCGCCCGCATTACATCCTCCAGGCGGAGCCCAAATCGAAAAACCCGCTGCTGTTTCGCGGCCGCCTGTGGATCGACGCCTCCCACTACGCCGTGGCCCGCATCGACGGTGCGCCCGCGCAGAAGCCGTCCTTCTGGGTCAAGAGCACCCGCTTCGTGCACGACTATTCTGAGGTCAACGGCCAGTGGCTGCCCCGGGAGAACCGCTCCGATTCCGAGATCCGCCTCTTCGGCCGCAGCGCCACCACCATTCTCTACGGCAGCTACTCGGCCCCGCCGCCCCCGGCCAAAAACTGAGCGGCGGCGAGGCGCCTCGCGCGCTTCGCCGCCGCTTTGAATACGAACAAACCAACTACGCCGGCCAGGTCTCGAACGGCGCCTTGGGCATCTTGTGGCCCCAGGCTTCCGGACCCCAGCAGCGCGTGCCCACCAGCGGCTCCGTGTCGCTGGTGTTCACCAGCCGGATGCCGCCGCCGTTCCTGGCCGCGTCGTAGGGAATCACAAACTCGTCGTCCAACGGCTCGCCCAGCCGGATGCCGGACTTCACCTCCACCTTGTGGTTCCCGATCGTCCCCTGTCCATGGCTGAAGTGAATGATGCACAGCGCCGCCGGCCCCGTCAGCACCGTCTCCGCCCGCGGCGCCAGCTCGAACTGCCGCAGGCTGAACAACTCGTCGCCGTTCGGCTTGCCGTACACGCGCCACTCGTCGTGGAAGCCGCCGCGGCTCGCTTCTTTGTCCACCACCGGCATCAGCAGGTGCTTCTCGACGATGTGCGGATCCTTGTTGCGGCGCATGTCGATGTCCGCCACCAGCCGCTGCACGCGGTCCTCGCCTTCCAGCCCCTCGGGCAGGTGGCGGAACAGCAGCTCCTGACCCAGGAACACCTCGCCGTCCGGACACAGCACGTGGCTCTGGTAGAAGCGGAAGTCGTCGCGGTCGCGCTGCGGCTCTTCCGTGTTCACCGCCGCCGGCCCGTGCAGGATGCGCGTCGGCGTGAAGTAGCCCGTGCCCATGCGGATCAGCAGGTTCCGCGCGTGGCTGCGGATGTGGTTGTCCTTGCCCGCGATGAAGTCCCGCACGAAGTCCGCCATCATCTCCCCGGTGACGTAGTCCATCAGGCCCACCGAGGTGTGGCAGTCGTTCGTGTAGCGCTTGTTGCGCCACGCGTTGAAGTTGTAGGCCTCAGGCTTCCACGGGTGCATGTGGTGCCCCAGCGGGTAGAGGTTGTCGAACTCCTTGTTGTAGAACCCCGTGCCGCCCAACGTGCGGTAGATCGGCCCCACCATGAAGTCCGGCGCCCCGTGCACCGCCGCGTCCATCGGGATCAGGTACCCGTCCGGATGGTGGAAGTGGCACAGCCCTTCGCCGTGGATCCCGTTACCCGTGTCGGCCAGAATCGCGCTGCCGTTCCAGCGCTCGTCGATCGCCCAGCCATGCGGCCCTTCCGGGAAGTAGTCGGCATCCACCAGTTCCAGGTTCTTGCCCGGAAGGCAGAACTTGCGCCCCACGAAACTGGGGAAGCAGCGCAGCACGCCGCCGCCGGCTTCGGCCGCGGCCTGCACTGTCCCGGCCGCCCCATCCTCCATGATGGGCAGGTCGGAGCGGTATAGCTTGACATTGAGTGCAGTCGGCATATTGGTACTCGTTTCGTCCTCTCCAAAAATTCTTCGGGTCCCAGCAGATCCTAAGAATATCAATACCTGCTCGGCGTGCGCCAACGCCCGCCCCACCCCGGCAGGTTGCGCGGGCGTCTCCTCTGGGATAGTCTCCAGAAGCCGCACCTTTGCGGCTCACCCGGATTCACGATGACTCGCCACCGCCTCTCCCTTCCGCATCTCGCCGCCCTGCTGCTCGCCCTGGCGCCGGCCGCCTCCGCCGCCGCCCCCGAAGCCTGGGCCGTAGCCACCTTCGAGTCCCTCGGACTTTACTGCAACCGCGCCGAGCCCGCCGGCCCGGCCCTCGTCGAATACCGCGCCGCCGGTGAGCCGCAGTGGCGCGCCGGCTACCCGCTCGTCTACGACGCCCGCGAGCATCAGTACCGCGGCTCCCTCGTCGGCCTCAGGCCCGATACGCTTTACCAGATCCGCATCACCGCCGGCGGCCGCCTCTCCGAACTCGAAGCCCGCACCCGCGGTGAACTCTTCCCCATCGGCAAAACCACCCATCTCCCCGCGGGCGTCTCCGGCCAGACTCTCGTCGTCAGCGAAGGCGGCACGGCCGAAGGCTGGCACCTCATCACGCCGCCGCCCGGCGCGAAATCGGTGCTCGACGCCTTCAATCTGCAGGACTACAACATCGTCGTCGAAGCGGGCCACGTCATCCTCCGCGGCCTCGAGCTCAAAGGCGCCTCCCTCCACGGCATTGTCATCCGCAAGGGCGTCCAGGACGTCGTCGTCGAAGATTGCCGCATCAGTGGCTGGGGCCGCATCGGCGGCGCCCGCGTCTGGGGCGTCTTCCACGGCTCCGATAGCGCCGTCTACGCCGAATCCGGCGCCGGCCGCCTCGTCATCCAGCGCAATCTCATCGAGAATCCCCGCGGCGGCTCCAACGATTGGGAGTCCGGCCACCCCAACGGACCCCAGGGCATCTCTCTCATCAATTCCAGCGGCGGCAACGTCATCCGCTTCAACACCATCCAATCCACCGACGACCACGGCTTCAACGACGGCATCGGCGGCAGCGACAATTTCGGCTTTGCGGGCAGCCCCAACCGCGATTCCGACATCTACTCCAACGTCATCAGCCACTGCTGGGACGACGCTATCGAAAGCGAGGGCGCCAACCGGAACGTCCGCATCTGGAGCAACTACATCCACCACACCTTCACCCACGTCGCCACCGCCTCCACCGCCGTGGGCCCGCTCTACGTCTTCCGCAACGTCTTCGGCTCCAGCCGCATCACCCACTCCGACCCCTCCGGCGGCACCGTCATCAAAACCGGACAGCGCGATGTCACCATCAACGGCCAGCCCGTCTCCACCGGCCTCGGCTACCGCTTCATCTTCCACAACACCGTCCTGCAGCCCGCGGGTGCCCTCGACATCTTCAGCGGCCACGAACTCCACAACGCCGTCACCCGCAACAACATCTTCTACGCCCGCGGCCGCGCGTACCCCGAATCCAAAGGCGACCCGCCCAACGATTTCGCGAACGATCTGAAGGGCGGCTACCTCGGCGGCGGCTTCGTCCGCTCCATGTTCCTCCAGAGCCAGGCGCCCGAATGGTTCCTCGCCCCCACCATGAACAGAATCCAGTGGGGCCGCGTCCCCTACGAGCGCGGTGGCAAAAGCTTCAATATCACCGATCCGATGGAGCCCGCCCCCAATCCGGCCCTCGACAAAGGCGTCCGCCTGCCCGGCTTCAACGACGATTTCACCGGCGCCGCCCCCGACATCGGCGCCTACGAAACCGGCCGCCCCCCGCTTCGCTTCGGCCGCGGGCAGGCTCCGGCCTTCACGCGCGCGCCGTGGGAGCGTTACTGAACCGGCTTGCTGGGGGGAAAACAGGGAGGGTTGGTGGCGAAGGTGGGGGTCGAACCCACACGCACAATGAAGTGCGCCAGATTTTGGGCCGCTACTGACGGACAACCATTGCTAACTCTTCCTTATCTGGAAGCAATTCAAGTGTATGGTTCAGGTCAGGTTCCATCAAACATCACCATCGGATCACCAGCCGTCAACAACACTTCAGAGATGTTTGTCGGTCAGTGGGATAACTTGGTTCTTGGTGTAAGAAGCGATCTAATACTTGAAGTTTCACAACACGGTGATGCTTTCACCGCTCACCAAGTGTTTGTGAAGCTTGTTGGAAGATTCTCAGTAGCAGTATTGAATCCGACTGCTTTCAAGGTTGTTCACACAATCACTGCAAGCTAACAAGGGCTGAGGAGAGGTCAGGGGAGAGAGTTTCGCCCTCTCTCCTCTTTGTGTATTGACACACCTTAGTTCAACCCCATCCGCTTCCTCGCATTCTCGTTAGAGCACAACTCAGAACGATCCACCCAATCGGTCACCTTCTGCCACCAAGAGCGTTCATTGTCGACCAGCATTAGATCCGCCGTCAATCTTCGCTCCAGCTCAGAGTATGCGGAGTTAACAATCTTCAGTCGTTCAACATACGCATGTGTTTCTGGATGATCTATCGTCCATCCTTGTGGCGGCTTCTGTGTGCTCATCACCGCCTTGAGCGCGAATGTGAAATCATAAATGGCGCGCAACGTCTGTGACGGAAATAAAAAGCGCGCCCTATCCGCAGTTTCTTGAAACTGCAAGCTAACTGATGCGGCATCTTCCAGTAAGTATTCGCTACTTTGCCCCAATATCACAAGCTTCTTGTACAAACGATAGCGCTCTCTGAAGAGCTCCACTTTTAGTCTCCGTTGTTCGAGGCGTTTTTGCCAAAGCAGCGAACCAATTGCCACACTTATCGAAACGAGAAGGGCTATCACCGATACAATAACAGTCCACTCGTCTGTCCATCTAATGGTTGATTCTGCTAGAAGCAAAGCAAGAGTAGTCATTATCACTTCTTTGGATTCGCTTCGAGGTAGGCATTGGCAAAAGTGTCTACGCCAGGCATCAGAAATGTGTTCCATGTGTTTTTCGCAGATGGAAGACCTGCGATGCCAGTAACCGAGATACTCCAGGTATTAGCGTAACATTGGCTCCCTTTCAGGTTGACAACCTGATGAAACGAGACAATTACACTTCTAGCGCACGCCACTCCGTTGTCAGAACATACATGGTCCAATCGGACCCACAAGTACGGTTCGGAGTCGGAATTGCTGGATGTAACTGGTAACCCCAGCGACCTGAGTCGTAACTCGACTGCGGTTTGAACCGATGATGTTCTGATATCTAACGTCTTCGAAGTTTCTGGGTCGATGGGATCAACAACCACCCTAAAGGGTCCTACTTTCGCGAGCGTGTCGGTTTGGTTCGTCAGAAACTTCTGAGCGACCGCCATTGAGGGGAGCGACAGTAACAGGGCGATGAGAAGACGCATGGCATAAGCAGGCTACCACACGAGTCACCAACCGTAGCGTTCGTGGATTGTCGTTCCCGCGCAATCCAGAAGGGCGCCAGCGCATCGGTAAGCGTTCTTCCCAGTCAGTGATAGGCAACGAGCCAAAGAACACCTGGAATCGCTCCAGATACACTCAAGCCCGCGTCCCTGCCATTGTCAGA
>DAHVTI010000455.1 GCA_027324255.1 Bryobacterales bacterium | reverse complement strand
GGATTGACCTCTCGGGGCATCGCTCAAAGTCAGTGGAGGAGTTTCTCGGGCAGGACTTCCGGTATGTGGTAACCGTCTGCGACAACGCGCGGGAGAGTTGCCCGGTATTCCCCAGCCAGACTGAACGAGTGCACTGGAGCTTCGAAGATCCCGCCGCGGTCACCGGCAGCCAGGCGGAACGAGAAGCGGCATTCCGGTCTGTGCGCGATCAGATCGCAGTGAAGGTACGGGCGTTCGCAACCAGCGCCGTCGAACCGGTTCTTCCGGGTGTCACCGGACTCCAGTGAACAAAGCGTCGCCCCACGTTCAGTGCGACCGGCCCCTCAGTAGCAGTCACCCCGTGGAGAATTGAGCGGGCCGCGACGTCACGCCACGCCCTCAACTGAGCTAATCGGGAGATGACCCGAGACTTGGGTGCTCCGAGTGAGCTGCGCGTGGGTAGTGGAGGGGCGACGCAACTCGACCAGCGGTGGCCGGGAGGCCACAGCATCCGCAGGGGCGTTCCCGGCTTATTCACTTGACCAGATAATACATTCGGGCATGCCGATCACGATTCCGGGACCGGCCTGAGAGTGATCGGCATGGCCCGGAGTACGCACCACGCAAAAAGTCGAGATCCCCGCGCTCTTCGACGAACACCCGTCGAGCGCCGGCGATTCCTTGTACTTCGGTTTGCCCCGATGCGCCCTGCCGGTCAATCGGCCGAGGCGGTTTGGATAGCTGGCTTGCGGCCGCCGGGATCGCGGCGCTTGCGCCATTCCACCATCAACGCGCTGGCGACAAAGATGGACGAGTATGTTCCGACGACGATACCCACGAGCAGGGTGAAGGCAATGCCATTCAAGACGTCGCCGCCCAGGTAGTACAGGGCGAGACAGGCCAGGAGAGTGGGCCCGGCCGTCAACAGCGTCCGGCTGAGGGTCTGACTGATGGACTGGTTCACGAGATTCAGGAACGACATCTGGGAGTGCGGCTGGTTCTCATTTTCGCGGACTCGGTCGAAGACGACGATCTTGTCGTTCATTGAATAGCCGATCAGGGTCAGTAGCGCGGCCAGCACGTTCAGATTGAGTTCGCGCCCGGTGAGGGAGAGCAGTCCGAGGGTGATGACGACGTCATGCAGAGTCGCCAGGACAGCCGTTACACCGCCGACCAGCCGGAAACGGAACGCGATGTAGATCAGCATCCCGCCGAGCGCACCCAGCGTAGCCATGACCGCCTGTTTGCGGAGCTGTTCGCCCGCGCGCGGGCCTACCATCTCCACCGACCGGATCTGGAACGTCCCCAGCGCCGCGTTCGATTGGAGGCGCTCGACAATGGGGGCGGTGACGCCCGCGACTCGCGTCAGTTCACTCCAGTCCCTGATGAGCCCGCCTCGTTCCTTATCGCGAAATGCAAGGATGCGCACCGTCAGGCTTTCGGCCGAGGTATCGGTCTCGCCCAGCGCTTCCGCCAAGGCCGCCGGGGTGGCATTGTTCAGATCCAGCTTGCCTTCCGAGTTCCCGTACCTGGCCGTCAGCGTGGCCTTGATCTGTTCCCGAGCTTTCTCCAAGGTCTGTTCGTCGGCCAGTTGCGTGCCGATGAGAAACTCGCCGGTCCCCTGGGTTTCTTGCACGGAGATCTCGCCCGGGATCTTCGATGTCAGTTCGGCGCGAATCTCGTCGATGGGTGGCTTGGGGGAGAACCGAACCTCGGTTAGCGTCCCGCCGCGGAAATCCAGTCCATATTCGATGCCGCCGCGAGATACGATGCTCCCGATGCTGAAGAGAAGCATCAGTGCGGACAGCCCCAGCGTCAGATACCGTTTATTGAGGAAGGCGAAGTGGGGCGACTCGAACAGCTCACGGCCACCGCTGCGAGGCCAGATGCTGAGGGTCTTCATCGGGTGCTTGCGCCAGTTCTCCCAGTCGAAGATGGCGCGGGAGACAAAGACCGCCGTGAACAGGTTTGCGAGCAAGCCGATGACGAGAGTTACGGCGAAGCCGCGAACCGGCCCGGTGCCGAACATGAACAGAAACGCGCTGGCGACCACCGTGGTGACGTGCGTGTCCACGATGGTGACGAAGGCTCTTTGGAAACCGGCCGAAATCGCCGGAGGCACAGCCTTGCCGGCGCGCAGCTCTTCCTTGATCCGCTCGAAGATGAGCACGTTCGAATCGACTGCCATGCCGATGGAAAGCACCAGGCCGGCGATTCCGGGCAGCGTCCAGGTGGCGTCGATGTAACTCAACGCCGCGACGGTGAGGACGGTGTTCAACAGCAACGCGACCACGGCATTCCATCCGGCGCCGCGGTAGTAGAGGATCATTGACGCGATGACGAGCGCCAGCCCGGCCAGTCCAGCGGTGAGTCCGCGGCGAATGGAATCCGCGCCGAGCGACGGTCCGACGATGCGCTCCTCGATCACCCGGATGCCGGCCGGCAGAGCGCCGGCGCGCAGGTTCAGCGCCAGGTCCGACGCCTCCTGCTGGTTCGCACCGCCCGTGATGCGCCCCTGATCCGCAATCCTGCTCTCAATGACCGGGGCGCTGAGCACCAGGTTGTCGAGCACGATGGCGAGCCGGTTATTCACATTGGACTCGGTGAAGCGCGCAAACCGGCCGGCGGCCTCCTGGGTGAGTACGAAATTTGTGTCCCAGCCCATGCCACTCTCGTTTTGCTGCGGACGGGCATCCCGCAGATCCCGCCCTGTGACGACGGGCGAACGGGTCAGCAGCCACCACACGGCGCCATCGGACGAGCGCTGCGCCCCCTGGACAAGCCGGGTTCCCAGCGGCAGCACGCCGCCATGCGCCGCCATGGCGTCCCGGCTTGACGGATACGGCCCGCCCTTCACGGCGCAGAGTTCCAGCATCGCCGATGTCTGCAGGATCGCTTTCACCCGGGCAGGGTCGTCCACGCCCGGCAATTGAACCAGTACTTCCGCCTCGCCGTCGGCGCCGCCGCGCTGCTGCACGCTGGCCTCCGCAACGCCGAGTCCGTTCACCTTCCTGTTCAGGGTCTCGATGGTCTGCGACAGCGTGTCTTGGCGCAGTGCGATCTCAGCCTCCTTGCGCATCGTGAACCGGAATCCGCCGCCGCCGGATCTCGAAACGAGCCAGCGTTCCCCGGCGGCCTGCCGCGCTTCGTCCTCGGCTGCGCCTGCCTGCTGAGCGGGGATACCGCGAAGCTGAATCTCGATCGTACCTGCGGTGTCGTGCGTCGACGGATCGTTCCGGTCGATGGACTCGTACACCAGTTGTTTGGCCGCCAGCGCATTCCTGATCCGCTCCATCGCCTGATCAGCTTCCGCCTTGAAAGCGTCCTGAATCTGAACCTGCAGCACCATGTGGCTGCCGCCCTTCAGGTCGAGTCCAAGACGGATGTTGCCGGACCAGTTCTGCAGCAGGGCCTGCCGCGACAGGGGCAAGCCGGTAATGCCGACAATGCTCAGCGCGACGATAGCCAGAATGAGCAACCATTTCCGACGGAGATTCGATGGCATGTGAGTTCCTTCCTGATTTCGCCGAGTGCGAACGGGGATTTGAAACGCCTTCCAGGCGGCCGTGAAATGCAATCCGCAGCCGGGATGGTGCGCGGCTGCGCGGTCATGCGGCGGATGGCAAGGCGGTTCGGAGGGCTACATCCGGCCGTGCGGGCATACTCCGCCGGCGGCCATGACTAGAGGAAGGAAGGCACGGGTGGAGCGCGGCCGAATCGAGACGACTCCAGCAACACCCCTGGAAAGACCACGCGGCCCAAGGCATCGCCTGCACGGGCACGAAGCAGCGGCGCAACGCCGGCCAAGGCAGATGTATCCGCAATCGAATTGGTGCGCAGCTTCGATCGCTCCCCTTGGGGGCCCCCCAGAAGCTTCTGTGCGGCTGTGCCCGGCTGGCCGGGCGATGCGCCCGCACCTTGCGGCGCCGAAGCCGGGCTCATCAGCAGGACCGAGGACTCGATGCCGGACGGCTGTGGAGTGAGTGCGAGGACGACGAAGACAAGCAGGGCCAGGACGCCCGATTGCCAGATTCCTGTCGCGGCCTTCCTCACACCCATAGGGTAGCAGGGGCGGCCATGGAGGTTCTGAGCGCGCAGGCGGGCAGTGGCAACATTGCAGGGCAGGAGAGCCGGCGTCAACGCGGCGGTGAAGTTCGTGCCGAGGAACGTGCTCGACGACGAGGGTCCAGTCCGCATCGGCCTTCCGCTGGAGGAACTACTGGAGATCCCGGACCCGACGAGGCAACCATAGCCGACTCCAATCGCGAGCACACGTCTTGCGAAAGTGGGCTGCCGCGGGCGGGTGGTCCGACGTCTCAGTTCCCGTCGCCGGACCGAATACGTTGGATTAGAGGCCGTTGGGTCGAGGGGCTCGAAGGACACGTGCGACGGCGGGGCGGCCGGCGCCGGGCGGGACGCGGCGCCTCTGGCCTAAGAAACCACTGGAGACGCGATGATGGTCCCCGTGATGGCGGCGATTGTGGTTACAGCGTCTTTCCAGGGGCGGAAGCGTGGGGCGGGCGGGGCAGGCGAACGGGGACTCCTTCTGGGTGGAAGGGCTGCGGCGCTGGGAAGAGATGCGGATCGACTTGACGGACCTGGTGGGGTGGTACAAGTTCCGGCCGGGATCGCATTCTGTGACGAAGAAGACGCGGCCGGTGCTCAGCCCCGGCCGGAAGACGTGGACGCACTTTGCGAACGGGCAGGCGGGCTGGGAGGAGAAAGAGATCCGGTTGCCGGCTCCGCTTCGACCATTGTGCACGAAATGATAAACTCCCAGGGCGAGCCAATGATCTCAGCAGCCGAAGGCAGGCACTTGGAGATGCCGCCGTGCGGCGACCGTTGAGAGTGGCGGCCGGCACACGGGTCCCGGCGAGCAGGACTGGAAAACCGGAGGCCGGCTCGAGCGGCGGCCGGGCGGTGCTGGCGATGGATGGGACAGGATACAGTCCGCGGTTTGAACGAGGCAGCGATTCAAAGACCAGGGAGAACACACGAGCATGAAGATGACGGCGATCGGAATTTCCGCGGCGCTAGCCGCCGTTGCGCTGGCGGGCCTACCGGGTTTCGCGCAACAGGCACCGGCCCCGGCGAAACCAGAGAAGTGCCCCGCGGAGGGATTTAGCGGAGGCTTCACGCGCGGCTGTCCGCAGAAGCAGTTCGCCAACCCGGCCGACATCGCCGCGCTGATGGCGGCGCTGCCGGACAGAGCGTATGCCACGCCCCAGAGTCCGCGCCGGGTGCTGGTGCTGGGGCGGGCGGTTGGGTGGGTGCACACGACGATTCCTCTGGCGGCGAAGATGGTCGAATACCTGGGGGACAAGACCGGAGCGTGGATGACCGCGATCACCTACGATGCGGCCGCGATCACCGCCGAGAACCTGAAGCAGTACGATGCGGTGTTCCTGGCCAGCACCACCGGGGCGTTCCTGGACGATCCGAACGACAAAGCCGTGACGGAGCTCCGCAAGAAGGCGCTGATCGACTTTGTGAAGGGCGGAAAGGGCCTGGCCGGGATCCACGCCGCCACCGACTGCTACCACACGACCACGCGCGGCGCATCGCCCGGCGCCGTGCCGGTGCTGGCCGGCACGTGGCCCGAGTTCAACGAGATGATCGGGGGATTTTTCAAGTTCCACTGGGTCTACCCGACGCTGATCCGGGCGAAGATCGACGACCCGGCGAGCCCGCTGAATGTGATGTTCCCGCCGCGCGGATACGACATCGTGGACGAGACGTACACGTTCGCGCAGGACTCGTTCAGCCGCAAGCGGGTCCACGTCCTGACCAGCGTCAACTACGCCAAGATGAGCGCGGAGGACAAAGCCAAGGAGCCGGCCGCCACAAAGCGCACCGATGGCGACTACGCGCTGAGCTATATCCAGCGCGTGGGCAACGGCCGGGTATTCTACGAATCGCACGGCCACGATGAGAAGGTGTATTTCCAGAGGCCCTTCGTGGCGCACATGCTGGCGGGCATCCAGTATGCGCTTGGAGACCTGAAAGCGGACGACAGCCCGAGCGAGAAGTAGTCCGGGCCGGCGGACGTGGGGCGGCATTTTGCGGCCGGGACGCAGCCACTCTGGGGCTCGTCAGGGAAGTGTGACTGCTTGCCGTGAGGAGATGCGGGGCACCGCGGCCTTCGAGGCGCCCCGTGCCGGCTGGGGTGAGAGGCCGGCGGGCGGCGCCGGCCGGCACACTCGAGGAGCGGGGCTAATTGGCGAACGCGACCTTGAAGCCGGTGGCGGGCGATGCCGGCAGATTGGCCGGAAGCCTGACCACCAGGGCGCCTGCTTCCTGCTGCCAATCGACCTTCGCGTTGCTCCCCAACAACTGGACGGAGGCTACGCCGTGATCCGCCAGCTTCGCGTTGCGGCCCAGGGAGATAATGCGGACTTCGCCGGCCGGAGTCCCGAGGCAGAACGCATAGAGCGTCTTCGCATCCTTCGAGGTGGTGAAGCGGAAATCTTCGGCGCTGTAGCCCTTGTCGGGAACATCCTTGAGGCCGCCGAAACGGCCCGTTTGCTGCGACTTGGTGCTGGGCCCCTCGCCATAGACCTTCCACGGGCGGGTGGCGTAGATGCCTTCCCCGTTCACGGCGATCCAGGCGCCGATTTCATCGAGCGTCCTGAGCATGTCCGGCTCCAGGTCTCCTTCGGGGGTCTGCACGATATTGATGAGCAGATTGCCGTTCTTGCTGACGATGTCGGTGAGCATTTGAACGATTTCAGCGGAGCTCTTGTATTTCTGCCCGGTCCGGTAATACCAGTCTCCGATGGAGGTGTCGGTCTGCCAGGGCTCAGGACTGATCCCCTCCGCCACACCGCGCTCGATGTCGCGCACCCACTTGCCGCCGGAGAGCTGTTTGCAGGTATAGACCGCTTCGAGCCTGCCGCCGTGGCTGGCCATGTCCTGGTTGTAGAAGTGCGCGAGCATGCTGCGCCCCACGTTTTCGAAGGGCAGCGGGCTGTCGGAATAGAGGAGGTCGGGCTTGTAGCCGTCGATCAGTTCCTTGATTCTGTCGAACCACTCGCGCTGCCACACGGGGTTCTTCGTGAGCCAGGCTTTGTCGTCCGGCGCCGCCTTGCCGTGGTAGAGCTCCGCGTACTTCGGGTCAGCGCCGTCATACGGGACGCCGGCCATGGGCCCGGTGGCGTCCGCGCCGTGGCTGACCTGGAACCAGGTGTAGCTGGCTCCGAGATGCTCGGAGACTCCGAACCGCAGCCCCTGCTTTTTCGCGGCTTTCTGCCAGAGTCCGACCACGTCCTTCTTCGGACCCATCTTCACGGAGTTCCAGGGATGGAGTTTTGAATTCCAGAGGAAGAAGTTGTCGTGATGCGTTCCCATGCTGACGAAGTACCTGGCGCCGGCCTTTTTGTAGAGGGCCATCAACTGTTCCGGATCCCACTTTTCGGCTTTCCAAAGGGGAATGATGTCCTTGTAGCCGAACTTGGAGGGGTGGCCGTAGTGCTCGAGGTGATACTTGTTATCGGGATCCTGGCCGGCGGGCGCGCCGGTCCTTCTGTTCACGGCATCATGTTCGTACATCTTGCGCGCATACCAGTCGCCCTGGCGCGGCACGGCTTGCGGGCCCCAGTGCGACCAGATTCCGAACTTGGCGTCGCGGAACCAGTCCGGATACTGATATTGCCTGAACGACTCGTCGTTCGGCTGGAACTTGCCCGCGGCAATGGGGAGGTTTGTGTCAGGAGCAGGCTTCGCGACCTGCGGCCGAAGTGGAACGGCGGACGACAGTGCCAGCACTGTCAGAAGAATTCCGGTGTTGATGTGCATGTCAATACTCCTATGGGAGGGTGTCGTGAATGCGCTTGCTGATGGCCAACAGGTTATTCCGGTGTGACGCCGGCACCCGGACTCCACGGGAACGGAAATGCGTGTGGTGCGGGCGGCCCGTGGGGCGCCTGCGAGGACTCTCATCGCCGTTCGTGATTTCACGCAACCTACTGCTCCTTTTCAGGCAAGGGTTCAGGCAGGGCTCCAGGCAAGGGACAGCACTGAGTATACACGTTACAGTAACCGATTACTTGGCAGCCGGCAGAGTGGCCCTTGAGGCGCGGCGGCCTGGCCCGGAGAACGGATGCAGCGGAAATCGGAACGACTCCCCTGCGTCTACGTGGCGCTGCCGGCAGTGGATCGACGGCATGCCGGACTTCCTGATCCACGCCGATTGTTGCCAGGGGGGCTGGCACCGCCAGCGGATTGCCCGGGAGCAGGGGGGACAGGCTAGCGAGGGCCGGCCGTTCCGGATTGGATCAGAGGAGTCCGGGAGGCCACTCCGGGCAGGCCGCATCAGCGGTCTGCTCCGCGAGCCCTGACGGAGAGTAGGCTAGTGGCAGAAGTTGGAGCGGAGGGAGAGATGGAAACGGCATCGCACGACAAGGCGCTGACGGATGAACTGCGGGCGTTCCTGAAGCGGCAGGGGGCGGACCTGGTTGGTTTTGGCGCGGCGGCGCTGCTGGAAGCAGGGCCGGAGGTTTTTCGCCCGACGCGGTACCTGCCGGGGGCGCGCGCGTTGGTGTCGATGGCGCTGCACATCAACGAGGCCGCGTGCGAACTGATCGCACGCTGCGCTGACGGGCACACGGCGCCTCCCTCCTACGCCTCCTACCAATGGTTCACGCTCTCAGTGATCAACCGGAAGCTGGACGAACTGGCCTACGCCGGCGCGAAGTTCCTGGAAGACCGGGGCTGGCTGTCGTACCCGGTTCCGGCCAACATGCCCCACGACATCCGCCCCACGCCCGAATACCCGGGAGGGCCGGGAGACCTGTCGCACAAGCACGCGGCGGTGGCGTGCGGGCTGGGCGAGTTCGGGTGGCACAACCTGGTGCTGACGCCTGAATTCGGCTCGCGGCAGAAACTGGTGACCATCGTGACCGAAGCGCCGCTGCGGCCGGACGCATTGAGTGGAGAAAAGTTGTGCGACCCGGCGGCCTGCGACTGGGCCTGCGCCCGTGCCTGTCCCACAGCGGCCATTCCGCGGAACGCTGGTCAGAAGGTATCGCTCCGGATCGGGGAAAAGACGGTGGAGTATGCGCGCATCAGCGGCTGGCGCTGCCGCTGGGGATGCAGCGGCATGCTGCGCTGCACGGGCGGCGCGAAAGACATTCCGATGCCGAAGGAAGAGCCGACAGCGGCGGAGCTGATGCAGTACAAGGAGCAGTGCGACCCCTGGCAGGAGCGGCTGAAACGGTACACCGGACTGATCCCGTACTGCGGACGATGCATGTGCGTCTGCCCGGCGCCGGCCGGGCGAAAATCGAAGCTGACGGAATGCGTAGAACTGCACTGAACAGCGCGGACTACCTGGCGGAACTGGCTCGGCGCCAACTGGCGGACTACGACGCCCACCAGCCCGGCCTGTTCTTTCGAGATGCGCCTCGCCCGCTGACGATGGCACAAGCCTACGCAGTGCAGCAGCAGGTTGCGGCGTTGCGCGCGGCCCGGGGTGAAGGCATCGCGGGCTACAAGACAGGGTGCGTGAGTGAAGCGGTACAGCGGCAGTTGGGCATCGACCGGCCCGTCTTCGGGTACGTGTTCAAGACGGAACTTCACCTTTCCGGCGTGACGCTGGACCCCGCGCGGTTCGAGAACCTGGCCATCGAGGGGGAGTTTGCCGTGCGGATGGGCATGGATGTGCCGGATCCGGAGCGGCTGGCGCAACGGCCGGAGGAGGCGATCGCGGCCGTGCTGCCGGTGATCGAATTGCACAACAACGTGTTCCGCGGCGCCGCGCGAACGGCGGAAGAACTGATCGCGAACAACGCCCTGCATGCGGGCGTGGTGTTGCCGCAGAGCGGAGGCTCGCAGGCGCTGGAGGATCGGATCACGGTTTTCCGGAACGGAGCGCCGATGGGAGTGCAGACGGCCGGGGCGGTGCCCGGCGGCCTGTGGGCGTCGCTGCTGAGCGTCGCCCGGCACGCCGCCTCCTCGTGCGGCTGGTTGAGACGGGGCGACTATGTGCTGACCGGATCGCCGCTGCCGCTGTATCCGGTGGAGCCGGGCGATGTGATTGAGGTGCGTAGCTTGCATTCCGGGGAGGTGCAGGCCCGGGTGGCGGCGGCGGGGCGAGGGTAGGGCCGGCAGGAGAGGCAAGCCGGCCAGGACGAGCGTAGAGGCATACCGGCAGGCATGACCGTGGAAGGCGGGTTGTGGAATTATTGGAGACGCGATGATGATTCCGATGCTGGCAGCGATTGTGGTGACGGCGGCGTTTGAAGGGGGAAGCGTGGGGCGGGTGGAGCAGGCGGGGCCGCGGCACCTGGTGTGCGCGGTGAAGGGGCAGGCGGACCAGAACGGGCGGAACCGGCAAGCCAACTGGTATTACTTCCGGATGGACGGGTTGCCGCGCGGGGAAGAGGTGCGGATCGACTTCACGGACCTGGTGGGGGAGTACAACTTCCGGCCGGGGTCGCACGCGGTGACGAAGAACACGCGGCCGGTGTTCAGCTACGACCGGAAGACGTGGACGCACTTTACGGACGGAGAGGCCAGTTGGGACGAGAAAGAGATCCGGCTGACCATCCGCTTCCGGCCCGAACGGAGCAGGATGTGGATCGCTCACATGGAGCCGTACACGCGGGAGCATCTGAGTCGACTGATGGGGCTGAATCGTCCGCACCTCCACTTGGAAGCGGCGGGCCTTACGGTGCGGGGGAACGAGATTCCAATGCTCACCATCACAGATCCCGCGGCAGCAGATAGCGGGAAGAAAGTGATCTGGCTGATGGCGCGGCAGCACGCGTGGGAGGCGGGCACGTCGTGGGCGGCGGACGGAGCGGTGCGGTGGCTGCTGTCTGGCGATGCCGAGGCGGCGCGGCTGCGGAAATCGGCGGTGTTTCAGGTGATGCCGGTGTTCGATATCGACGGCGCGGCGGAGGGGGCGGTGCGGTTCAACGCGAACGGCTTCGACAACAACCGGAATTGGGACACGGCGGAGCCCGGGAAGATGCCGGAGATCTTCACGGTGAGAAAGCTGCTGCTGGGGGGCCGGATGGACTTGTTCCTGGCGCTGCACAACACGGAGTCAGTGGATTATGTGGAAGGGCCGGTGATGGACGAGCGGGTGCGGCCGGCGGCGGAGGCGCTGGTGAAGGGGCTGCGGGAGCGAACGAGTTTTGTGGACGGGCGGTCGCCGCGGAATAGCATGGGGGCGGCGATCGACAAGGGGCGGTACACGGTGAACCAGTATCTGTACGCGGAGCGCAAGGCGCCCGCCTTTCTGATGGAGATGATGGTGGAGCGGCACCCGCGGCTGGGGCGGCCCCGGACGTCGAGAGATTTCTCGGCGCTGGGCGAGGGGCTGGCGCGGAGCCTGTGGGAGGCGGCGAACGCCGGGAAGTAGATGAGCGAGGCCCCGCCGCGGCGCGTGCTGACGAAGAACCGCATGGGGTGGGCGTCGGAGCGGTTGGGGGCAGTGTCGGAGCTGTTCGTGGAGTTCGCGGCGCGGGCCGGGGGGCCGGTGCTGGATGTGGGGGCGGGCTACGGGGCGGCGAGCGAGGCGGCGCTGCGGGCCGGGGCGGCGGCGGTGATCGCCAACGACCTGGAGCCGCGGCACCTGGAGGAACTGGAGGCGCGTCTGGGAGCGGCGGAGAGGGGGCGGCTGCGGGTGAAGGCGGGACGGTTCCCGCGGGAGATCGAGTTCGAGGACGGGAGCCTGTGGGGGGCGCACGCGTCGAACGTGTTCCACTTTCTGACGCCGAAGCAAGTATCGGAAGGAATGAAGAAGCTGGCACGGTGGCTGCGGCCGGGCGGACGAGTGTTCGTGCAGGCGGCGACGCCGTACCAGGGGGTGTGGGCGGGGTTCGCGGAGGAGTACGGGCGGCGGGCGGAACGGGGCGAGCGGTGGCCGGGGCTGGTGGAGAAAGTCAGCGAGTACGTCGCGCACCGGCAGAGGAGCCAGATGCCGCGGTGGATCCACCTGCTGGACGATGTGGTGCTGCGGCGGGAGGCGGAGGCGGCGGGATTCGAGGTGGAGAGGGCGTGGCTTTACCGGAGGGCGGACCTACCGGCGGGCCTGCGGCTGGACGGGCGGGAGACGGTGGGACTGGTGGGGGTGAGGCGGCGCTTGGGCTGAGGGGGTAGGCGTGCGGCGGAACGGCAGACCGCCGGCAAGGTAGAAGGCCTAGGAGAATCCCCAGCAGTCAGGAGGGACTAGTCGGGATAGCGTCATCATTGTCCGAAAGATAGCCACTATAAGCAGACGAGATTGTTTACTTAGGGAGGGAATCTGCCTAAGTTAGGGCTTCAGACTTTCGGATCCTGAACTAAGCCGGCCCAAAGTCAAGAGGAAGGCGGCAGACCGAAAGTTCGATCTTTCGGAGGAGTGTACGCCGAAGATCGGAGGATGCCGGGGCTCGCCCAAAGTCGGCGGAGCCCCGGCTTTTCTTTTGTGGTGTGGGGCGCCGAGGGGTCCTGGAGGGTCGTGGTGGGCGAGCGGGGGAACGCTGTGGCGGGGAAATGGTGTAATTGGTGACTGTCACCATTTCTTAGGAGCGGCGGATGGCTAGGAGGGTGCAGTCGTCGGCGGCGGGGGAGCCGGCGAGGTGGGCGGAGACGGCGGCGTAGATGTGGCGGATGAGCTCGGCGGAGGGCTTGGGGCCGGCGGCCTTGAGGAACT
>DAHVTI010000454.1 GCA_027324255.1 Bryobacterales bacterium | reverse complement strand
AGCGGAGCGCGGGGGAGGCCCGCGGGGGGGCGCAGGAGAGGTGGTCAGGGCGGCGCGGCAAGCGGAGCGCGGGGGGCGCAGGAGAGGTGGGCGGGGCGGCGCAGCAAGCGGAGGGCGGGGGGCGCAGGAGGGGTGGTCGGGGCGGCGCGGCCAGCGGAGGGCGGGGAAGGCCCGCGGCGGGGCGCAGGTTGAGGGTTAGGTGGTGGGCGGCGGTGGGGAGGTGGTCAGGGTGCGGAGTATGCGCTCCGGGCTGGGGGGCGAGGGACGGAATGCCTCCAAGGTCTCATTGCCGCGGCGGCCGGGGAGGCGGGCGACGGCGCCGGCGACGATGGACCGGAGGAGTTCGGGGGCGGCTTCGGCACGCAGGTTGAGGGTGAGGTCGTGGGCGGGTGCGGCGGAGGCGGTGAGGTCGCCGTCGATGCGGGGGTCCTCGCCGTTGCGGCAGAGGCTGGCCTTGATGAAGCCCGTCGCGGCGCGGTCGAGCACCTTGAGGTGCGCGATGCGGGCTCCGGCGCGGGTGAGTTCGGCGTCGAGCTCTTCGAGCAGAGGGCCCACGACCATGGGGGGATTCAAGGCGGGGTTCAGGTGGAGAGACGCATGGTAGTTGAGCCAGCCGAGGGCGGCTTCGGCTTCGGCATAGCGGCCGTAGTCGACGGCGGGCAGGAGGCGGGTGCCGGCTTGGCCGGCGGGGTCGAGGACGGCGCGCAGCCAGGGCCAGACGCCTTCGCCGGTGCGGGCGCTGAGGTGGAAGTCGATGGGCCAGGGCAGGCGGGAAGGGCCTTCATCCGATTTGCCGCGGCAGAGGATGTCGGCCTCGGCTACCTGATTGCGGAACAGGTAGGCGGCGCCGGGCGAGAGATCGGGCAGGGCTCCATCCACGAGGACGGTGAAGGGGGCGAGGCGGAATCGATGGCCGAAGTCCTGCTTGAGGGGCTGGAGGATGGTGGCGGAGAGGTCGATGCAGCTTCCGACGGGCTCGGCGAGGATGACGCCGGGGGCGTGGGCGGAGAGCCGGCCGGCGGCGTTGATGAGCTCGGAGAAGCGGCAGCAGAAGCAGCCGCCGGCGACCTCTTCGGCGAGGAGGCCGCCGGCCTGGGCGAAGCCGGTGTCGACGAGGCCCGCGGCCTGATCGTTGAGGATAAGGGCGGGGCGGAGGCCCAGCGACTGGAGCTCGCGGGCGGCGCGCACGAGGAGGGTGGTCTTGCCGGCTCCCAGGAAGCCGCCCACGAGGACGAGCGTCGGAATGGCCATGCTCCTTACTGTAGCGGACGCATGGGTGTTAGAATCCCGAACGGGATGCGGCTTCTCACCTTCTCTCTTCTCGCCGTTGCGCTCCAAGCCCAGCCGGGCAGGATGGCCACGGTGCTGTACGGCGCGGCCTACTATCACGAGTACATGCCGGCGGAGCGGCTGGCGCAGGACATCGAGCTGATGAAGAAAGCGGACCTGAGCGTGGTGCGGGTGGGCGAATCTACCTGGACCTCGTGGGAGCCCGAGGACGGGCGCTTCGAGTTCGCCTGGATGGACCGGGTGGTGGACGCGATGCACAAGGCCGGGATCAAAGTGATCCTGGGCACGCCCACCTACTCCATCCCGCCGTGGCTCTACCGCAAGCACCCCGAGATCCTGCTGACGAAACTGGACGGGACGCACGCCACCTACGGCATCCGGCAGAACATGGACATCAGCCACCCTGCCTACCGCTACTACTGCGAGCGGGTGATCCGGCAGATCCTGGCGCGCTACAAAGACCACCCGGCGGTGATCGGCTACCAGGTGGACAACGAGACGTCGCACTACTTTTCGGCCGGGCCGCTGGTGCAGAAGAACTTCAACGACTACCTGAAGGCGAAGTTCGGAACCACGCAGAAGCTAAACCAAATCTGGGGCTTTGTGTATTGGGGGCAACTGGTGAACGGGTGGGATGAGTTGCCGCCGCGGGACGGCATCCTGAACCCGGGCTATAAGCTGGAGTGGGAGCGGTTCCAGAGGACGCGGGTGACGGAGTTCCTCGCCTGGCAGGCGCGGCTGGTGAACGAGTACAAGCGCCCGGGGCAGTTCGTGACGCAGGACTTTTCGGGCGGGGTGCACACGGACATCGACCAATGGGCGATCGCGCGGCACCTGGACGTGGTGGCGACCAACCCCTATTACCCGGTGCAGGACAAGCTGGACGGGCACCAGGCGACGTTCACCGACGACGTGGCGCGGTCTCTGAAGGGCGGCAACTTCCTCGTCACCGAGACCAACGCGCAGACGATAGGCTGGGATTCAAAAGGCCAATATCCTCCATATGATGGGCAATTAAGGCTCAACGTTTACTCGCACATCGCGGACGGGGCGAACATGGTGGAGTACTGGCACTGGCACTCGCTGCACTACGGGCAGGAGACCTACTGGAAGGGTGTGCTGTCGCATGACCTCGAGCCCAACCGCATCTACGCCGAGTTCACGCGGGTGGGGCAGGAGCTGAAGAAGCACGGCCCGCGGCTGGCCAACCTGCAGCGGGCCAACGACGTGGCGATCCTCTATTCGATCGACTCGTTCCACGGCGTCCAGTTCATGCCGTTCTCGGACAACGTCAATTATA
>DAHVTI010000443.1 GCA_027324255.1 Bryobacterales bacterium | reverse complement strand
TGCTGCATTGCCAGCCACCGCCCGGCGCCCGCGTCCTCATCGCCGGCGCCGGCACCGGCCAGATGTTCGATACCATCTCGCCCGCTCTCTTCCACGGCCTGCGCGCGGTCTTCACCGACATCAATCCCGCCTTCCTCGCCTGCCTGCGCGCCCGCCACCCCTCGGCCCTCTGCCTCGCCGACGACCTCGAACGCACCTCCCTGCGCGGCCCCTTCCACGCCGCCTGCGCCGTGCTCGTCCTCGAGCACATCAATTGGCGCAGAGGCCTGGATACTCTGGCCGCTCTCGACCCCCGCCGGCTCTTCCTCGTCGTGCAGCGCAACCCCGCCGCAATGGCCACCGCAGTCTCGCCCTCGCGCCGCCTCCCCGGCACCATGCGGGTCTTCTCCGAAACTCACCCCGAACTGCGCGACCCCGCCCAAATCACCGCGCACCTCCACGCCCGCGGCTACGCGCTTGAGCGAGAGTGGCCCCGCCCCGTGCCGGATGCGAAAACCATGCTCGGCCTGCTCTTCACTCGCTCTGCCGCGTGAGCCGCACCGCCCACACCGTCGCCGCGGCCCCCATCGCCACGAACGCCGCCTCCATCGACACCGAGCCCAGCTTCAACGCCGCCGGCGGCAGCAGCACCTTCGCCAGCGACACCCCCACCGCGCACCACGTCAGCACCAGGAACAGCGTCCGCAAATCCGTCCGCCGCGCCACCGCCCACGCCACCGCCAGGGATCCGATCCCCACCAGCGCCCACCCCTGCGGCCCGTGCAGGATCTCCTTGTTCTCCACCAGGTCGATGAAGAACGCGCTCGCCGTCACCGTCACCGCCGTCTGCCATGCCAGCGCCCCGGAATACATCACCGCCGCCAGCAGCACTGCCCCGGCCACCGTGTAACCGATGCGGATCTCCAGCTTGTACTCGAGCCCGATCCCGATCAGCGCCAGCAGCGCCGCCCCGCCCAGCGCCATCCACAACGGTATCGCCCGCGCCTGCTCCTCCATTCCGTCCGGCACCACCTTGCGGCTCCGGTACGCCGCCCACCCGTACGCCGCGCCCAACAGCGCGCCGAACGTCAGTTCCATCACCTTCCACCAGTCCAGCCACGGCGTCCAACCCGTCTGCCGCCCCAGCGCCTGAAACGCCGCGCCCAGCGCGAAGCCGGCCCCTCCGCCCACCGTGCCCCAAACCGCAAACCGCTGCGGCACGCGGCCCGCCCCCCGCAGCGTCATCCACCCCAGCAGCAGCAGCGCCCCCACAATCATCCCCGCCCACATCTCCTCCCGCGGCTGGTCCAGCCGGTTCGAAAAGTAGATCAGCTTCGGAGCGTTGATCAGCTTCCAGCCCGCCCACGTGCCCGCGATCATCAGCGCCAGGCCGGCCAGCACGTCGCGCCGGTGCCAGCGCGCCGTCGCCCGCGTCAGCCCCAGCCCCAATACGATCCCGCCCAGCAGCCCCCACGCCGCGCCCTTGATCGCGAAGCCCGTGATCGCCCACCAGAACGTCTCCGGCTGGAACGACAGTCCCACCGTCTGCCCGTACGTCATCTGCCCGCCGAAGCCCACGCCCACCGCGCCGCAGGCCGCTATCCAGCCCAGGTCCGTCTTCCTCCCCAGCAGCAGCGCCACCGCCAGCGCCACCATCGCCCCCGGAATCATCGCCCCCAGCGGCCCCCCGCCGATGAATCCTCTCAACCCCCACCCCAGCGACATCGTCACCGCCGGAAACAGCAGCCAGAAAGAAAAGAGGGGGCGCGCGTTGCTCATAGCCCGCTATTCTATCGTGGGCAGGCCCCCAAGCCAGATGTGGGCCAAGCCGCCAGATGTGGGGCAGGCCGCCAGGCCCATAAGCGCTAAGATAATAATTGCATTGTGACTCCCGATGGCTTACCATGGGTGCCAGTATGGATCTCCCATCTGACGAAAACTGGCGCGTACTGCTCTCGTTGCTACCGCGCGACTGGCAGAACTTAGCTTTGCACTTCGGCGCCATCGAACGACTGCGTGGGTTTGACTCGGCCGAGGCGGTCCTCAGGACGCTGCTGTTTCACGTGGGGAAGGGGTATTCCCTCCGCGAGTCCGCAGTGCAGGCCAGACTTGCAGGCGTGGCGAGTGTTTCCGATGTCACCATCCTGAACCGGCTGCGGCAGGCCGGGCCATGGTTTCAAAGGATGTGTCAGTTGCTGTTGGAGGAGAGCGGTGTAACGCTACCCGATGGCCCTGCCGGCCGTCACGTCCGAGTTCTCGACGGAACCCTCGTCCAGGAACCAGGCCGGACCGGCAGTTCGTGGCGTATTCACTACAGCATTCGCCTTCCCAGTCTGCTCTGTGATCATCTGGAACTCACCTCCACACGGGGTCAAGGAACGGGAGAGATTCTTCACCGATTTCCTGCCTCCCAAGGTGACCTGATCTTAGCCGATCGTGGCTTCTGTACGCCGGTCGGCATTGAGGCCCTGCGCGAGCAGGGGGCTGACGTCATCGTGCGCTGGAAGAGTTCGAGTTTGCCGCTCTACACCCCAGAGGGCAAGCCTTTCGCCCTTCTGCCGGAGTTGAGCCAGCTCACCGAACCGCAGCAAGTTGGGGATTGGCCCGTGACCATTCGCGGACGGCGCCAGCGATGGACCGGCCGCCTGATCGCTCTGCGCAAAAGTGAGGCGGCCACGCGCCGGGCACGCAAAAAGATTCAGCGCAAAGCTCAACAAGGAGGGCCCCAAACGAAGCCTGAAACTTTGGAGTATGCCGCCTACGTCATCCTGTTCACCACCCTCCCGGCCGAGCAATTCTCTGGCGCACAAGTACTGGAATGGTATCGCCTCCGCTGGCAGATTGAGTTGGTTTTCAAGCGCCTCAAGACACTGGCGCAACTCGGCCACTTACCCAAGGAGGAACCCGACAGCGCTCGCTCTTGGTTGTACGGCAAACTGCTGGTAGCGCTGCTGGCTCAAAAACTCATCCGGGTCGGCCGATCTATTTCCCCCTGGGGATACCTGCTCTCGCCCCAAACCCAACGCTAGCCCGTGGAGAGATTTCAGCTTCGCCCTACACCAAGTGCAGGACGCAATTCAGCCGACCATCTCGCTGTCCCACGTGATGGCGCACTGGAACGAGATCAGCGGAGCTCTGCGAGAGGCGAAGCGCAAGCGAGTCCTCCAAACCTCACACAGTTTCTTATCTTAGCGCTTATGGGCCTGGAGGCCTGCCCCACGTCGCTAACGGCCGAGGGAGTCGTTGAGGAGGCGGGCGAGGCGGAGGCCGGCGCGGCGGAGCTGGAGCTCGACGGCGGGGGCGGCGGTGCGGACGTAATCGTCGCCGAGGACGGCGGGGCGGGCGGCGGGGAGAGGGGCGTAGGCGGCGTCGCGGGAGACGTCGTGGGCCTGCCAGGCCCAGCCGGCGGGGGTGCCCTGCTGGAGGCGGCGGCGCTCGAAGAAGCCCGCCTTGCGGAAGAGGCGCTGGCGGAAGCCGGGCTGGGCGGCGGCGCGTTCGACGAGCGGGGTGTCCCAGAGGCTGTGGAGGTTGGTGGGGCGGTTGCGGAAGACGACGGGGAGATCGTTGCCGCCGCGGTCGCCGCGATCGCCGGCGTGGAGGGGTTGGTGGAGGTCGGCGGTGAAGTGGACGAGGAACTTGAGGGCTTCGGCGCGGGCGGCGGCGGGCTGGGTGCGGTCAGCGAGGCGGGCCTGCATCTCGGAGACGATGCGGACGACGCAGCCGGAGGCGGGGCAGAAGGGCTGCCAGGGGCCGTGAGGCGAGGCGACGGGCAGGTTGATGTAGTGCCAGGTGGAGGTCTCCTTGCGCTGGGGGCGGATCTCGTCGGCCCAGGAGGCGATGGATTCGAGCGTCTCGCCGGGCTGGAGGAGGCGGGCGATTTCGGCCTGCGCCCTGGCGTTGAGGTGGAGGGCGGCGAGGGAGGCGATGAGGCGGTGGCCTTCGCGGCCCCAGCCGAAGGCGGCCGGCAGGAGGAGGAGCGAGACGGCGAGGACGCGAAACAGGGAGCGCATAATTTGATTTTGTCATCGTTTTGGGGCGGGCGCGCATCAGTGAAGGGAGCCTTTTGCATGCAGTACACTTCCGCCCGCGGGCTGGCAGGCCTGGCCTGCGCCGGGAGCCTGGCGCTCCTCACCGCCATCACGTTCGTTTACCAACTGCCGTCCACGTTCTTTCCGTATGCCGGGGGGCCGCTGGCGCTGGATGTGTTCGCGCTGCTGATCTGGTACCTGATCTATGCGGCGGTGAGCTTTCCGTTCGACGTGTGGGCGGGCTACTGGCTGCCGTGCCGGCACGGCGGGGTGTGCCGGCTGTTCCCGGTGTACCTGGGGCGGCTGACGCGGGGGCTGGCGGCGCAGGGGTTGATCATGACGGCGTCGGCGGCGCTGATGCTGGTGGCGGGGCGGCAGTGGGGGATGTGGGGCGCGGGGGCGGCGCTGGCGGTGATGCTGGGTATGCTGGGCGGAATGCGGGGCAGGGTGGCGCGCTACCTGGGCGCGGAGCAGGACCGGGCGGCGGGGTGGCGGAGCTGGATGCTGGCGGGGGCGTGGAACTTGGCGGGGTTCGCGTTGTCGGCGGCGCTGCCGTGGTGCGGCGTGACGACGGTGTACGGGCTGGTGGAGACGCTGCTGGGGTGCACGCTGTGGTCGCTGGCGGGGTTGGCGGTGCTGCCGCGGGTGGACCGGCGGGCGGCGGGGCTGGCGCTGTATCTTTCGTGGGCGAGCTTCGGGCTGCTGTCGCGGGCGACGGCGGCGAAGGCGGGGCTGCCGGAGGAGTGGGCGGCCTAAGCGGAGAGGAAATCGAGGGCGGCCTGGCAGAGGCCGTCGAGGTCCTGGAGCAGCTCGTGGCCGTCGTCCACCTCGCGCAGCTCGACGCCGGGGCGGTTACGGGCGAAAGAGCGGGAGGCTTCGACGGGGACGACGGTGTCGGCGGCGCCGTGGTAGATGAGGCAGGGCTGGGTGATGGCGGGCTCCTCTTCGTAGCGGCGGGCGTCCTCCATCAACTGCCAGCCGACCCCGGCGGGGCCGCCTGCGGCGTAGTTCATGACGGAGAGGACACCGGAGGACTGCCAGGCGGCGAGCTGGTCCGGGCCGATGGAGCCGGCCCAGCGGCGGGCGAAGCCGAAGGCGGGGGCGAGGAGGACGAGGCGATGGACTTCGGGGTGGCGGGCGGCGTACAGGGCGGCGAGGTAGCCGCCCATGCTGGAGCCGATGAGGGAGACGGGGCGGCCGGCGGCGGCGCGGGCGATGACATCGAGCTGGCCGGTGAGGGACAGGTTGAGGAAGCCGGCGGTGACGAGGTCCGGGATGTGGAGGTCCGCGCCGGCGGCGGAGAAGCGGGCGGCGAAGTGCTGGGCCTTCTTGGATAGGGGGGAGGACGCAAAACCGTGCAGATAAAGGACGGGAGTCATGCTACAACGTATGGTAGCGGACGTGAGGACCCGAAATCGGGGTCGTGTGTTCGTTGCAATCCGGTAGCGCTGTCTGTAGAATCAGAACTTTGTGGACTCTGTGGAGGTTTCATGTCCGTTGAAGCAAAAGTGAAGCAGATCATCGTCGAGCAGCTCGGCGTGGACGAAGCTCAGGTGGACGGCACGGCGTCGTTTGTGGACGACCTGGGCGCCGACTCGCTCGACATCGTAGAGCTGGTGATGGCTTTTGAAGAAGCCTTCGACCTCGACATTCCGGACGAGGACGCGGAAAAGATCCAGACCGTGAAGGACGCGGTGGATTACATCGACGCGAAAGCCAAGAAGTAGTCCGGTGGGCCGCCGGCCGGCGGCTGACCACTTTCCCCAAGGAGAATCGTATTGTCACGCAGGGTGGTTGTAACCGGCGTCGGACTGATATCGGCCCTAGGCCACACCGCGGAGCAGACGTGGGCCGGGATCCGGCAGTCGCGCTCCGGCGTTGGGCCCATCACGCAGTTTGACGCGAGCCAATTCAGCGCGCGCATTGCAGCGGAAGTGAAGGATTTCGACCCGCTGGCTTTCTTCGACAAGAAGGATTTGAAGAAGGTGGGGCGCTTCATCCAGTTCGCGGTGGCGGCGGCGGACGAGGCGATGAAGTCGAGCGGACTTCAGGTGACGCCGGAGATTGCCGAGCAGGTGGGTGTGTACATCGGCAGCGGGATCGGCGCGTTCGAAGTGATCGAGCGCGAGCACAAGAACCTGCTGGAAAAGGGGCCGGGGCGAATCTCCCCGTTCTTCATTCCGGCGACGATCGTGAACCTGGCGTCGGGCAACGTGTCGATCCGGACCGGGGCCAAGGGGCCGAACTCGGCGACGGCGACGGCGTGCACGACGAGCGCGCACTGCATTGGCGACTCGTTCCGGCTGATCCAGCACGGCTATGCCGACGCGATGATCTGCGGCGGGGCGGAAGCGTGCATCACGCCGATGGGCGTGGGCGGGTTTGCGGCGCTGCGGGCGCTGTCTACGCGCAACGACGAGCCGGAGCGGGCGTCGCGGCCGTGGGACAGGGACCGCGACGGCTTCATCGTCGGCGAGGGCGCGGGCATCCTGATCCTGGAAGAGCTGGAGATGGCGCAGAGGCGCGGGGCTCCGATCCTGGCCGAGATCGTGGGCTACGGGATGAGCGGGGACGCGTATCACATCACGGCGCCTTCGGAAGACGGCGACGGGGCGTACCGCGTGATGCGGAACGCGATCAAGGACGCGAAGCTGACGCCGGACCAGATCGATTACATTAACGCCCACGGCACCTCGACGCCGGTGGGCGACACGATCGAATGCAGGGCGGTGAAGCGCACGCTGGGCGAGCACGCCACGAAGGTGGCGGTGAGCTCGACCAAGTCGATGACGGGCCACCTGCTGGGTGGCGCCGGCGGGTTGGAAGCGGGCCTGACTGTGCTGGCGTTGCGCGACCAGATTGCGCCGCCGACGATCAACCTGGACAACCCGGACCCGGAGTGCGACCTGGACTTTGTGCCGCACACCGCCCGGCCGATGAAGATCGAGTACGCGCTGTCGAACTCCTTCGGGTTCGGCGGGACGAACGGCAGCCTGATCTTCAAGCGGTACACGGAGTAAATCCTCCTCCAGCGCGGCGGGGCCTAGCGGTCCGCCGCGCGTTTTCTTTTTCAAGCGAGGCGCCCATGAAAATCCTGGTGGCCCTGAAGCAGGTTCCGGCGCGCGATTCGCTGCTGCGGATCGGCGCGGGGGGCTGCTGGCTGGACGAAGCCGACCTGTCGTACGAGATCAACGAGCCGGACGCGTACGCGCTGGAAGCGGCGCTGCGGTTGAAGGAGCAGCAGGGCGGGGAAGTGGTGGTGCTGACGGCGGGCCCGGAGCGGGTGTCGTCGTCGATCCGGGAGGCGCTGGCGAAGGGCGCGGACCGGGCCATCCACATCGAAGCGGAAGGTCTGGAGGGCTGGGACGCGCTGGGGCTGGGGCGGCTGCTGGCCGCGGCGGCGGCGGCGGAGAAGCCGGACCTGGTGCTGACGGGGCTGCAGTCGGACGACGCGGGCAGCGGGCAGACGGGCGTGGCGCTGGCGGAGCTGCTGGACCTGCCGCACGCGACCATCGTGATGGCGGTGGAGGCGGCGGAGGGCGGGGTGCGGGTGAAGCGCGAGCTGGAGGGCGGCTGGTTCCAGCACGTGTCGATGCCGCTGCCGGCGGTGCTGACGATTCAAAGCGGCATCAACAAGCTGCGCTACGCGACGCTGATGGGCATCAAGCGGGCAAAAACAAAAGAGGTGAAACGCGTGACAGCGGCGGAGCTGGGGGTGGCCGCGGCTCCGGGGCTGAGGCTGAAGCGTCTGTACCAGCCGCAGCGGGTGAAGCAGACGCAGTTCCTGGCCGGGACGCCGGCCGAGCAGGCGGCGGCGCTGGTGGAGAAGCTGAGGTTCGAGGCGCGGGTGCTATGAGCGGAATTCTCGTCATTACCGAACAGAGCGGCGGCGCCTGGCACAGGGTGTCGCAAGAGGCGCTGGGCGCGGGGCTGGAGCTGGGGCGGGCGCTGGGGGTGGCGGTGCGGGCGTGCGTCTACGGCTCGGGCGCAAGCGTTGCGGCGGCGGAGCTGGCGGCGTATCCGGTGGAGCAGGTGATCGCGCTGGAGAGCCCGCTGCTGGAGGCTTACACGGCGGACGGGGCGGCGTTGGCGCTGGAGTGGCTGGTGCGGGAAGAGCAGCCGGAGGTCGTCGTGATGCCGCACACCTACCAGGTGCGGGACTACGCCTCGCGGCTGGCGACGCGGCTGGGCCGGGCGCTGCTGGCCGACGCGACGGGCTTCCGCGTGGAGGACGGCGCGGCGGTATTTCAGCGGCAGCTATTCCAGGGCAAACTGACGGGCGACTTCGTGTTTGAAACGCCGGGGCCAAACTTTGTTTCGGTGCAGGCGGGCTCGTTCCGGGCGCCGGAGGCGGGGGCGGCGGCGGCCGCCGTGGAAACGCGGACGCCGGAGCTGGACGCCGCGAGGATCCGGCAGACGCCGGAGGCGCCGTTCCGGGAAGCGGACCGGGCGGTGGACCTGACGGCGGCGGAGCGGATTGTGGCGGTGGGCCGGGGGATCCGGGAAGAGGGCAACCTGGCGCTGGCGCAGGAGCTGGCCGAGGCGCTGGGTGCGGAGCTGGGGGCGTCGCGGCCGATCTGCGACAACGGCTGGCTGCCGATGGAGCGGCAGGTGGGCAGCTCGGGCCAGACCGTGGCGCCGAAGCTGTACGTGGCGGTGGGCATCTCCGGGGCGATCCAGCACCTGGTGGGGATGAAGGGCTCGGGCTGCATTGTGGCGATCAACAAAGACGCCGATGCGCCGATCTTCGAAGCGGCCGATTACGGGATTGCCGGGGACCTGTTCGACGTGGTGCCGGCGCTGACGGAAGCGCTGAAGAAAGCCCGCGGCTAGCGCTGGCCTAGTTCGTGGAGGACGGCGGGGGCGCGGGGGCCGGGCGGCGGGGGCAAGGTGCGGGACGGGTCTTCGAAGAGGGCGACCCAGCCGAGCAGGGCGAGGGCGGCCAGGAAGGTGACGGCGAAGAGCCACACGACACGCCGGCCGGTGCGGTCGCGCCAGCGGTCGAGCGCGTCGATCTGGGCGATCAACTTCTCGACGGCACGGGTTTCTTCGTCAGTGCCGGTCCTCATCCCAGGAGCCCTTTCTGCTTGACCTCAGGATGGAGCAGAGGGGGGGCGGAAGGCAAGCGGGGAAAGACGGGGCGCAGGGGGCGGGGGATGGGGATGCGGCGGAAGGCGGGCGGAAAGGCGGGCGGGGGAAGAGCGGGTGCGATAGAATCCGGGCGGGAGATTGAAGAACATGAGCACACGCCGTGAGTTTCTGGCCGCCTCCGCCACTACCATGCTGGCCCCGGCCGCAATGCCGGACCGCATTTCCTTCGCGCAATGGTCGATCAACCGCAGCTACCGGGCGGGGGTCTGGAAGACGCTGGAGGTGCCGCGGATCCTCAAGGACAAGCTGGGGATCGATGCGCTGGAGTTCGTCAACCAGTTCTTCGAAAACCCGACGCTGAACTATCTGCGCAAGCTGAAGAAGAGCTGCGCGGACGCGGGCGTGACGCCGGTGCTGATCATGGTGGACGAGGAAGACCCGACGGCCGGGACGGACGCAGCGGAGCGCAAGGCCGCGGCGGCGGCGCACCACAAGTACATCGACATCGCACACTACCTGGGCTGCCACGCCATCCGCTGCAACATGCGGGGCGGCCCGCAGACGGGCTGGCAGCAGGACACCGGGATGCTGGACCGGGCGGCGGAGAGCTTCCGCGACATCGTGGCCTATGCGAAAGGCTCGGGCGTGAAAGTGCTGATCGAGAATCACGGCGGGGCGTCGTCGGACCCGGACGTGCTGGTGGCGCTGATGAAGAAGGTCAACGACCCGCAGTTCGGCATGCTGGTGGACCTGGGTAACTGGAACAAGGGCGACGATCAGTACGCGGCCATCGCCAAAGTGCTGCCGTGGGCGAGGGGCATCAGCGTGAAGGACATTCCGGGCTGGGACCTGCCGAAGAAGCTGCGGATGTGCATGGAGAGCGGCTTCCACGGGTTCTGGGGCATCGAGAGCGGGGCGCGGCCGGCGGAGGGGGCAACGCCGCAGCAGATCTTCGAAGCCGAGTGCCAGGCGGCGCTGAAGATCAAGGCCGTGCTGGAGCAGGTGGTGCTGAAGAAGGCCTGACGGGGAGGGCGGCCTTGTAGAGCACGGCCGCGGCGCCGGCGGCTTCGATGCGGTAGGCGTGCGCGGGCTGGACGAAGGCGATGGAGCCGCGGGCGAGGGCAACGGTGTGCGCGCCGCTCAGGAGGGTGGCCTGGCCCGCGAGCGTGATGAAGGCCTCGGGGCCTTGCGACATGGCAGTGTGCGGCGTGCCGGGGCCAACGGCGATGCGGCTGAGCTCGAACTCTTCGGCCGGGGTGCGGTAGACGCTTTCGGTGGCCGAGACGTCCTCGCCCGCGAGGATCCCGGGCGTGCCGCCTTCGAACGAGAGCGTGCGGAGGAGTTCGGGCACATCGACGTGCTTGGGCGTGAGGCCGCCGCGCAGGACGTTGTCGGAGTTGGCCATGAGCTCGACGTTGACGCCTTCGAGATAGGCATGGAGGACGCCGGCGGGCTGGTAGGTGCCCTCGCCGGGTTGGAGGCGGACGAGGTTCAGCAGGAAGCAGGAGAAGATGCCGCGGTCGCGCGAGCCATCGGGGCGGGGAAAATGGCGGGCGGCGCGCAGGGCCCAGTATGCCGGGCTGTCCTTGGGCGGGTGCTCCCATTCGAGGCGCGCGAGCAGCGGATTGAGGATCGCGTCCACCTGGGCCTGCGGGAGCGTCATGGCGGTGGTGTAGAGCTCGCGCAGATCGGTGGGGGCTCCCAGTGCGGCGAGTTCAGGATGGAGGAGGAATTGCGCGGCGATGTCGTGCAGGGTGCGGAAGCCGTGAAGCATCCAGAACCCGGTGATTGCGACGTGGACTTCGGGCTTGTGGTTCGCGTCCTTGTAGTTGCGCTCCGGGGCGGAGAGCGGGATGCCGGCGGCGTTCTCGCGGGCGAAGCCGGCTTCGGCCTGCGCCTTGTCGGGATGCGCCTGGATGGAGAGCATCTGGCGGGCGTCCAGCACTTTCAGCAAGTAAGGCAAGGGCTCGGCGAGCAGTTCGTTGAGGGGGCGCTCGCCTTCGGCGAGCAGCGCGGTGGCGGGGGCCTTGGGGTGCGAGCCGATCCAGAGTTCGGCGAAGGGGCGGCGGGCGGAGTTGTCGATGTTGAGGAGCGTGGGGAGGAAGTCGTAGCCGCCCCACCCGTAGTGCTGGACGGCGCCGCGCAGGGCGAACAGGGGCTCAATAGGCATGCACGGCCGCCTCCATGCGGCGCAGGATGCCGCCGGGCTCGGCCACGCAGAGGGCGGCGATTTCATCGGCGCGGGCCTGGGTGTCCGCCACGGCGTAGATGCGCAGCTCGTCGGCGTTGCCGGAGGGGCGGATGTGGGCGACGTCGCCGTTGTCGAAGATGACACGCACGCCGTCGGTGTAGTCGGCGCGGGCGATGGCGGAGAAGCCGGCCGAAGACGGGAAGAAGCCGGCGAGGCTGGCGAAGATGCCGGGCTGGTCGGAGCCGTCGCTGGCCTGGGGGGTGAAGCGCTCCACGATGGCGAGGGCGACGGGGCGGGGGAAGTTCTTGAGGAGGGCGGCGCGGCTGAAGCGGGCGGGGAGTTCGTCGAACAGGGCCGTGAGGGGGAGATTGCGGGCGCGGGCGGCGAAGAGGACGGCGAGGAGGGGGAGGAAGGCGTCGCGAGTGGGCAGGGCCGGAAGGATGTTTTCGCCGCGCTGGAAGCCGGAGCCCGTGAGGAAGCCGCCGTTGGCCTCCCAGCCGCAGACGCGGCGGCGGCCGCGATTCAGGGCCGCTTCCATGCCACTGATGACGAAGGGCGAGCCGATGCGGGTTTTGGGTTCGAGGACAGGAGCCAGGGGGCCGCGGTCGATGGCGTCGTTGCAGGAGATGGGGACGACGACGGCGTCGGCCTGGAGGGACTGGGCGACGATCATGCCGACGAGGTCGCCGCCGAAGAAGCGGGCCTGGCGGGTGGCGGGGTCGATGCCGAGGAGGAGGGGGCGGTCGCTGTCGCCGTCCGTAGAGACAATGGCGTCGATGGGGCCGTGGGCCTGGGCGGCTTCGTCGTGCAACTGCTGGACGGCGGCGAGCGTGGCGGCGTCGATGTTCTCGGTGTCGATGGGGACGAAGGTTTCACTGCGGCCGGCGGGGATGACTTCGGCGCCGAGGGAGGCGAGGGTTTCGCACAGCAGGTCGCGGCCGACGGCGGAGTGCTGGTAGACGAGCAGGCGTTGGCCGGCGAGCGAGAGTCCGGCGAAGTAGGAGGTGTAACGGTCTTTGTAGGCCTGGCGGGCGGCGTCGTTGGCGGGGGGCAGCGGCGCGGGGCCGGTTTTGAAGAGGCCGTCCTCGTTGAAGAGGGATTCGTCGAAGGGCTGCGCGTAGAGGCGCGCGCGGACTTCGGCGACCCGCTGGTTGATGGGCGCCTCGTGGTGCTTCATGAGCTCGCCGCGGGCGGTGTTGACCTTGTAGCCGTTGCGGTCGAAGGGGATGTGGCTGCCGGTGACCATGATGCTGGCGCGGCGGCGGGCGAAGGCGTAGGCGGCGAGGGCGGGGGTCGGGACGGCGCCCATGTAGACGGGTTCCATGCGGGCATCGCGAATGGCGGCGGCGATGGCCTGAGCGATTTCGCCGCGGCCGCCCTGCTCGGGGACGAACGCAGTGGAGCTGAGGCGCAGGTCGCAGGCGAAGAAGACCTCGCCACCGGGGTGGATGCCGCCTTCTTCGGGGGGCAACTCCTGCAGGTATTCGAGCTCGGCGAAGGCGTTGATATAGATCTCGAGCTGGGTGAGATCAGCGACGAGGCCGCGGCGGCCGCTGGTGCCGAAGCGGAGTTCCTGGGGCTCGTGGCGGAGCCGCGAACGGAGGGAGTCGGAAGACATGGGTCTCTACTATGCTAGCGAGCCGGACGGACGCGCGAGCCGATGAAGCCGAAGTAGGCGATGACGGCGTAGCAGGAGAGCGGGACGAGCATGGCGAGGGCCATGCTGTGGACGGCGACGAGGCCCATGAGGGGCGTGAAGACGGCGCCGCCGGCGATGCCCATGACGATCATGGAGCCGCCGAGCTTGGTGTCGGGGCCGAGCTGCTTGAGGCCGAGCGCGAAGATGGTGGGGAACATGAGCGACATGAAGAAGCTGGTGAGGAAGATGGACCACAGGCCGATCCAGCCGGGGAGCGCGACGCCGATGCCGACCAGCCCCAGGTTGATGAGCGCGTAGCTGCCCATGAGGACGTTGGGGCGGATGTACTGCATGAGCCAGGTGGACGAGAAGCGGCCGAGCATGAAGGCGGCGAGCGTGCCGGTGAGGAAGTAGCCGGCGAACTTTTCGGGCTGGTGGGTATAGTCCTGCACGTATTGGATGAAGTAGCTCCAGGTGCCGACCTGGGCGCCGTTGTAGAAGAACATGGTGACGACGGCGAGGACGAAGTGGCGGTGGCGGAAGAGCTGGCGGAGGCTGGACTTGTGGGTGTTGCCAGCGACCTCGGCGGCGATGACGGGGAAGCGCGTGCGGAGCATGACCATGGCCCAGCAGAAGGCGACGCAGCCGAGGACGAGGTAGGGCGTGAGGACGCGCATGGTCTCGTGGCGCAGGTAGGCGTCGTAGGTGCCGGCGGTTTTCATGGCTTCGATCTGGGCGGGGTTGAGCTCGATGCCGGAGAAGATGAAGACGGTGCCGACAAGGGCGCCGGTGATGGCGCCGATGGGGTTGAAGGCCTGCGAGAAGTTGAGGCGGCGCTCGGAGGTGGCGGGGTCTCCGAGCTGGGCGATGAAGGGGTTGGCGCCGGTTTCAAGGAAAGCGAGGCCGCTGGCGATGACGAACAAAGCGCCGAGGAAGAAGCCGTAGCGGCCGGCCATGGCGGCCGGATAGAAGAGCAGCGTGCCGGCGCTGTAGAAGAGCAGGCCGGTGACGAGGCCGGCCTTGTAGCTGTAGCGGCGCATGAAGAGGGCGGCGGGCATGGAGAGCAGGAAGTAGCCCATGTAGAAGGCGGACTGCACGAGGCCGGCCTGGAAGCGGGAGATCTCGAACGACTTCATGAACTGGCGGATGAGGACGTCGTTGAGATTGTGGGGAATGCCCCAGAGAAAGAAGAGGGCGGTGACGAGGAAGAAGGGCAGGGCCTGGCCGGTGGGGAAGAACTTGTGCGGGGCGCCGTCCTGCTGCACGGAAGGGGACGCGGGTGGCTGGATCATGAGTTACTCGGTACGGACGGTGACGCGGAGGGAGCCGGGCACGGGTTCCTCGGAGACGACGAAGAGGTAGCCGCCGCCGCAGCCGGAGTACATGGCGCCGGGGTAGCGGCGCTGGTAGTGGGCGAGGATGGCCTTGAGATCGAGGTCGATGGTGGGGTGGGCGACGACGTGCGGCAGCAGGGCCTCCCAGCACGCCATGCACTCGTTCATGGCGGCGCCGAGCTGGCGGAGGTCCATGGCGGCGATGGCGTCGTAGCAGTCCCGGCCGGAGCGGCCGAGGCGGCGGATCCAATCGGGCGTGAGGCTCTTGATACCGAGCGGATTGTAGCCGGGCGGGCGCTGCTGGATGGGCACCATGCAGAAGACGCTTTCAAACCAGCGGGCGACGCGGGCGTCGCAGTTGGACTCGATGTGCGAAGGGAAGTAGCCGCCTTCGTGCGCGAAGTCGTAGTCGAGGCGGCTGACGCCGGGGTAGATGAGGCCGATCATGTCCTGGGAGCCGGAGGGCTCGGCCTTATCTTTGTTCTCGGCCCAGTAGAGCTCGCGGACGAGCTCCTGGCGGGGGCGCGGCGGCAGGCGGTCGTTCCAGATTTCGCGGGCGATCCGGCGGGTGCCGCTGGCGAAGCCGCAGCGGTCCATGAGCCAGATGTTGGGCTCGACGGCGACGACCACCATGGAGCCGGGCGGCTCGGGGTTGAGAGCGGAGACGAAGGGCTGGTCGATCCAGCCCCCGGCGAGAGCGACGCGCAGCGGGATCTCGCCAATCAGTTCGGTGAGATCCTGACGAGTTCCGGCCTGCGTTGAGGACATGGCTAATCCTTGACGACGCGCTTGCCCGCCTTGCGGTCCGCGAACTGGGTGGCGATCCAGGCGTAGGTCTTTTCCATGCCGGTGCGGAGCGGGGTTTTGGGCTCCCAGCCGAGGATGCGCTGGATCATGGTGTTGTCGCTGTTGCGGCCGGCGACGCCCTTGGGGGCGCCGAGGTCGTAGCTGCGCGCGAGCTTCACGCCGGCGATCTCTTCGACCATGGTAACGAGGTCGTTGATGGAGATGAGCTCGCTGGAGCCGAGGTTGATGGGCGTGGCGATGAGGTCATCGCAGTGCATGATCCTGTCGATGCCGAGGACGCAATCCTCGATGAAGCAGAAGCTGCGGGTCTGGGTGCCGTCGCCCCAGATCTCGATGGCCAGGTTGCCGGAGTCGACGGCTTCGAGGACCTTGCGGCACATGGCGGCGGGGGCCTTTTCACGGCCGCCGAACCAGGTGCCGTTGGGGCCGTAGATGTTGTGGAAGCGGGCGATGTGGGTTTCGAGGCCGCGCTCGGCCCAGTATTCCTGGCAGAACATTTCGGAGATGAGCTTTTCCCAGCCGTAGCCGCGCTCGCTCATGGCGGGGTAGGCGTCGGATTCCTTCAGCGCGCGGACATTGGGATCCTTCTGCAGGCCGGTGTTGTAGGCGCAGGCGGAGGAGGAGAAGAAGTAGCGCTTCGCGCCGGCGCGCCAGGCGGCATCGATCAGGTGGGTGTTGACGAGGATGCTGCGCAGGCACTCGACGCGGAAGTGCTCGATGAAGCCCATGCCGCCCATGTCGGCGGCGAGGTTGTAGACTTCGACGGCGCCTTCGGCGGCGCGGATGGCGTGCTCCTTCTCGCTGAGGTCCATGCAGAGGCACTCGACGCCATCGACGCGCTGGTACCAGTCGGGCAGGGGCTTGCGGTCAACGGCGCGGATGCGGGTGTAGCCGAGGTCGTGGAAGTAGCGGACGAGGGAGCCGGCGATGAAGCCGCCGGCGCCCGTGATGAGGATGAGGTCATCGCGGTTGAGCTTGCGATCAATGGGCGTATTTTGGCTGGTCATGATGGGAGTTCCGTAGATTGCCGCGCAGCGACACTATCGTAGTGGAAAAATGCCGCGGAATGTCTCTTGTCAACGTTAAAGTTAACGTTTTAAGGATACCGAAAGGGGCCATTTCTGTCAATGCTCCCGAAATGGGTCAAGGCAACTGTTTCCAGGCGGGGAGAGAGACGGTGGTGCGGTAGTTGGACTCGTTATAGTCGGGGCTGCGGACGGGAGCATAGATGCGATGGCCGGAGAAGGGGCGGTCCTGGGTGTAGATCCAGACGCTTTTCGTGTCCCAGAGGATGATTTCGTCGCGGGGGTCTCCGGTAAGGTTGGCGACGGCGTAGGCGAGGTCGGGGTGGCCGTCGTCGGGGAACATGACGGCGCGGCGGAGTTCGCCGTCGAGGAGACCGCCTTCGCGGGGGTTGCCGGAGAGCATGGCGTACTCCTGACCGTCGCCTTTCCAATTGACGGGGAGGAGGGGCGTGGCGTGGGGGACGGGCTCGGCCTGCTTGAGGATGTTGCCCTTGTGATCGAACAGCGTCACGATGCCGGGGTTGCGCCAGAAGTTGACGGTCATGAGCTGGAGGCCGGGGAGGTCCGTGCGGTAGCGGGCGATGCTGGGGCTCTGGGCGTGGCCAATGCGGAGGTGCTTCAGAATTCTGCCTTCGCGATCGAACAAGAGATAGCCTTCGTCGGAGCCGCAGGCATAGACCATGGGTTGCGCGTTGGGATCGCCGGAGAAGTTGCCCATGACAATGCCGTCGGCGTGATCGCGGAGTTCGGTGTCGTGGGACCAGAGGGGGCGACCGTCGTGGCTCCAGAGGGTGTAGCCGAGCATGAACTCTTCTTTGCCGTCGCCATCGGCGTCGTAGGGGTAAGGGTAGTGGCCGGTCTGGCCGCTGCCCTGCCAGAGAAGTTTCAGATCGCTGGAGTAGACCCAGAAGAATTTGTAGCGGTCCTTGACGAGGATTTCGGAGCGGTGCTTGGCGCCGCTCAGGTTGAGAAAGGCGATGGAGTCGCCGCTGTTGAGCTCGTAGGGGCGCTCCTTCAAGGCGGGATCCATGCGGGGCATCCACTCGGCTTTGCGCAGCTTGCCGGTGGCGCCTTCGAGGATCTGGAGCTGGAAGTCGCGGACGAGGACGACTTCGTTTTTGCCGTCGCCGTCGATGTCGTGGATCTGGAAGGGCTCGTCGTTGGTGAGGAGGCCGTTGCGGGGGTCGGGGCGGCCGAGCTGCCAGAGGATTTTGCCGTCGAGGGTGACGGCGGTGAGGCAGGAGAGCTGGGAGAAGGCATCGCCGCGGACGCGGGGGATGTTCTGGCCGAAGAGCATGTCGATGCGGCCGTCGCCGTCGAGGTCGCCGAAGCGGACGTCGCGGCCGGCGCCGTACTGGGGCGTGTCGAACTTCTTCCAGAGTTTGGGCTGGGGGTTGGTGGCGCGCAATTGGGCGAGCTCTTTTTCGCGGGCGGCGATGCGGGTTCTGATTTGCTGGAGTGTGGCGTCGCCGGCGGTGACGGCGAAGTCAGTGAAGCGGGCGGGGGCGTTGGCGGCGACGCCGGCTTTGCCTTTGAGGAGCTCGTCATCAGTGGCTTCGAGAATGAGCTTGCCGTCGATGAAGGCGCGGATCTTCGGGCCGTCGTTTTCGACGCGGAGGGTGTAGTAGCGGCGGACGTCGTAGGGGAAGGGAGCGGAGGAGATTTCGCGCCAGCCGGCGGTGCGGAACTGCTTGTCGAAGGGCTGGCGGACGGCGAGGCGGGCGAGCTTGCCGGAGGCCAGGCCGAAGAAGTAGTAGTGGCGGTTGGTGCGGTAACGGTAGACAAGGCCGGCGAAGTGGTCGAAGGAGAGGGGCTTCAGTTTGACCTCGACGGTGGTATCGGCCCACTCTTCGTCGCCGGTGATGAAGAGGGGGTTATACTCCTTGGCGCGGGCGTTGACGGCGTGCTGTTCGAGATACGGCTTGCCGTTTTCGTCGCTGACGATCCAGGTGTCGTCGTGGACGATGGGGTTGACCCAGGGCGACAGCGGGACGCCGCGATGGGGGAGGTAGTGATACTCCTGGATGGCGGCGTTGAGGAGGCCGACGGGGGTGGAGAGCCAGCCGGGGGGATAGCGGGAGAAGTCGTCGCGGAAGAGGTCAGCGGCGGGGGCGACGGAGGCGAGGCAGAGAAGGACGGCGGCTTGGAGGCGCATGGCGTTCTGGGCGCCATGGTATCAAGGGCTGAAGCAGATTAGAGAGGTGCGGCGACGTCGACGTCGAGGCCGATGGAGCGCATGAGGGCGAGGGCGTTGCTCTTGGCGACGACGCCGGGGCGGATGCGGTAGTCGAAGACGATGCGGCCTTGCTCGAGATGGTCTTCGAAGTGGAGGTTGAGGCCGGGGGGCTCTACGGCTTCGGCGATGCGGGTGAGGGCGAGGTCGTGGGTGGTGACGAGGCCGGCGGCGCCGAGGCGGAGGAGGCCGCGGAGAATCGCCGCAGCGCCGATGCGGCGGTCGTGGGAGTTGGTGCCGCTGAGTATTTCGTCCAGCAGGAAGAGCAGGGGGACGGGGCCGCGGGCGAGATCGACGAGGCGGCGGAGCTGGGTGATTTCAGCGAAGAAGCGCGAGCTGCCTTCCTGGAGGGAATCGACGACGCGGATGGAGGCGCCGAGGGCGAAGGGGGTGAGGGTGAGGCGCGAGGCGCGGACGGGGGCGCCGGCGAAGGCGAGGACGGCGTTGACGCCGATGGTGCGAAGGAGCGTGCTTTTGCCGGACATGTTGGAGCCGCTGACGATGATGAGGGGTTCCGCGGACGACAGGCGGAGGCTGTTGGGGACGGCGCGGTCCGGGGGGAGGAGAGGGTGGGCGAGGTTTTCGCCGTCGTAGAGGGGCGGGCCTTCGCGGAGTTCAGGGAAGGGGTCGGCGGGACGGCCGGCGGCGTAGACGGCGAGGGAAGAGAGGGCCTCGAATTCGCCGAGGGCTTCGAGCCAGCGGGCGATGGAGGCGCCGTGGGCGTCGCGCCAGGCTTCGATGGCCCAGGCGAAGTGAAGGTTCCAGAGAAGCGTGGCGGCGATGGGCGCGAAGAAGGCGTTGTGGGCCTGGGCGGCGAATTCGACGAAGCGGGCGAGGCGGTGGATGTGGCGGGAGGGCTGGGCGGCGAAGCGGGCGCTGAGGCCGGAGAGGAGGGGGGCGTCGAAGGGCTCGGATTCGATGCGGCGCAGGAGGGCGGCGATGAGCTGGAGCTCGCGGGCCGGGGCGTCGAGCGATTCGAGGACGTGGTGGACGAGGGGGCGGAGGCGGAAGGCGAGCAGGGCCTGGGCGGAGGCGGAAATCAGGAAGAGAATACGGGAGCCGTTGAGGGCCCAGAGGGCGAGGCCGGCGAGGGTGAGGGCGGGGAGAACGAAAGCGGCGAGGCGGACGGCGCGGCCGGGGAGCACGGGCGCGGCGGCGCCCCAGCGGGCGAGGGCGTCGGGGTGGACGCCGGCGCGGATGTCATCGCCGAGGAGGAACATCTCTTCGCGGAGGTCGAGGCGGGGCCTCAGATCGGACACGGCCTGCTGGCGGGCGGCGATTTCGGCGGGGGCGGCGGGGGAGAGGAGCCAGCGGGCGAGGGTCTGCTCGCCGGCGAGGGTGCGGGCGGAGGACAGGAGCTGGAAGAGAGAGCCGGGGCCGAAGAGGTCGAGAGACGCGGCGTAGGGGTGGTGGGGATCGAGAAAGCGCGCGCCGGTTTCGCCGAACTGCTGCCAGGAGCCGTCGAGGCGGGCGAGGGCGCGGAGGTAGTAGTGCTGGCCGCGGCGGGCGCGGTCGAGGGCGCGGAGGGTGCGTTCGTGGTAGCGGGCGAGGACGAGGAAGACGGCGATGGGCGCGAGCATCCAAAACGGCGAAGCGCCATGGTGGACGAAGGTGAACCAGAAGACGAAGACGCCGGCGAGGCCGGTGGCGAAGCGGGCGGCGGAGAGGCGGGCGCTGGCCTGGGTGTGGGCGGCGAGCGCCTGGCGGCGGGCCTCCAGCCGCACCTGGTACTCGGCGGCGGGGGTCATATGCCCCAGGAGCGGGGGCCGAGGCGGTAGAGGCCCGAGTCGACGACGATGGTTTCGCCGGTGACGTTGGCGGTGGCGAGGTAGAGAGCGGCTTCGGCGACGTCTTCGACGGAGGCGAGGCGGCCGAGGGGGGCGGCGGCGTCGGCGGGGGCGTAGTTCTCTTCGGTCCAGCCGGCAAAGCCGGTGCGGATGAGGCCGGGGGCGATGGAGTTGAGGCGGACCTCGGGGGCGAGGGCGCGGGCGAGGGACTGGGTGATGGCGAGGAGGCCGGCCTTGGAGGCGACATAGGCGATGGAGCTGGCCATGCCGGTGAGGGCGCCGGTGGAGGCGATGTTGACGACGGCGGCGTGGGGGCTCTGGCGGAGCAGCGGGAGGGCGGCGCGGATCAGATAGAAGGGGCCGAGGAGGTTGGTTTGGAGCGTGCGCTGCCAGACCTCGCCGGTGAGGTCGTCGAGCCGTGCATGGGGGATGCGGCGGGTCCAGCCGGCGTTGTTGACGAGGATGTCGAGGCGGCCGGCTTCAGCGCGGACGCGGGCGACGAGGTCTCTGATTTGCGCCTCGTCGGAGACGTCGGCCTGGAGGAGATCGGCCCGGCCGCCGGCGGCGCGGATCTGTTCGGCGGCTTCGGCGGCGGCGGCGGAGGAGGTGCGGTAGTTCAGAAAGACGCGCGCGCCCGAGCGGGCGTAGAGCAGAGCGATGGCGCGGCCCATGCCGGTGCCGGCGCCGGTGACGAGCGCAACATGATTTTCCAGCCTCATGAGGGTCATGGTATCGCGTCCGGTGGTTTACCATAAGAGGTTCGGGAGGCGGCTATCGTCAAGGTGTGCGTGCTGGCGTCTTCAAGCGCCGGCAACTCGACATTCATCGGGACGGAGAAGACGCGGATCCTCGTGGACGCGGGGCTGAACCGCAAGGAGACGTTCCAGCGGCTGGCGGCGATCGGGGAGGACCCGGCCAAGCTGGACGCGATCTTCATCACGCACGAGCATTCGGACCACGTGTGCGGGCTGCCGGTGATTTCGCGGGCGCTGGGCGGGCGGGTGCCGGTGTTCCTGACGCACCTGACGGCGCCGGCGCTGGACTGGGGCAACGGGGGGCCGCCGCCGCTGGAGTTGTTCCAGGCGGGGGCGCGGACGGACCTGGGCGACCTGGCGGTGCAGTCGTTCACCATCCCGCACGACACGGTGGACCCGGTGGGGTTCACGGTGACGGCGGAGGGGATCAAGATTTCGATTGCGACGGACCTGGGATACCTGCCGGACAGCGTGAAGTGGCACCTGCGGGACTCGCAGTTTTTACTACTAGAGTCGAATCATCAACCGGAGTTGTTGAAGGTGGGGCCGTACCCGTGGCACGTGAAGCAGCGGATTCTGTCGCGGAAGGGGCACCTTTCCAATGATGCGGCGTGCGAGTATATCGCCAACGAGTTGCCGCGGGAGGTGCAGATGCTGGTGCTGGGGCACCTGAGCGAGCACAACAACACGATTTGGGACACGGAGTTAGGGGCGGTGCAGGCGCTGGAGAAGCGGGGTTTGAAACCGCGCCTGCTGGTGGCGGAACCGAGACGGCAGAGTGAAATATTTCTATTGTAGGAATTAGCCATGATTGCACGATACACGCGGCCCGCAATGGGCAGGATCTGGAGCGAAGAGAACAAGTTTCAGAAGTGGTTGGAGGTGGAGCTGGCGGCGTCCGAAGTGCTGGCGGAGCAGGGAGAAGTTCCGGCGGAAGCGGCGAAGCAGTTGAGAGAGCATGCCGGGGTGACGGTGGAGCGGATCCTGGAGATCGAGAAGGAAGTGCGGCATGACGTGATCGCATTCACTACATGTGTGGCGGAGACGATGAAGGCGAAGGGGGTGGGGGAGGCGTCGCGCTGGCTGCACTACGGGCTGACGTCGAACGACGTGGTGGACACGGCGCAGGCGCTACAGTTGAAGGAGTCGGCGGAGCTACTGCTGGAGGGAACGGACAAGCTGATTGAAGTTTTGAAGAAGCGGGCGTGGGAGTTCAAGGATGCGGTGGCGATTGGGCGGACGCACGGGGTGCATGCCGAGCCGATCACGTTCGGGCTGAAGTTGGCGCTGTGGTACGACGAGGCGGTGCGGGGGCGGCGGCGGCTGGCGGCGGCGGCGGAAGACCTGCGGTACGGGAAGCTATCGGGGGCGGTGGGGACGCTGGGACATTTGCGGCCGGAGGCAGAAGAGGCGATTTGCGAGCGTCTGGGGCTGAAGGTAGCGCCGATTGCGAGCCAGGTGATAGCGCGGGACCGACACGCGGCGTTCGTGGCGGCGCTGGCGCTGGTGTGCGCGCTATGCGAGAAGATCGCGCTGGAGGTGCGGCACCTGCAGCGGACGGAGGTGCGGGAGGCGGAGGAGCCGTTTGCGGAGGGGCAGCAGAAGGGCTCCAGCGCGATGCCGCACAAGCGGAACCCGGTGGTGTCGGAGCAGATCTGCGGGCTGGCGCGGGTGGTGCGGGCGAACGTGCAGGCGGCGTTCGAGGACATCGCGCTGTGGCATGAGCGGGACATCTCGCATTCGAGCGTGGAGCGGGTGATCCTGCCGGATTCGGCGATTCTGACGGACTACCTGCTGGCGAAGACGGTGTGGCTGGCAGGGGGGATGCGGGTTTCGGTGGAGAGGATGAGGCGAAACCTGGAGTCGACGAAGGGGCTGGTTTACTCAGGGCAGGTGCTGCTGGACCTGACGGCGGCGGGGATGCTGAGGGAACAGGCGTACCAGGTGGTGCAGGGAGAGGCGATGAAGGCGTGGCACGAGGAAGGGGACTTTCGGGCGGCGATGGAGAACCACCCGGAGGTGCGCAAGTATCTGAATGCGGAGCAGATCGCGCGGGCGTTTTCGGTGGAGCGACAGTTGAAGAGCGTGGATGCGATCTTCCAGCGGGTATTTGGATCAACTATCGAAAGATAGTCAAATTCAAGAATTTGTAGATACTACGCGGGTCGGTTTCAAATTCAGGGATCGAAGATCGCTTTTTCGGGTTAAACTGATCCCGGACACGGGTTTTCCCCAGCCGAGTCATTGTGTGATGGTATCCATGGTCAGGTCGCACAAGGAAGAGAAAAGACGCCGCCTACCGAGCCGAGCCGGAGCGAGCATGGCGCGGGTGTTGCTGGCGGACGACAACCCGACGTCCCGATTGACTCTGCAGACCGTTCTGGAGGCGGGGGGCTACCGGGTGGACTCGGCGGCATCGGCGGCGGAGGCGGTGGGGCTGATGGACCAGTCCGAGTACGAACTGGTGCTGTCGGACCTGTCCATGGAATCACCGGAGGCGGGGTTGAAGGTGCTGGCGCACGCGCGGATGAAGGACTACCATCCGGCGACGGCGCTGGTGACCTCGTGGCATGGGGAAGGGCACGGCGAGATTAGGAAGGCGAAGACGCAGGTTTTGATCGAGCCTGAAGACTTGCCGGAGCTGCTGGGGCAGGTGGCGACGCTGATCGGGACGAGGGCATCGCGGCAGGCGGGGCGGCGGGCGGGGCGTTAGGGCCGGCCGGCGGGCGGCGGGGGATCCAAAGACATCAGGACGGATTCGAAGGCGTCGAGTGCGCCTGCGAAGAAGTGGTCCTGCGCGTCGACCCAGTGGATCTGCTTGGGCCCCCATAGGCGGTTGTAGAGGGCGTGGAGGTCGGGGCGGGGGCCGAATTCGTCATTTGTCGAATGGACAAAGATGCGGGTGACGGGGCAGCGGTCGAGGATCTCGAAGCGGCGGTAGACGGTGGGGAATCCGGCGAGGATGACGCGGCGGGCGCCCTGGTAGCATTGGACTGCGACGCGGGAGCCGAAGCTGAAGCCGGCGACGGTGAGGGAGAGGGCGGGGAAGCGTTCCCGCAGGACCGCTAGCGCGGCGCGGGCGTCTTCCACTTCGCCGACGCCGTTGTCGTGGACGCCTTCGCTGAGGTTGACGCCGCGGAAATTGAAGCGGAGGGTGGCGCAGCCGGAGCGGCGGAGGCCGCGGGCGAGGCGGTGGACCACCTTGTTGTGCAGGGTGCCGCCGTGGAGTGGGTGGGGATGGCAGACGAGGGCGGCCTCGCGAGGCGGTCCGCCTTCAGGCTCTTCGAGGATGGCTTCGAGCCGTCCGGCGGGACCGGGGATGAAGAGAGACTCGATGCGCCGGGCCATTAATTACTGCGGAAGTTGGTGAACTGCATGTCGATGCCGAAGTCGTGGCCGCGGAGGAGAGCGATGATGTCCTGGAGGACGTCGCGATCCTTGCCGGAGACGCGGACGAGGTCGCCCTGGATGGAGGCTTGCACCTTCTTCTTGGAGTCCTTGATGGTTTTGACGATTTCGCGGGCCTTTTCGGTGGGGATGCCCTGCTGGAGGGTGATGACCTGGCGGACGGTGGAGCCGGCGGCGGGGGTGATGTTGCCGTAGGCGAGGGCCTTGAGGGGGACCTGGCGCTTGACGAGCTTGGCCTGGAGGATCTCGAGGACGGCCTTGATCTGGAAGTCACCGCCGGAGGTGAGGGTGATGGTGTGCTCTTTTTCGTTGAGCTCGATATTGCTGTGGGAGCCTTTGAGGTCGTAGCGCTGGATGATTTCCTTCATGGCCTGCTGGATGGCGTTGACGACTTCAGGGAGCTCGACCTTGGAGACGATATCGAAAGTGTTCTCGGGCATGGGGGTACAAGGGATAGTTTAGCGCGGAGGGCCATTGTGGAGGCTACGGAGGCCGGGGGGC
>DAHVTI010000441.1 GCA_027324255.1 Bryobacterales bacterium | reverse complement strand
AAGGAACTGCTGGCGGCGGCGGTGACGCTTCAAGTGGGAGCGAACGGTACCGCGCAGGTGGCATTGACACCCGTCCCGATGCCGGCGAGGTAGAGCATGCTCGTCCTGTTGCTGCTGGCGGCTGCGCTCGCTCAGGCACAGCCGCAGACGGCCTCTCTGGAAGGCACCGTCCTCAACGAAGTCACCGGCGCACCCGTCCCCCGCGCTGTCGTCAAGCTGGAGGCGACGCCCGCGATCAAGCCCCAGCCCACCACGTTCACCGACGCAGAAGGCCGCTTCCGCTTCGATCAACTGCCCGCGGGCGCTTATTCCCTGACCGCGCGCAAGCGCGGTTTTCTCGACGTCGGCGACATCCCCCGCCAGGCCCCCCTCCGCGTCCGTCTTGAATCAGGCCAGCACCGCGGTACGCTGGTCTACAAGCTCACCCCGCAAGCGGTCATCACCGGCCGCGTCTTCGACGAGTTCGACGAACCCGTCGAAGGAGCCTATGTGAATGCCTGCGTGGCCCGCAGCCGCCAGGGCAAGGTCATTCAAGCTTGTAGCGCGACCGGCTCCTCCAATGACCGCGGCGAGTTTCGTCTCACCGGCCTGACGCCCGGCCGGTACCTCGTCGCTGCCCGCTTCAGCCCGCAGTCCGGGACCTATCCCGAGCCGGTCGGCGGCCGGCCTGAAGCCTATGCCCCAACCTACTTCCCTAATAGCGTGGACATGCCGTCGGCGCAGCTCGTCGAAGTGGCCGCCGGCCTCGATACCGCGGGCATCGACATCCGGCTCCAGAAGGTGCCCATCGCCCGCGTCTCCGGCCGCGTCGTGGGCCCCGATGGTCAGGCGCCCTCGAACTTCCAGCTCCGCGTGCTGCCCACCGAGTTTAGCGGAGAATCCGTCCGCACGGGCCCAGGCGGGGCCTTCGAGATACGCAATCTACGGCCCGGCCCCCGGATCCTGCTCGCCGAGGCGAAGCCGTCAGGAACGGGCAACGTATTCATCACCGTCAACGGCGAGGATGTGGAGAACTTCGAGATCCAACTCCGTGCCGGCATCTCCTTGAACGGAACGCTCGCCCTGGAGGGCGCCGCCCCAGGCGCGAACTGGCAGGGCTTTGAAGTCACTCTGGCTCCGGCCGCGGGCAGTGCCGCGCCTTTGGAGACCGTGGCCGTGCGGCCCGACGGCTCCTTCACCCTCAACGTGCGTCAGCCGGATCGCCACATCCTTTCCTCCAGCGCCCCCGCGAGAGTCGGCCTCTATCTCGCCTCCATCCGCGCCGCTGGCAGCGAACACCCCGGCCGCGAACTGGATCTCACGAGCGGGCCGCCCGGCCCCGTCCGCATCCTCTACCGCAAGGACGGCGGGGAGCTCCGCTGCACGGCGGAGCGCGTTGAGCAGAACGACCGCCCGCCGGCAGTCGCCGTCCTGCTGCTTCCTGCCGCCACGGCCCGCCGCAACGCGGAAGCGCGCCAAGTCCAATGGCTCCAGGACGACGCCACGGAGTTCACCCCTCTCGCCCCCGGCGATTATTTGGCCGTGGCTGTCGAAGGCGCGGATTACTGGTCGCTGGAAGAGGGCGACCTGCCCCAAGCCCTCCTCGACGCCGCCGTCAAAGTCCACATCGACCCCAACGGCGCCCACCACCTCACCCTCAAGCCCGTGAAAGCCCCCGAACTCTAGCGCGCGCCCACCGTCTGGTACGCCCCGTGCAGCCACGCGTGGTAGTCCGCAATGCGCCCCCGCGTCGCCTGGAAGTATAGCTCGCGCAGGTGTCCGGTGATGAACCCGATGCTCCCGTTGCCCACCGGGTGGTTGTCCACCTTCGTGATCGGCGCCACCTCCACTGCTGTCCCCGTGAAGAACACCTCGTCGCACACGTACAGTTCGCTGCGGTCGATCGAGCGCTCGACCACCTCCAGGTGCAACTCCCGCTTCGCCAGCTCCATCACGCACGCCCGCGTCAGCCCTTCCAGGATGTTGTCCGACGGCGGCGGCGTGATCAGCTTGCCGTTCCGCACCATGAAGAGGTTGCACGTCGCGCCTTCGGCCACGTGCCCGTTCTCGTTCAGCAGGATCGCTTCGTCGTAGCCGTGCCGGTGCGCCTCGTTCGTCGCCATCACGCTGTTGACGTACGCCCCGCAGATCTTGCCTCGCGCCGGCAGGGCGTGGTCTTCCAGCCGCCGCCACGTCACCACGCCCGCGTGCAGCCCCTTCGTGCTGTCGATGTACACGCCGAACGGCACCGCCACAATCGTGAAGTCGAACTTGCCGTCCGGCCGCACGCCGATGCGCGGCGTGGACGTGTAGGCCAGCGGCCGCACGTAAACATCCGTCTGGAAATTGTTCAGCCGGATCAGCTCCGTCGTGATCTCGGTCAGCTCCTCCGCGCTCTTCGGCGGATCGATGTCCAGCATCCTCGAGTTCAGCTTGAAGCGCCGGTAGTGGTCCTCGCAGCGGACGAGAAACAGCTCTTCCTGCTCCTTCACCCAGTAGCCGCGGATGCCCTCGAAGACGCCCGTGCCGTAGTGCAGCGCGTGCGTCAGGATGTTCACCTGCGCCTCCCGCAGCGGCACTATCTTGTGGTTGAAGTAGACCAGGGTGTCCATCATCTCGTGTTTGGGCATGTCAGGCATGGCAGTGCGCCTCCTTGCTCACTACTGCGCTCACTACTGCGCTCACTACTGCGCTCACTACTGCGTTCATGGCCTGCCGCCCGCGCTCCATCGCCTTGCGGTCGATCTCCAGCCACTTCTCGCCCTTCACCACCCGCGCCATCGCGCGGTCCACAATCTCGGCCGGCAGCAGCGGCAGGGCTTCCAGCAGCGCGCCCAGCACCACGATGTTGCCCGCCTTCGCCGTGCCCACCTCGTCGGCGATCTCGAAGAACGGCAGCGCGCGCATCGTCACATCCTGGCGCCGCGCGTCTTCCGGAATCTCGTCGCCGTTGTACAGCACCAGCCCGCCCGGCTCCACCTCCTCCAGGAACTTGTCGAGCGACGGCTCGTTCAGCGCGATCAGCACGCTCGACTTCGTCACCAGCGGCGAATCCACCGGCTTCGACGCCAGACGCACGTGGCAGTTCGACGTGCCGGACCGCATCTCCGGCCCGTAGCTCGGCAGCCACGATACTTCCAACCCATCGTCCATCCCTGCCTCGGCCAGCAGTTGCCCCAGCAGCAGCACGCCTTGGCCGCCGAAGCCCGCGATCTTGATCCGGCAATCCAGGTCTTCCCTCAGCGCTCGCGGCGCGGTGCCCGCGGGCGCGGCCGCCGGCAGCTTCAGGATGCGCGGCAGCTCGTCGAGATCAGGCGCCGGCGCCGGCGCCGGATGCGGCTCGGCCGTGGCCGTGCGGTCGCACTTGTTGCTCACCGGGTAGACCTCGGCCATCGTCTCGCGCACGAACTTCTGCGCCTCCACCGGGTCCTGCTTCCAGATGGTCGGGCACGGCGACAGGATCTCCACCAGCGAAAAGCCCAGGCCCTTCACCTGCGTCTCCACGGCCTTCCGGATGGCCCGCTTCGCCGCCAGAATCTGCTTCGTGCTGCCCAGCGCCACGCGCTCCACGAACACCGGCGCTTCCAGCGAGCTCAGCACTTCCGACACGTGCAGCGGGTAGCCGTCCTTGATCTTGTCGCGCCCGAACGGCGTCGTCGTGGTCTTCCTGCCCAGCAGCGTCGTCGGCGCCATCTGCCCGCCCGTCATGCCGTAGATCGCGTTGTTGGCGAAGAGGCACGTGATCAGCTCGCCGCGGTTGGCCGCGTGCAGAATCTCGCTGCTGCCGATGGCCGCCAGGTCGCCGTCGCCCTGATACGAAATGACGATCGAGTCCGGCCGCGCCCGCTTCAACCCCGTCGCCACGGCCGGCGCGCGCCCGTGCGCCACCTGCACGTTGCCGACGTCGAAGTAGTAGTAGAGGAACACCGAGCAGCCCACCGGCGACACCAGGATCACGCGGTCCCGGATGCCCAGCTCATCGATCGCTTCGGCCAGCAGCTTCATGCTGATCCCATGGCCGCACCCCGGGCAGTAATGCGTCTGGTGCGTCAGCTCGCCCTTCCGCTCGTAGGTGTCGTAGAAACACTGGGCCTTCCCGTGCGTCTGCTTCATCTCAGGCATGGCTCAGCACCTCCTCCACAGAATTCGCGGCGCGGGCTTCCATCGTCTTCAGAACCTTCTCGAAGATCTCCTCGGCCGACGGCACGTTGCCGCCCACCCGCGAGTAGAACTCCACCGGCCGCGCCCCCTCCACCGCCAGCCGCACGTCCTCCACCATCTGCCCCGTGCTCATCTCCACCACGTAGAACAGCGCCGCCTGCTTCGCCAGCCTCCGGATTTCCCCCGACGGGAACGGGAACAAAGTGATGGGCCGCAGCAGCCCGGCCCGGATGCCGCGCCCGCGCAGCATTTCGACCACCGACTTCAGGATCCGCGCCACCACCCCGTAGCCCAGGAACACCACGTCCGCGTCTTCGGTCCGGTAGTTCTCCCAGCGCGTCTCTACTTCGGAAGCCCGCTTGTACTTCGCCTCCAGCTTTCGCACGTGCGCTTCCAGTTCGTCCGGGTGGATGTACAGCGACGTGATCAGGTTCTTCCGCGTCTCCGCCGTCCCGTCCACCGCCCACTCCGGCGTCACCTGCGCGTGCGCATCCACCGTCAGGAAGTCCACCGGCTCCATCATCTGGCCCGTGTAGCCGTCCGCCAGAATGAACACCGGGTTGCGGTACTTATCCGCCAGGTCGAAGGCTAAACGGGTCAGGTCGCACATCTCCTGCGCCGTCGCCGGCGCCAGCACCAGGCAGCGGTAGTTACCGTGCCCGCCGCCCTTCACCGCCTGGAAGTAATCCGACTGCTCCGGCGCGATGTTGCCCAGCCCCGGCCCTCCGCGCATCACATTCACCACCACGCACGGCAGCTCCGCCCCGGCAATGTAGCTGATGCCTTCCGACATCAGGCTGATGCCCGGTCCCGACGACGCCGTCATCGCCCGGATCCCCGCCGACGCCGCCCCGTACACCATGTTGATGGCCGCCACTTCGCTCTCCGCCTGCAGGAACGTCCCCCCGGCCAGCGGAATGTAGTAGGCGGCTGCTTCCGCTATCTCGTTGGCCGGCGTGATCGGGTATCCGTAGAACGCGCGGCACCCCGCCAGCACGGCCCCTTTCACCAGCGCGTCGTTCCCTTTGATGAGTTGTTTCGGCATGCCTGCTCCTTCCTCAAGCCACCGCTTTGAAGACCCTGATCGCGCCCGGCTCCGGGCAGGCGTAGAAGCACACCCCGCAGCCGTTGCAGCCCCGACCGTCGTACTCCGCCGGATGGTAGCCGTAGTGGTTCAGGTGCGGCGACAGGTGCAGCACCTTCTGCACGCACGCCTCCACGCACAACCCGCAGCCCTTGCACTCCTGCGCGTTGATCTCGATGAACCCCCTGTCCTCTCTCATGGCGGTCACTGGCATTCCCTGTCTCCTTTACGAAACCGCAATCAGCTTCGGACGCAGATAGTGCGCCTGGTAGGCAAACTCGTTCAACGCATCGCGAAACTTCGGCTCGGCGATCGAGACCAGCGCCTCCACCCTCTGCCGCAGCGTCTTGCCGTGCAGATAGGCCACGCCGTGCTCCGTCACCACGTAATGCACGTCGGCGCGCGACGTCACCACGCCCGCGCCGAACTCGAGCACCGGCGCGATCCGCGATACCGTCCCGTCCTTCGCCGTCGCCGGCAGCGCGATAATCGGCTTCCCCCCCTGGCTGTGCGCCGCCCCGCGGATGAAATCCACCTGCCCGCCGAACCCGCTGTAGATCTTCGTCCCCATCGAATCCGAGCATACCTGCCCCGTCAAATCCACCTGCAGCGCCGAGTTGATCGCCACCATCCGCCGGTTCTGGCTGATCACGAACGGATCGTTCACGTACTTGATCGGGTGGAACTCGAACAGCGGGTTGTCGTCGATGAAGTCGAACAGCCGCTGTGTCCCCAGCACGAAACCCGCCACCAGTTTCGCCGGGTGGATGGCCTTCTGCGCGCCGTTCATGACGCCTTTCTCGATCAGCGGGATCACGCCGTCGGAGAACATCTCGGTGTGCATCCCCAGGTCCCGGTGATTGCCCAGGCACGCCAGCACCGCTTCCGGCACCGCGCCAATGCCCATCTGCAGCGTCGCCCCGTCCGGAATCAGCGACGCCACGTTCTTCGCAATCCGCCGCTGCAGTTCGTCCGCCGGTTCCGGGCGCAGCTCCGGCAGCTTGTGGTTCACCTCGACGATCCGGTGGATCTCCGAAATGTGCAGGAACGACTGCCCCAGCGTCCGCGGCATGTTCGGGTTCACTTCCGCAATCACCCGCCCCGCGTGCCGCGCCGCCGTCAGCGTGCAGTCCACCCCCACGCCCAGGCTCATGTACCCATACTTGTCCGGCGGCGACACCTGCATCAGCACGTAATCCAGCGGCCGCTCTCCGCTCTCGAACAGCCCCTCGATCTCGTGCAGGAAGATCGGCATGTACTCCGCCCGCCCCTCGCACACCGCCTGCCGGATGTTATCTCCCACAAACATCGCGACGGTCCGGAACGACCGGTCGTACTCCGGCTTCGTGTAGTCCGCCACACCCAGCGTCTTCAGGTGGATGATCTCGACGTCCCGCAGGTCCCGCGACCGCGCCAGCAGCGCGGCGACCAAGTCCTCCGGCGTCGCACACCCCGGGTGAATGTAGACCGTCTGCCCCGATCGGATCTCGTGCACCGCCTCCGCCGCCGTGGTCCGCTTCTCCAGGTACTCGTTCAGCCACTGCATGCCGCACTCTTTTTCTATCAGACTCACCCGGCCGCCGGGGTACTGATTTGTGATTTTAATACCTGCATAACTGATTGCTCTGGGCCCATCCCTTTATCGCCTGTTTCTCCATCCATGTCAAGTCCCTTCGTTGCAGTATGTTGCAGCAATTTTCGCAGGTCTTCGTCGGAAGACACCACAACTCAGTGGTGTACAACGCAGAAATGCCTTATCTGCCATCGGCTTAGAGCCACCAACCCCAGGTGGAGCCCGCGTTGGTTGTATCTTGGTCTTTGGCCATGGATCAGCCCTCCCTCCTCTCCGCCACGGAAACCCTGCTGGCCGCGTGTCCGGATTACGCCGCCACCGCCCCTCTCGATGACCTCCGCCGCCGCGAATATTCGCGCCTCGACCGCCTCGGCGAAGTCTACCTCGACTACACCGGCTCCGGCCTCTACAGCGAAGCGCACCTCCGCCGCCACCATGCCTTGCTCGAAGAGCAGCTCTTCGGCAATCCCCACTCCCACAACCCCTCCTCCCAGCGCATGACCGATCTGGTTGACCGCGCCCGCTCGCGCATCCTCGCCTACTTCAACGCCTCCCCCGAAGACTACGTCGCCATCTTCACCGCCAACGCTTCAGGCGCTCTGAAGCTCGTCGGCGAATCCTACCCCTTCGCGCCCGGCTCGGATTACCTGCTCACGTTCGACAACCACAACTCCGTCAACGGCATCCGCGAATTCGCCCGCGCCCGCGGCGCCGCCATCACCTACGTCCCCATGCTGCTGCCCACTCTCATCCTTGACCCGCGGCAGACGGAAGCGGCCCTCCAGCGCCCCTCCCCCGGCGGCAATCACCTCTTCGCCTATCCCGCCCAGTCCAACTTCTCCGGCGTTCAGCACTCCCTCGACTGGATCGCCCGCGCCCAGTCCCTCGGCTGGGACGTCCTGCTCGACGCCGCCGCCTTCGTACCCACCAACCCCCTCGACCTCAGCCGCCATCAGCCCGAATTCGTCACCCTGTCGTTCTACAAGATGTTCGGCTACCCCACCGGCCTAGGCTGCCTGCTCGCCCGGCGCTCCATCCTGCCCAAGCTCCACCGCCCGTGGTTTTCCGGCGGAACCATCACCGTCGCCTCCGTCCAGGGCGACCGCTACTTCCTCGCCGAAGGCGCCGCCGCTTTCGAGGACGGCACGGTGGACTTCCTCAACATCCCCGCCGTTGAGATGGGGCTCGACCACCTGGAAAGCGTCGGTGTCGATCTCATCCACACCCGCGCCGCCTGCCTCACCCGCTGGCTCATCCGCGACCTCGCCGCCATCCACCACTCCAACGGCGCCCCCGTCGTCCGCATCTACGGCCCTGGCGACGAAGGCCCGCGCGGCGGCACCATCACCATGAACTTCTTCGGCGCCGGCGGTGAGGTGATCGATCACCACCGCGTCGAAGCCGAGGCCGCCCGCCACAAAATCTCTCTCCGCAGCGGCTGCTTCTGCAACCCCGGCGGCGGCGAACTGGCACTCAGCATCTCGAAGACCGAGATCATCGGCTGCTTCAACCAGCCCTGGGTCCAGGAGACCTCCCGCTTCACCCCCGACGACCTGCGCCTCTGCGTCGACGGCAAGAGCACCGGCGCCGTCCGCGTGTCTTTCGGAGTTGCCAGCAACTTCGAAGACGCCTGGCGGTTCTCGCAGTTCGCCCGCGAATTCATCGCCTGAACTCCGTGCGATAGCATGGCCTCATGGCGCCCGTACTGTTTCTGCTCTTGACCTCCGCATTAGCCGCCGACCCCACCACCGTGGAGGGCCAGTACGGCCGCCTCGAAACCGACCGCCCCTCTTACCGCCCCCTCGACAACGTCCGCCTCACCATCACCGGCCGGGCCCGCGGCGACTCTACGTGCCGCATCCGCGTCGCCGACCCCCTCCAAAAGGTCTACTTCGAAAAGAACGTCGATCTCGCCAACAACCGAGGCCGGCTCCAGTTCCGCGCCACCGGCCTCCTCGGTGTCCACTACATCTACCTCCACTTCCCGAACGAAAAGCGCTACAGCCGCTATCTCAACTTCCGGCTCGACGCCGAGTCTTCCATCGACACCGGCGACCGCGACTTCGACGCCCTCCTCCCCTTCACCCGCGAAGCCATGCAGCTCGGCCGCCGCGACTACATGACCCCCCGCGGCCGCTTCGTCGGCTACATCTCCGCCGACACCTGGCATTTCGATGGCATCTGGCTCCGCGACTGGATTTACTCTCTCCCCGGCTACAAACACTGGGAGCGCGAAATGCAGTGCGGCCTCGACCGCTTCCTCGAAGTCCAGCGCGAAGACGGACAGACCCCCGACGGCATCGAGCGCGACGGCCGCACCTGGCGCGTCGGCCTCGAAAGCGACGTCGAATACATCCTCACCCTCGGCGTCTGGGAGACCTGGCGCGCCACCGGCGACGACGCCTGGATGGCCCGCACTCTCCCCAGGCTCGAAAAGGCCCTGGCCTACATCCGCAGCGATCCCAGGCACTGGGATCCTGTCCACCGCCTCATCCAGCGCCAGCACAGTTGCGACACCTGGGACTACGACATCGACGGCGCCAGCGACAAAGGCACGGCCCGCCACGTCATCGCCACCTGCGACGCCAGCGGCTACTACGCCGCCTTCCGCGCCATGAGCGCCATGTATGCCCACCTGGGCAACACAGCCAAGGCGCAGGAGTGGTCCCGCGAAGCCGGTGGCTACGCCGAGCGCTCGAAGAAGCTCCTCTGGGACGGCACCAAATTCCTCCACCACGTCCACCTCGACCCCATCGATCACGACGGCTTCGACGAATCGAAGCAGCTCGCCATGGGCAACACCTGGGCCGTCACCCGCGGCCTCGCCCTCGAATCCGAAGCCATCAAGGTCATCGATGAGTACCGCCGCCGCTGGCGCGAAACCGGCGACAAGTACCCCTGGTGGAGCCTCCAGCCCGGCTACCCCGATTCGCTCGGCTACTGGAAGGATCCCTACCGCAAGCAGGGCGGCTACGCCAACGGCGGCCTCATGCCCTGGGTCGGCGGCGAACTCGCCCGCGGCGCTCTCCAGAACGGCCGCGAATCCTTCGGCGTAGAACTGCTCCGGCAGTACGCCGCCCACCTGCGCGAAACCGGCGGCGCCCAGGTCTGGTACTGGCCCGACGGCACCCCCGGCTTCCGCACCACCAACGAGGTCCGCTACGCCGGCTGGGGCATGGCGCAATGGATCGACGCCCTCATGGAAGGACTCGCCGGCATCCGCGACACCGATGCCATGATGCGCCGCGTCGAAATCTCCCCGCGCTGGGCCGCCGCCGGCATGGCCCACGCCCGCGCCACTTCGCGCTACGCCGCCTCCGGCGGCTACTTCACCTACGATTGGACCGCCGAGCCCCGCTCCCTCTCCATCGAGTACTCCGGCTCGTCCGATCAACTCCGTTTCCGCGTCCTGCTGCCCCGCGGCTTCTCCCCGCGCGCCGTCATGGTCGACGGCACCGACCTCAAGTTCGACCGCGAAGACGCCGGCGATTCCGTCTACATCCGCTTCGATCCTGAAAACGCCCAGCGCGGCGTCATTCGCGTTGCCGCGCAGTAAGCGTCGCCGCCAGAATCTCGCGCACGTTCCTGCGGTCTTCCGCGCTCAGCGAAGCATAGGCCGGATCCGTGTCCCGGCCCGCCAGCACGCCGTCCACCCGCTCCAGAATCCGCCGCCGCAGCGCCTCCGGCAGCCGCGCGAACGCCTGCGAGTAGATCAGGAAGCTGCACGGATATTTGAACAGCCGCTTCTTCAGATCGAGTTCCCGCAAGCTCCGCCCGGCCGCATCCCGCGGCCCCTGCGCCGCAAACGTCTTCGCGAACTCCGAAGTGCCCCGCACCGGCCCGGGCAGCGGCGCTTCGTCCGCGAACAGCATGTACCGCGCGACGATCCCCGCCGCGTGGTCCAGCCGCCGCGCGGTGCTCTCGCTGACTTCGTCCGCCGGCCGCTTCAGCGCCGCGTTCATCTCCGCCTGCACCAGCAGCGCCGACCGCGCCTCGAACCCCGCCCTCGCCAGCAGGTTATGCATCTTCGTCTGGTGCTCCAGCACCATCAGAGCGACGACATCGCTGTGCGGCGCCAGGTAGCGTGTCGTGTCGAACGACTTCACCCCCGGAATGCCCATGTGCTTCATGCCGGCCGTGGTCCCCGTCACGTACCACCCGCCCCACCGCTCCGGGAACGGGCTGCGGTGGTCCGTCACGTACGAGCTTTCGTTCATCACCGGGAAGCCCTGCTCATCGGTGTGGACCGACCGCACGAAGTGCCCCGGCACCCCCGTCGTGCCCGGCGACGCATGGCACTGCAGGCACTCTTCGCGCCGTTGAATGACAGGCTTCGCCGCCTGCCTTTGTTCGAGGCTGTAAAACATCCCGCCCCGCTCCGGATCCGCCGCCGACAGCTCGATCAGGTCGCCGCCCGGCACGTACCCCGCGTACGAATCGTCGTTGAAGTAGATCGCCCGCGGCGTCGCCGGCGAAATGCGCGCCAGTTGAAAACTGGTCTTCGAAAACACCAGCCCCTGCGACGCCACAGGAATCCCCAGCGCCTTCAGCACAGCCGGCAGATACCCGAACTTCGCATCCCAGGCGAGCTTCACCTCGCCCGTCTCCACCCGCCGCTGCAACTGCGCGATGGCGTCTTCCTTCGGCGCCTCCCCGTACCGCAGCGCCGGCCCCTCCAGCGGAGCCGTGAACGATCCGCGGAAATCCGGCGCCTGCGCCGGCGCACCTCCAGCCGTCAGCAACAACAAGGTTGCCAGTTTCAATGCGCGCATCCTCCCGGCCCATTCTGCGGCGGCCTTTGTTCGATGACTGTGACTGCGGTCACGCCGTCTTCGGCTGCATGTACTTCCGGATGCCGTAGATCATCAGCCCGCCCACCAGCAAGTACACCATCGAGCTCATGCTGATCGCAAAGCCCATCCCCAGCGACTGAGCCGCATACGCCACCGCCACCGGGCCCGCGCTCCCGCCCAGCCACGCCATCGAGTTCATCACCCCCAGCGCCGTGCCCCGCCGCTCCGGCTCCACCACGTCGTACAGCGACGCCCAGATGTTGGCGTCGTACATCCCCTTCGCGTAGCCGAAGCCCGCCATCGCCAGCACCAGCACCGGCACCGACAGCGTCCAACCCGTCAGGAAAATGAACGGCACCCCGGCCAGCAGCCCGATCACCTGCGTCTTCATCCGCCCCGACAGGCTCTTCTTCGCCAGCCTGTCCGCCAGCCACCCGCCCGTCATCACCCCGCACACCGACGCGATCTGGATGTACGCCGTCCCGTTCAACCCCGCCATCGACAGGCTCATGTTGAACTTCCGCACCAGGAACGACGGCATCCACGTCAGGAAGATCACCGCCACGAAGTTCGCCCCGATGAACACACTCATCAGCACCAGCGACATGCGGTGCGCGAACGTCCGCTTCAGCGTGTTCATGAGCCCTTCGCGGAAGTCGATCGACCCATGCCCCGCCGCGCCGCCTTCGTCCGCCTGCCCGCGCTGCGGCTCTTTCAGCAACGTCAGCAGCACCAGCCCCAGCACGATGCCCAGCGCCCCGAACACGTAAAAGCTCGACCGCCAGCCGTACACCTGCGCCAGCAGCCCGGCCAGCGCCCCGCCCGCGATGGTGCCCGCGTACACGCCCGACTGGTTGATCGCCATCGCCTTCGACCGCGTCTCCCGCCCGTGGTAGTCGCTGATCAGCGACATCGCGGCCGGAAAGAAGAACGCTTCGCCCAGCCCCTGCAGCGCGCGCAGAATGACGAGGTGCCAGTAGTGCTGCGAAAGCGCCGTCGCCACCGTCACCGCCGACCAGAACACCAGCCCGCCGATGATCAGCGTCTTGCGCCGGAAGCGGTCCGTCAGCGCGCCCGCGAACGGCCCGCACAGCGCGTACACCCACATGAACGAGCTGCCCACGACGCTCAACTGCACGTCGCTCAGCCCCATCTCGCTCTTCAGCAGCGGGAAGACGGAGAAGATGGCTTGCCGGTCCGCGTAGTTGAATACGCACACGAACCACAGCATCGCCACCACGGCCCAACGGTACGACTGCGCCTGCATCTTTGTATGAATATCGCAAACGCAGGCGCTACGTCTTGTTTAGGCTTTGAACAGCGGCTCGCTCGCCTTCGCGAACGCCAGCACCTCGCCCTGTTCCTTTTTGTTGAGAGGCTTGTACGCGGCGCCGATCTCCATCGCCATGGCGAACAGCCGCTCGTCGCCCGGCGGCACCGCCGCCGTAATCTCCTGCGACAGCGTCCAGCGCAGCGCCAGTTGCGCCTTCTCCATCTCGTCCAGCGGCTGATACCAACACTTGGGATACTTGCGGCCCTGGCGCGCCATCTCCTTCGGCCACGGCTGGTGCGCCATGCCTTTCAGCGCCAACCGCGCCGCGCCCTTCTCTTTCGCCTTGGCCAGGATCTGCGGCCCGAACCCGCCCGTGTTCCAACACGCGAAGTTCACCGGGAAGAGTACCGAATCGGCCGGGAACGCGTCCAGCAGCGCCAGCGCCGCCTCCGCGCTGTGCGCCGAAAAGCCCACGTAGCGCGTCTTGCCTTCCCTCTTCGCTTTCAGGAAAAATTCCGCCGCCCCGCCCGGCGCCAGGATCTTCTTCACGTCGTCCATCGACGACACCGCGTGGAACTGGTACAGGTCGAAGTGGTCCGTTCGCAGCCGCTTCAGCGACCGCTCGAACTCCTTCTGCGCTCCAGCCGCATCCCGCATCCCCGTCTTGCACGCCAGGAAGGCGTTCTTCCGGAACGGCTCCAGCGCCGGCCCCAGCTTCATCTCCGCTTCGCCGTCGCCGTACGACGGCGCCACGTCGTAGTAGTTGATGCCCCGCTCCCACGCTTCGGCTACGCGCTGATTCGCTTCCGGCTGCTCCATGCCCATCACGACGATCCCGCCGAAGCCGATGATCGAAAGCTCCACGCCGTCCTTGTACGGTCTCTTCGGAAACGGTTTGGCCGCCGCCGATGCTGCCGGCACGGTCACTGCGGTTGCAACAAACTCTCTGCGGTTCATAACGGGATTGTAGCGCGATAAACTGGCGCTGTGATTCGTGTCCTCGCGCTTTTTTCTCTTCTCCCGATCCTCGCCGCCCAGCCCGCGCCCGCCCGCCTCGAAGCTTTCCGCGCCGCGCTTGCCAAACACAGAACCGACGCCATCTACGTCGTCCAGAACGGCCGCGTCGTCCTCGAGTGGTACGCCCCCGGCCACAGCGCCGCCAAGCCGCAAGGCACGGCCTCTCTCGCCAAAGCCCTCGTCGGCGGCATGAGCCTGATGATCGCCATGCGCGACGGCAAAATCCGCCCCGACGACCCCGCCGCGAAGTTCATCCCCGCCTGGCGCAACCACCCCCAGAAGAGCCGCATCACCATCCGCCAACTCGCCACCCACACCAGCGGCATCGAGGACGCCGAGCAGGACGACATCCCCCACATGCAGCTCCCCGGCTGGAAAGGCGCCTTCTGGCGCCGCGACCCCGACCCCTTCTCCCTGGCCATCCACCAGGCCCCCGTCCTCTTCGAGCCCGGAAGCCGCTTCCACTACTCCAACCCCGGCATGGCCGCTCTCGCCTATGCCGTCACCGCCGCTGCCGGTCAGGACCTTCAAACAATTCTGCAAGAGCGCGTTTTAGGCCCCCTCGGCATCCCCGCCGCCGAATGGTCCATCGGCTACAAGCATCCTTACGAAGTGGACGGCCTCAGACTCTACGCCAACTGGGGCGGCGGGGCTTTCACCCCGCGCGCCGCCGCCCGCCTCGGCGGCTACATGATGCGCGAAGGTCTCCACATGGCCGTCTACGCCGGCATGCCTGTCGCCGACCGCTCCCGGAACAAATTCGACCCCGCCTCCGGCCTCTGCTGGTGGACCAACTACGACGGCGTCTGGCCCGAAGTCCCGCGCGACGCATTCATGGGCGCCGGCGCCAATCACGAACTCCTGCTCGTCATTCCGAGCCTCCGCCTCGTTGCCGTGCGCAACGGCAACTACCTCACCCCCGCCGGCGGCGCCGAGTTTTGGAAGGGCGCCTACGAGCGGTTCATCCTCCCCGCCGCGCGCACCTTCGGCGCGCCTTATCCGCAAAGCTCCGTCATCCAGGACGTCCGCTTCTCAGCTCCCGAATCGATCCGCCGCGACGCCATCGATAGCGACAACTGGCCCCTCACCTGGGGCAACGACGACCGCCTCTACACCTCCTACGGCGACGGCCGCGGCTTCGACCCCAAGACGGAAAAGAAACTCAGCCTCGGCTTCGCCGCCATCGACGGCGGCCCCGCGGACTTCCGCGGCGCTAACATCCGTTCCGCCACCGGCGAGCGCACCGGGGAAGGGAAGAACGGCCTCAAATCCTCCGGCATGCTGATGGCTCGCGGCACTCTCTACATGTGGGTCCGCAACGCGAACAACGCCCAGTTGGCCTGGTCGCCGGATCAAGGCAAAACCTGGCACTGGGGCTTCACCATCGACACCAGCTTCGGCTCCCCGTCGTTCCTCAACTTCGGCCCGGACTACCAAGGCGCGCGCGACAACTACGTCTACACGTACTCGCAGGACGGCCCCAGCGCCTACGAAGCCAGCGACGCCATCGTGCTGGCCCGCGCGCCGCTCTCCAAAATGAAGGACCGCAACTCCTGGCAGTTCTTCTCCGGCCTCGGCCGCGAAGGCCGCCCGCAATGGTCCAAAGACATCAACGCCCGCCGCCCCGTCTTCGAATTTCCCGCCCACTGCGAGCGCACCGACGCCGTCTATGTTCCCGCCCTGAAGCGCTATCTTCTTCTGGTCGGTTACAACCACGAAGGCGGCTGGGGCATCTATGACGCCCCCGAGCCTTGGGGCCCCTGGACCGCTGCCTTCCACACCGAACACTGGGACCTCGGCCCCACCCACGGCTATCGCCTGCCCGTAAAATGGATCAGCCGCGACGGCCGCACCATGCACCTCGTCTTCTCCGGCAAGACCGGTAAAGGAGTCCACTACGATGCCTTCAGCGTTCGCCGCTTCTCGCTCGACCTCACGCCGCGCCTTCCTCGCTAACATGGCTGCCGCGCCCCTCCTTCTCCGCCGCCGCACGGACTCCGGCCCCGACGAATTCACTGAGCCCGTCGATCCCCGCCGCTCCGCCATCATCCTCTGCGACGTCTGGGACAAGCACTGGTGCCGCGGCGCGAATGAACGCCTCGCCCCCATCGTCGCCAGGGCCGAACCGTTCCTCGTCAAAGCGCGCGTGAAGGGTGTCACCATCATCCACGCCCCGTCGGACACCATGGACTTCTACAAGGATGCCCCCGGCCGCCGCGCCGTCCTCGATCTCCCCGCCGCGAAGCCGCCCGCGCCGAAGGACATCACCGCCCCCCCTCTCCCCATCGACGACAGTGACGGCGGCTGCGACACCCCCGGCGACCAGCAGCACAAAGCCTGGACCCGCCAGCACCCCGGCATCACCATCTTCCCCGGCGACTTCATCACCGACAAAGGCGACGAGGTCTACCGCGTCCTCACCGCGCGCCGCATCGACAAGCTCTTCATCATGGGCGTCCATACCAACATGTGCATCCTCAACCGCACCTTCGCCATCCGCCAGATGACGAAATGGGGCGTCCACTGCGTCCTCCTCCGCGACCTCACCGACGCCATGTACGACCCCAAAGACCGCCCCTACGTCTCGCACGCCCGCGGCACCGAGTTAGTCATCGAGCACATCGAGCGCTACTGGTGCCCCTCCACCACCTCCGGCGCGCTCCTCAAAGCCCTGGGTAGGTAACCGTCATAACTTCTTCCCGATGTGAATTCAGCCAGCCGCGTGCATGCCTCAACGATGTCCTGCAGGTACTTCAGCACCTCAGGCCGCCTCATACACCACCCGCTTTGTCTGTTCCACCGACTGTCGGAAATACGGATTTCTCAGCGGCTTCGCCTCCACCAGGTCGACGGGCGCGTGGAACAGCCGCTCCAGATCCTCCATCAACCCGAAGTAGTGGTCCGCGTATTCCCGCACCGGCATCTCCTGGAACTCCACCAGGAAATCCAGGTCGCTCTCTCCCGCCTTGAAGTCACCCGCCGCAGCCGAGCCAAACAGCGCCAGACTCCGCACCCTGTGCCGCATCGCCACTTCGCGGATTTCGGTCTGTCGCGCCAGGATTTCGCTCAGCATAGCCGCAATCTCTCCCGCCAGTGTAGCGCGGCCTCGCCTGTGCTATCCTCTCCCCAAAGAAAGGGGCTTGATGATGGAACGCAAAAAAGCATCCGACTACCCGCAGGAACTGCTCAACCTCTTCGACAAATACGTCCACGGCGACATCGACCGCCGCGCCTTCCTCGAGGGCGCGCAGAAGTATGCCACCGCCGGCGTCACCGCCACCGCCATCTGGGAAAGCCTCCGCCCCCACTACGCCTGGGCCCAGCAGGTTCCCAAGGACGACCCGCGCATCAAGACCGAGGTCGTCACCGTCCCCTCCCCTCAAGGCAACGGCAGCATCAAGGGCCTCCTCGTCCGCCCCGCCAAGGCCACCGGCAAACTCCCCGCCGTTCTCGTCGTCCACGAAAACCGCGGCCTCAACCCCTACATCGAAGATGTCGCCCGCCGCCTCGGCACCGCCAACTTCATGGCCTTCGCCCCCGACGGCCTTACCAGTGCCGGTGGCTATCCCGGCGACGACGAGAAGGGCGGCGCCCTCTTCCGCCAGGTCGACCGCGCCAAGATGAACAACGACTTCGAAGCCGCCGCCCGCTGGCTCAAGGCCCGCCCCGATTCCACCGGCAAGCTCGGCGTCGTCGGCTTCTGCTTCGGCGGCGGCATCGCCAACATGCTCGCCGTCCGCCTCGGCTCCGACTTGAACGCCGCCGTCCCCTTCTATGGAGGCCAGCCCCCAGCTGAGGACGCCGCGAAGATCAAGGCCCCGCTGCTCCTTCAGTATGCCGGCCTCGACACGCGCGTCAACGCCGGTTGGCCCGCCTACGAAGCCGCCCTCAAGGCCAACCACGTCCCCTACACCGCCTACGTCTACGAGAACACCAACCACGGCTTCCACAACGACACCACGCCGCGCTACGACGAAGCCGCCGCCAAGCTGGCCTGGCAGCGCACCCTCGACTTCTTCAACAAGTACCTGCGCTAAGAGCGCGTCGTGGCGCTGGCCATTGCCTACCGCATGGCGGACAATGACTGCGAGGAGCGGCGCGCCATCGCGCCGGGGAACCGATGAAAGCCATCGCGTATCGCCAGTACGGTGGGCCCGGCGTGCTGCAGTTGGAAGAGGTCGCCAAGCCCGTGCCCAAAGACGACCAGGTGCTGGTGCGCGTCAGGGCGGCGGCGCTCAATCCCTACGACATGCACTTCCTCCACGGCACCCCCTACCTGATGCGCCTGAGCGTCGGGCTGCGCAAGCCGAAGTTCACCGGCATCGGCGTGGATTTCTCCGGCACGGTGGAGAGCGTCGGCAACGTCGTCACAGGGTTCAAGCCCGGTGACGCAGTCTTCGGCGGGTGCCAGGGCGCGCTCTCCGAATACCTGGTCGTCGCCGGGCAGCGGCTCGTGAAGAAGCCGGACAACATCAGCTTCGAGCAGGCGGGCGCGGTGAACATCGCGGCAAAGACCGCGCTGCAGGCGCTGCGCGATTGGGGCAAACTCCAGCCTGGCCAGAAGGTGCTGATCATCGGGGCGTCGGGCGGCGTGGGTACCTTCGCCGTGCAGATCGCCAAATACATGGGCGGGGAGGTCACAGGTGTGAGCAGCGGCCCCAACACCGAACTCGTGCGCTCGTTGGGCGCCGGCCACACCATCGACTACACCCGGCAGGATTACACCCGGGGTTGTACGCGGTACGACCTGATCATTGACACCATCGGGAACCACTCGCTCTCGATGAACCGGCGCGTGCTCACGCCGAACGGCCGCTACGTGATGGTCGGTGCACCGAAGGGGAAATGGATCAAGCCCATGGACCGCCTGATCGCGGTAATGATCTATTCGAAGTTCGTTCATCAGGAGATCTGCATGATGATGGCGCGAGCCAGCAGAGACGACCTCGCCTTGCTGGCGGAACTGATGCAGCAAGGCACAGTAACGCCGGTGATCGACAGAACGTACGTCCTGAGCGAAGCTGCCGAGGCGATGCGTCACCTGGAAAGCGGCAGGGCGCGGGGGAAGATCGTGATCCAGTTGGACTAGCCGATTACCACGGGCTGCTAAACCCCGCTCAGCTCGTTCAGCCGGCCCGTGCCGTCCCCCAACGCCTCCGCCGGCACGCCCATCCGGTCCAGCAGCGTCAGGAACAGGTTGTTCATCGGCGTCTCGGCCGCGTACTTCAAGTGACGCCCCGCCTTCAGCACCCCGCCCGCCACCAGCACCGGCAGGTCGTGATGCGCATGCCGGTTCCCATCCGACAGCCCGCTGCCGTACACCAGCATCGAGTGGTCCAGCAGCGTCCCGTCGCCGTCCTGCGTCTTCTGAAGCTTCGCCACCAGGGCCGCGAACAGCTCGATGTGCAGCCGGTTGATCTTCGCCAGTTTCTCGATCTTCTCCGCGTTCCCCTGGTGGTGCGACAGCCCGTGGTGCGCCTCCGGCACGCCGATCGACCGGTACGTCCGGTTGCTACCCTCTCGACCCATCATCAGCGTCACCACGCGCGTCGCGTCCGTCTGCCACGCCACCGTCAGCAAATCGAACATCAGCCGCGCGTGCTCTTCGAACGTCACCGGGATTCCCGCCGGCCTCGTCAGCCCCGCCTCGTCCGGCACCGCCGGCTGTTTTGCCGCGTCCGCGATCCGCTGCTCGATCTCGCGGATCGACGTCAGGTACTCGTCCAGCTTCCTCCTGTCGCCCGCGCCCAGCGTGCCGCCCAGCCGCGCCGTGTCTTCTCTCACGAAGTCGAGGATGCTCGCATCCTGCCGCGCCCGCCGCTCGCGTGTCGCCGCGTCCAGCACCTCGCCGTCGCCGAACAGCCGCTCGAACACCGCCCGCGGATTCACCTCCGGCGGCAGCGGCGTCGTCGGCGTCTTCCACGCCAGCGAATTGGAATACGCGCAACTGTAGCCCGAATCGCAGTTGCCCACCATCCCGCCGGCCTCGAGCCCCAGTTCCAGGGAAGGGAAGCGCGTCGCCGCCCCCGCGTACGCCGCCGCCGCCTGGTCCACCGACACGCCGTTCAGGATGTTCGCCCCTTCCGTCTTCTTCGGATGCGCGCCCGTCAGATAACTCGCCGCCGCCCGCGCGTGGTCGCCCGGCCCATCGCCCAGCGACCGCCCGTTCTTCTGCGCCAGCCCGGTCAGCACCAGCATCCGGTCCCGGTAGGCCGCCACCGGCCCCAGCAGCCGCGTCGCCTGCCACGCCGTGCCCTCTTCCGCCGGCGTCCAGTCCTTCATGATGATGCCGTTCGGCACGTAGACGAACCCCAGCCGCGGCGCCCGCTTCACCGCCGCCGTCAACGCCGGCTGCATGGCATCCAACCAAGGCAGCGCCACCGCGCAGCCCAGCCCGCGCAACAGCGTCCTCCGCGAAAGTCTCTTCTTAACGGCCAGCACTCCGCACCTCCTCTGCTCTCTTCATCCGGAACTGCGCACTCTCGACGATCCCCTCCACCAGCGCCGAAAACCGGTAGCCCTGCTTCTCAGCCCGCCGCGCAATCGCCCGCACCGCCGCCTGGTCCGTGCTCTCCACGCCGCGCCCCAGCGCGTACGTCATCAGCTTCGACGTCAGGCACCACACGAACTCCCGCGGCTGATTCATCAAAATCTTCCTTAAATCCGCCGCATTCTGGAACTGCTGCCCGTCCGGCAGCCCGCCCGCGGCGTCGATCGGAAAATTGCCGTCGTACGTCCGCCACCGCCCGATCGCGTCGTAGTTCTCCAGCGAAAACCCGATCGGGTCCATCCGCGCGTGGCACGACGAGCACGCCGCGCTCGCCCGGTGCGCCTCCAACTGCTTCCGCAGACTCACCGTCTGCCCCACGCCCTTCTCCTCCAGCGGCGGCACGTCCGGCGGCGGCGGTGGCGGTGGCGCGCCCAGCAGGTTCTCCAGAATCCACTTGCCCCGGATCACCGGCGACGTGCGCGTCGGGTACGACGAGATCGTCAGCACGCTCGCCTGCGTCAGCACCCCGCCCCGCTGCGCGCCCTCCAGCGCAACGCGGCGGAACTCCGCCCCCTTCACGCCCTCCATCCCGTAGTGCCGTGCCAGCCGCTCATTGACGAACGTGAACCCCGCGTCCAGGAATGTCAGCACGCTCAGGTCGTCCTTCACCACGGTTTCGAAAAACAGCTCCGTCTCGCGGCGGAAATCATCCCTTAATGCCGCGTTATACTCTGGCAATCGGTCCGGATCCGGCTTTACACCGTTCAAATTCCGCAGTTGCAGCCACTGCCCCGCGAAGTTCTCCGTCAACGCCCGCGCCTTGCCGTCGGCCAGCATCCGCCGCACCTGCGCCCGCAGCGGCACGGGCTGCGACAGCCGCCCCTGCCCGGCCGCCCGCAGCAGCGTCTCATCCGGAATCGTGCTCCACAGGAAGAACGACAATCGCGACGCCAGCTCGTAATCCGTCAGCCGCTGCACGCCCGTCCCGCTGTCCCTCTCCACCCGGAACAGGAAGTTCGGCGACATCAGCATCGCCTTCAGCGCCAGTTGCACCCCGTCGTCGAACGTGCCGCCCTCGCGCCCCATGCGGTAGAACTTCATCAGCCCCGGCACTTCCGCCAGCCGCACCGGCCGCCGGTACGCCCGCCGCGCCATCCTTCCCAGAATCTCCTCCGCGCAAGCCCGCTCCCCCGCGGCCGCCGCGGGCCGGCACGTGAAAATCGCCCGCCGCGACTCCGTCTCCCCCGGCCCTGTCACCTCGAACGGTCCGCCCACCTCCACCCAATCCACCGCCAGCCTTCGGGCCGGCGGCAACATCTCCCCGTCATCGAACAGCACCGCCTGCACCGCCCGCCGCCCGGCCTTCAAGGCAAGCCGCACCTCCACTCGCCGCGCCTCTTCCTCCGTCTCCTGCCCGCTCAGCCGGATCTCCGCCTCGCGAACCTTCTCCCCGTCCACCCGGATCTCCACCCGCGCCGTCCGCCCCTTCTCCGCCACCCCCCGCAGCCGCACCCGCAGCAGGTACTCCCCATCGGCCGGAAACCGGTGCCGCACCGTCGTGCCCCCGCGCGACCCCTCCGGATACTCAGCCCCCAGCCGCCGCGTCTGGTCCACCCTCCGCTCCACCGTGTAGCGGTCCAGCACCGCGTCCCACTTGCGGTTGCCCACCGCCATGCGCGTGGCTTTTTCCGCCGCCTTCAGGTACTTCTCCGCCAGCACCGGCGGCAGAGACAGCGCCCCCGCGATGTTGTCGAACCCGTAGCCGGCGTCATCGGCCGGAAAGTCCGCAGCCGGCTCGAAGTCGATCGCCAGCAAATCCCGCAGCGCGTTGTTGTACTCCGCCCGGTTCAACCTGTGGATCCCCGGCCGCCCCGGGTCCGGCCGCACCGCGGCCGCCCGGTCCAACTCACTCTCCAGGAACCCCGCCACAAATGCCCGCTCCGCCGCCGGCGGCTTCGGCGCAGTCGGAGGCGGCATCTCCGACGTCCGCACTTTGCGAAATACCTTCTCGAACATCTCCGCGTTTCCACGGATCACAGAGGCGTCTTTCAATCCGTCCAGCGCCACCCCCGCCGTCCTGTTCCCCCCGTGGTGGCACGCCAGGCAGTAGCGGTTGAAGAACGGCCGCACGCGCGCCTCGAACGCGCCCGCCGGCGCGCCCTGCAGCGAGACGAAACACAGCGCCCCTGCTGCAAGCCGCACCAGATGCGTGTATCGTAGATAAACCTGGGTCCCAGAAAACGCCATGCGAAAAGTTCTTTCCAGTCTACTCCCGTTTTTCCTTTTTGCGGCTGCCGCTCTCCACGCCCAATCGAGCCTCGCCGAAGACCTCATCCGCACCGCCTACTCCGGCGATGAAGCCGCGCTCCTCGCCGCCGTCCACAAGCACTACCCCAACTTCGCGAACCGCGCCGTCGCCCTCGTCCACGGCCAGGACCTCCTCTTCCTCGCCGCCACCCCCAAGGATGCCGCGCTAAGCCTGGACCCCCTCTCCCCCGAGCCCATGCGCCCCCTCCCCGCCGCCGGTCTCTGGTACAAACTCATCAAGAGCCGCGCCGGCCTCACCCACGCCTGGCAGGTCTTCGCCGCCGGCCAGCCTCTCAACAACCGCTCCGACCTCCCCGCCTACAACCCCGACTCTTACCCCCACCCCGGCGTCCCCCAAGGCAAGCTCAGCGAAAAGTTCACCATCACCTCCCGCCTCTACGACGGCATGACCGCCGCCTATTGGATCTACGCCTCCCCCGGCGTCGACCCCGCCCGCCCCTCCGCTCTCATGGTCTGGCAGGACGGCGAAACCATCGCCCGCGACAACGGCGGCTCCACCCGCCACTTCACCGTCATCGAGAACCTCGTCCACCAGAAGCTCATGCCGCCCTCCGTTCACGTCCTCATTTCGCCCGGCACCGCCCCCGGCGGCCGCGCCATGCGCTCCGTCGAATACGACACCGTCAGCGACCGCTACCCCCGCTTCCTCCTCGAAGAGGTCCTGCCCGCGGTTGAAAAGCTCTACCAGCTCCGCCCCGACGGCTACAGCCGCGCCATCGGCGGCCGCTCCTCCGGCGGCATCTGCTCCTTCAACGCCGCCTGGCACTTCCCCGATAAATTCGCCCGCGTCCACTCCACCATCGGCAGCTACGCCAGCATCCAGTGGCGTCCCGGCGAGAAGCAGGAAGGCGGCAACGTCTACCCCTTCAAAGTGCGCAAGGAGCCCAAGCGCAACATCCGCGTCTGGCTCTCCGACGGCGCCGGCGACCTCGAAAACACCCACGGCTCCTGGCCCCTCCAGAACATCCAGATGGCCAACTCCCTCAAGCTGATGGGCTACGACTACCACTTCCGCTTCGCCGAAGCCGCCCACAACTCCTCCCAGGAAGCCGTCGATCTCCCCGAGTCCCTCGCCTGGCTCTGGCGCGGCTACGATCCCGCCAAGACCTCCGCGGACTTCCAGCAGGACCCCGCCGAAAAGGACAAGCCCCCGTACCGCGTCCGCATCTTCAATCGCGACGCCTGGTAGCCCGCACTAATCGGAATCCTCTAATTGAACCAGCCAATTGTCGAGCCGCCCTTCTTGCCCTAATCTGTACCGAGAGGAGTAGTTTGACACCCACCCACGCCCGCTTCTTCGCCACCGCTCTGTTTGCACTGGCTCTCGCCCGGCCCGCCTCCGGCCAGGGTTGAGTGTGCTCGCGCCAGAACCCGTCCGTGTTTGGCGGGTCCAGCCCCTACCTTCGCCCCGGCGAATGGCAGGTGGTCACCGTCTATCGCCGCGCCGTCTCCGACCTCCATTACCAGGGGCGCAGTGCCTTCACCGAACTCGACCCCTTCGGCCCCGTCAACACCCAGAACCTGCTCAATGTCGATCTCACCTATGGCGTCTCGCGCCGCTTCAGCCTGTCCCTGAACCTGCCGCTCTCCATCAACAGCTTTGCCGTCAAGCGCGCGCCGCCGGGCGGCACGGAACGCGAATGGGTCACCACGCGCTCCAGCGGTTTGGGCGACGTCTCCCTCCGCGGCAATCTCTGGCTCTTTCGCGCCAGTGAAGCCTCCAGTTGGAACCTCGGCGTCTCCCTCGGCCTGAAGGCCCCCACCGGTGCCGCCGCCGCGTCAGACGCCGTCTTCGGCCGCCAGATTCCCGTGGACATCTCCATCCAACCCGGCGACAAGGCCTGGGCACCCACCGCTTCTCTCCAGGCCTTTCGCCGCTTCGAATGGCTCACCCTCTTCGGTTCCGCCAACTACCTCTTCAACCCCCGCAACACCACCGGCGCGCCGGTCTTCTTTCAGACCCTCGGCAACCCGCGCAACACCTTCCCAAACTCCAGTTCCGACCAGTTCCTCTACCAGTTCGGCGCCGCCTTCCGCACGGCCGCCCGGTGGCCCGTCCCCATCCTGGCCTACCGCATCTCCGGCGTGCCCGTCTTCGACGTGTTCGGCGCCTCTGACGGCTTCCGCCGGCCCGGCACTATCGGCTTCATTGAGCCCGGCCTCTCTTATTCCGTGAAAGGCCACGTCTTTTCCGTCACCGTCCCCGTCCGCACCTACGTCAACATCAAGGACTCCCCGTTCACCGGCCGCATCGAGGACGCCACCGTGCCCCGCCACGCCCTCACTCTCTCCTGGTCGAAACGCTTCCGGCCCTGATCCGCGCCGCGCGTGGAACATCGCCCGCCTCCGCTGCGTCTAAGTTAGCGGGAGCGGACTCTCATGCTCGCCCAAACCCTCCTCGCCATCGCGGTCTGCGCCGCAGTCTACCACATCGTCGTCACCTTGCTCATCTATGAATACCTCCGCCGCAGCGACGAACCCGTCAGCTTCCTCCTGCTGCGCGCCATGGCCCCGAAGTACGCCCACCAGTACCGCACGCTCACCGCGGCCAAAACCGGACATCCCGGCGCGCTCTTCTACCACTGGGTCGCCTCCATCAACGTCCTCGCCGCCACCGTCATCGTCTTCGTGGTCCTCGTGAAGGTTTGACCCGCCTTGTTATCATCGGGAGGCCATGGCGTCCGATACCTACCGCTGGCTGGCCCGCTACTACGATCACCTGTTCGAGTTCCGCCGCCCCTTCGCCGAAGCCCGCGAAATCATCCTCGGCCCCCTCCTGCCCCGCATCTCCTCCGCCTGCGACCTCTGCTGCGGCACCGGCGGCCTCGCCCTCTCTTTCGCCTCCCAGGGCGTCCGCGTCTTCGCCGTCGATCTCTCCCCCGAAATGTGCCGCATCACCCGCGGCAAGGCCCGCGCCCTCCGCCTTCCCCTCAAAGTGATCTGCGCCGACATGCGCACCTTCCAGCTCCCTGAGCCCGTCGACCTCGTCACCTGCGAGTTCGATGCCCTCAACCACGTCCCCCGCAAGTCCGACCTCGCCCGCGTCCTGAAGTCCGTCGCCGCCGCCCTGAACCCCGGCGGCCACTTCGTCTTCGACGTCAACAACCGCCTCGCTTTTGAAACCGCCTGGGCCAACACCTGGTTCGTCGACAAGGACCCCGTCGCCATCGTCATGCACAGCGGCCACAAGCCCGGCGCCGACAAAGCCTGGTGCGACGTCGAGTGGTTCGTCCGTCAGGGCAAGCTCTGGCGCCGCCACCGCGAGCATGTCGAGGAGGTCTGCTGGACCCCCGCCGAAATCATCCAGGCCCTGCACAACGCCGGCTTCGACCGCCTCAAGACCTGGGACGCCGCCCCGTTCTTCAACGACGAGCTCACCAAGCCCGGCTGCCGGACGTTCTGGCGGGCGCGGAAGCGCCCCTAACGCGCCCGTTCTTCCTTCACCGTCAGCGCCTCGAAGTCCAGCACCCGCCGCACGCCCCCGTGCGTCATCGTCAGCTTCCGCACCCCTGCCTCGCCTTGCAGGTACGGCCCGCCGAACGCCGGCCACTTTTCATACTCCAGCGGCCGCCCGTCCAGCCGCGGCGTCTCGCCGTAGGTGAACTCCATCGAACGCCCGCGCAGCGACCTGAACTTCACCGCCGGCGTGGGCGCCATTCGAACCTCCAGCTTCAACCCCAGCACCGCTTTCCTGAACGCCTCCGCCGCCGGATACTCGCTCACCGGCGCCGCCTGCACCACCGCCCCGTTCTTCAGATGCGGGCTGAACAGCCGCCGCCCGCCGCCCTCGATCGGCTTCCACACGTACGGCGCCAGCGGCTTGTAGGCGATGCGCGCGTTGCCCCCGCGCGCGAAGATCCACCCCGACGCGTGCTCCTCCACCTCTTCCAGGTCTTTCGAGAAGAACCCGTTGATGTGCGGGAAGCGCGTCCCGAACGGAATGTTGTACAGCACGATCACCGTGTCCTCCGACTGGAAGATCTTCTCGTACGGGCTCCCGCCCAGCAGCTTGTCCGGCGAATCGTACGTCTTCTTCGAGCGGTACACCTCTTCCGTGCCGAAGTCCGGCCCGAACGTGAAGTACGCCTGCAGCTCCAGCATCCCCGAATACGGGTGCAGCGTGAACAGCGTGTTGTGCTTCCCGCGCGGGTCGTCGAGGCGCCACGTCACGTCCCACGAATGCTGCTGCACCGGCTGCAGCAGGCCGCCCTGGTCGGACCCCACCGCGTAGTCTCGTGTCATATACGTTGTCTTGTAAACTGGCCCATGCAGCTCATCGTGGAAACGCCACCGGTTGCGCGTCCGCTTCTTCTCGTAATGCGTGTACGGCTTCGAGCGGTCCGTCGCGATGCGCTTCAGAATCTCCGGCGGCTCCATCGCCGACGCCAGCGCGTAGTACAGCGCGTAGCCCGCGTGCGGCGCCGCCGGCATGCCCTGCCCGAACAGCAGCCACCCGAAGTCCGAGCTCACCGCGTTCCACTTCTCCACCACCATCCGGTCGTCCGTGCGCGCGTGCGCCCCCACGTAGATCCCGTCCAGGCTCTCCGCCGCGTAGTCCGCCATCAGCCACTCCAGCATCATCGACGCCTGCTTTCGCATCCGCGGGTCTTCTGACCACGCCGCCAGGTACGACACCGGCAGCAGGTACACGCCGATGTAGTGCGTGCAGTCGTACTCGCCCTGCCCCTTCGCCGTCGTCAGCTTCACCCAGCCGTCGATCCACTCCTCCGCTTCCTTCCGGTTCTCCTCCGACGACTTCCCGTTGAACCACTCCGCCCCGCCCAGCCCCGGCCACTTCTGCGCCATCAGGTACAGCGACGTGTAGTACAGCAGCCAGTGGTTCTCCGTGTCCCCCCGGTACGGCATGTACGTCTTCCACGCCTGCCGCAGCGCTGCCCGCGACTCCGCCGTCAATTGGCCCTGGTCCGTGTACGCCACCGCCGTCACCGGAAACATCCAGAACATGTCCCCGCTCGGGTCCTTCAGCAGCTCCTGCAGCCGCCGGTTCGCCGCCGGCGCGTTCTCCTTCAGCCACAGCCGCGCCGCCACCGTCGCGTACCCGCTGTCCCGCTCCGTCGCCGGACGCGCGTAAAACTCGATCACCTCCCGTACCCGCTGCTGGAAGGTCTGTCCCTGCGCCGCCGCGGACAGCAGCGCCAGAATCGCCGTCATCTTCTTCACTGCGCGCCTCCCGCCGGCACGAAAAACATCCGGTACACGATGCTCCCCTTCAGCCCGTCTTCCTTCCACGTCCGGCCCGCGTCTTCCGACACGTACACCGCCTCCTCATGCACCGCCGCATACAGCCGCCCCGCGTGGTCCGGGTCGAACGCCAGGC
>DAHVTI010000112.1 GCA_027324255.1 Bryobacterales bacterium | reverse complement strand
GAATGGTGCGCCCGGAGTGATTCGAACACCCGACCTACTGGTTCGTAGCCAGTTGCTCTATCCAGCTGAGCTACGGGCGCACTGTACGGCCACTTCCGAGTATAGCGGCTCGCGGTGCGCCTCGGCAACAGCGGCTACAATAGAGATTGACTCATGGACCCTTCCTCCCTCGACCGCACGTTGGATAAAATGCGCCGCGACTGGGACGAACGCGCCCGCGAAAACGCGCGCTTCTACGTCAACACTGAACGCACCGACTGGACCGACCAGGAGTTCTTCGCCTCCGGCGAGCGCACCGTCGCCGAAGAGATCCTCACCGACATGACCAACATCTGCCAGGGCAAGGACCCCAAGCAGATGAAGATCCTCGAAATCGGCTGCGGCGCCGGCCGCGTTACCCGCGCCCTCGCCGGCCTCTTCGGCGAGGTCCACGCCGTCGACGTTAGCGGCGAAATGGTCGCCCTCGCCCAGGAAGCCCTCCGCGACCGCCCCAACGCCCGCGTCTACCAGAACAACGGCATGGACCTCTCCATCGTCCCCGGCGGCGGCTTCGACTTCGCCTTCTCCACCATCGTCTTCCAGCACATCCCCAGCCGCGAAGTCATCGAAAACTACGTCCGCGAGGTCCACCGCCTCCTCCGTCCCGGCGCCCTCTTCAAGTTCCAGGTCCAGGGCGATCCCACCCTCCAGACCGACTCCGACGACACCTGGCTCGGCATCCCCTTCTCCGACGAGCAGGCCGTCGCCATGGCCGGCGCCTGCGGCTTCGAGCCCCGCTACCGCCACGGCGCCGGCGATCAGTATTTCTGGCTCTGGTACTTCAAAAAGTAGCGGCCGCCGCCCCTACTCCATCCGCCGCGGCGCCATCCGCCAGCGCGTCCCGTTCGGCTCGCCGGAAAACTTCAGCAGCTCGTCCAGCGCGTAGCGGATGTGCAGCCGGATGGCATCGTCGGCCCGCCCCACGTCCCCCGAGCACAGCGCATCGGCCAGCTCCGAGTGGTAGCGCGCCGGCAGCGGGTGCACCTGCGCCGCCGTGTCCGACAGCCAGCTAAACAGCAGGTCCTGCTCCCGCTCGATCGCCTGCCGCAGCAGCGGGCTCCCGGCGATCTCCGCAATCCGCAGGTGGAACCGCACGTGGAACTGCCGCACCGAAAAGCGGAAATCCCGGTCGCTTTCCCGCGCCGCCGTCTCGCTGTACAGCCCGTCCAGCTTCTGTGCCATGCGCTGGATCTCCGCCTTGTCGCGCGCCTTCGCCCGCTCCGCGAACAGCCGCGCCGACTGGCTCTCCAGCGCCTCCCGCAGCATGTAGCGGTCCCGCACCTCGTCCCGCTGCAGCATCCGCACCCGCGTCCCCACTCGCGGCCGGCTCTCCAGCAGCCCGTCGTTCACCAGCTTCTGCAGCGCCTCCGCCACCGGCAGCAGGCTCATGCCGAACTCGTCGGCCAGCCGCCGCCGCGATAGCGCCGCCCCCGGCGGGTAAACCCCCTTCAGCACCCGCTCCCTCACCAGCCGGTAGGCCCGCTGCGCCAGCGTGTCCTCGCCGCCCGTCGATGGCGGCAGCACCGTCCGGATTGGGTCCGGGTGTGTCATGCCCTGTCTCTCAAACCGCTCACCGTCTACTTGATCAGGAACGGCCACTTCCAGATCCAGTGGAACCCGTACTTCGTCAGCGCCAGCCACAGCCCGCCGCCGGCCGCCACCGCCATCACCAGCAACCCGTACAGCACCTTGGCCCACGGGAACTTCTCGCCCTCGCGGTGCAGCACCAGCAGGTAGCTGGCAAACACGCCCACGAAGTACAGCACGAT
>DAHVTI010000381.1 GCA_027324255.1 Bryobacterales bacterium | reverse complement strand
ATTCGCTGGCGAGAAGAAGGGCAAGTAAATGCCTAAGCCCATCCCCCAGGAAGGCATCGTCGGCGCCGTGGCGCTGCGGGAGGCGGAGTTGGACTACCGCACCGTCATCAACATGGTGCGCGGCGCCATCGACAAGAAGATCGCCGCAGCCACCGTCCCCGGGACCAATCCGAGCTGGTTCGACATGGAGGCGGTGTATCCCGACCGGGCGGTGATCTGCATGGACGGGCGCCACTTCTCCTACACCTACGCCATCAACGCCGACAACCAGGTGGAACTGGGCGACGCCCAGGAGGTGGTGGAAACCTACGTTCCCATCCGGGAGGCGGCCTATCAGTTCCTGGAGGCGGTGAACGAGGAAGGGACGGTGTGGGAAGTCACCATCATCCAGTCCGGCACCAGCCGCAACAACTTCTTCTATCCCGATGCGGTGCTCCGTGAGTCCGCCGGCCTGTTCGATGGCGCCAGGGTGTTCGCCAAGGCGGACGCGGAGCACATCAAGGGCAGCGGCAAGGACGTGCGCAACATCGTGGGCTGGATCAGCGATGTGAACTTTGTCGAGGGCGCCGCGGCCGACACCGGCCGACTGGTGGGCAAGCTCAACCTCTCTGCCGCCGAGGAGCGCCTGCGCACCCTCCTGGTGGATGCCTTCAAGCGCGGAAAGAAAGACCTGGCCGGCCTGTCCATCGACGCCGACGGCTCCGCCAAGGTTGCCATGCGCGAAGGCAAGCGCGTTCGTGAAGCCAAATCCATCACCAAAGTCAGTTCCGTGGACCTCATCGTCGAGCCGGGCGCCGGCGGCGGTTTCGTCCGCATGCTCGAAGCCTTCAACCCCGAACAGGAGAAAGACATGCCCCTGCGTCAAAAGATGTTGGATGAAATCCAGTCCAAGAACCCCGCCGCCCGCGCCAAGATCGGCTCCGATGCGACGGACGAGGAAATCACCGCGGCCTACCGCGAGGCGGTGGCCGTGCAGACCCGCGTCGGCACCGAACCGGGCGACGTGGAAGAGCGCATCCGCATGGTGGAGGCCCGGGCCCATGCCCGCGGCGAAATCGCCGCCTGCAACCTTCCCCAGGCTGCCAAGGACAAGCTGCTGGCCGACTTCACCGGCCGGGCGCGCTTCGTGGAAGCCGACGTCGGCGCCGCCATCGCCGATGAGCGGGAGTACTTGGCCAAGTTCGCGGAATCCGGCCGTGTGGACCTGAATTTCGATACCTCCCCCCGGGTGGAGGACCGCAGCGTCAAGATGGGCGAAATGCTGGACGCCTTCTTCGACCCCGCGCACAAGGATCACAAGACCGTTGGCAGCTTCCGCGAGTGCTACATCGAGTTCACCGGCGACAGGCGCGTAACCGGCCGCATCGATGACTGCGACCGGAGCAAGCTGCGCGAGTCCGCCGGCGCCCGCTTCGCCGAGGCGCTGGACACCACCTCCTGGGCCGATGCCCTGGGCGACTCGATCACCCGCCGCATGCAGGCCGTCTATGAAGGGCAGACCGATCTGCAGGCTTGGCGCCGGGTGGCCACGGTCGGCCGCGCCAACGACTTCCGCGCCCAGGAGCGTTTCCGCATCGGCGGCTACGGAAATCTTCCGGCCGTGAACCAGGGTGCCGATTACACGGCCCTGACCAGCCCGGGCGACGACAAGGCCAGCTTCGCGGTGTCCAAGCGCGGCGGCCTTGAGACCGTCACCCTGGAGATGATCAAGAACGACGACGTGAACGCCATCCGCCGCGTTCCGGTGGAACTGGCCCTGTCGGCCGGCAACACCCTGTACGAGTTCGTCTTCGACTTCTACCGCACCAACCCGGCGATCTACGACACTAAGGCGCTGTACCACGCCGACCACGGCAACCTGTTCACCGCTGCCCTGGATGCCACCGCCTTCGCTGCCCACCGGCTGGCAATGGTGAAGCAGACCCGTGCGGGATCTGGCAAGCGCCTGGGGACCACCCCGGCCATCGTCCTGGTGCCCTTCGAGTTGGAGGAGGCCGCCTACAACCTGTTCCAGCGCAATACCAACCTGGACCAGACCTTCGTGCAGAGCATGAAGCCCCAGGTGATCGTGCCGGGCTACTGGACCGACGCCAACGACTGGTGCACGGTGGCCGATCCGATGAAGCTTCCCGTCCTGGAGGTGAGCTTCCTCGACGGCCAGGAGCAGCCCGAGCTGTTCGTCCAGGACCAGCCCAACGTGGGGAGCCTGTTCACCGCCGACAAGATCACCTACAAGATTCGCCACATCTACGGCGGCGTGGTCCTGGTCGACGGCGAGAAGGGAACCACCAAAGCGGTGGTGCTGTAAGGGACGGACATGGCGCTCACCGACTACCAAACCCTGGTGGACAACCTGGTCCGGGACGACGCGGGGAAACTCTCCGCGGTGGACCGCGATCAGGCCATCCGGGTGGCGGTGGCCCGATACAGCAAGGACCGCCCGCGGCCAATGGTGGAAGACCTCACGGCCCCGGGCGGAAACCTGCTTTCACTTCCTGCTGGATGGGAAGTCGGTTTCAGCACCTTGAACAGCCTGGAATACCCGGTTGGGATTGTTCCTCCCACCCTGATCGATACGGCCTGCTGGGGCATGTACAACGCCCCGGGAGGGCTCCAGATGATGGTCCGGGACGCCGTGCCCGAAGGGGCGACGGTCCGGGCCAGCTACACCGTCACCCACGTGGTGGACGTGGCCACCGACACCATCCCGGAAACCGACCGGGAGCCTGTGGCCAGCTATGCCGCGGCGGTACTGCTGGACCAGCTGGCCAGCTTCTACTCCGGCGACTCGGACAGCACTATCCAGGCGGACAGCGTCAACCACCAGAGCAAGGCGGGGGAGTTTTCCGCCCGGGCCCGGGGGCTGCGCAAGCGCTACTTCGACGACCTGGGTATTGACCCGAAACGCAACGTGGCGGCAGGAGTGGTCGTGAACATGAGTCTGCCGGACAGCCGCGGCCGCGACCGTCTGACCCATCCCCGGAGGTTTCGGTGATCACTTCCATCGACCTGAGCGGATGGAGCGAGCTTGACGCTGCCTGGCGCAAGGCGCCGGACATCGTCAGGGAGGAGCTGACGGCGGCGGTGATGGAAAGCGAGATGCTCCTGGAGCGGGAGGTGAAGGACCTGACTCCCACCACCCACGGCATTCTCCGCGCCAGCTTCGCCGCCCATTCCCCGGTGATCTTGGCGGACTCGGTGATCGGCGTGATGGGCACTTCTGTGGACTACGCCGTGCCGGTGGAGTTGGGGACGAAGCCCCATTGGGCCCCCATCGAGCCCCTGGTGGACTGGGTGCAGCACAAGCTCGGCTACACCGGGGAGAAGGCGGAAAAGGTAGCCCGCGCCGTCCAGTTCGGCATCGCCCACCACGGCACCCCGGCTCACGGGATGGTGCACCGCGGGTTCAACCGTTCCAGGGCGCAGGTGGCAATGTTCTTCCACCGGGCGCTGCTGCGTATCGGCGACCGGCTGGCGGGAGCCTGATCGATGCCTACCCTGGACGACATCCGCACCGCCATTGCCGCCGGCATTTCCTCGGTGCCCGGTGTGGGCATGGTGCACACCTTCGAGCGGTTTGCGAAGGCGAACAGTGAGTTTCGCCCCCTGTACGAATCCGCCGGAAAAATCCTCGGCTGGAACGTGCGCCGGGTGCGGACGGAAGAGAAAAGCGACGCGGCCGGTCAATGGATGGTGACCCACACCTGGAGCATCAAGGGCTTCATGGGCCTGGACGACGGCGGCGACAGCGAACTGGTGTTTGATCGACTTGTCGAGGCGATCCGCGACCGCTTCAGGGCCGACGAGACTCTTGGCGGCGTGGTTGACACCACGGTGGTGGAAGACGTCGCCGGCATCCAGGTGGACGACTCCGGCCCGGTGATGTTCGCCGGCGTGTTGTGCCATTCGGTAAAACTTCGCCTGGTGACCAGGCATTGGATTCAGGGGTGACCATGAAAACTGACCCATACCGCGGAATCGGCGGCCTCTACATCGAGGATGAACACGGAAAGAGGGTGCCGGCCCAGCAGCCCGGCGCAACGGAGCTGCTGAAGCCCGCCCAGCCGGCCCCGACCAGAAAGAAGAAGACGATCACGCCCCAGGGTAAACCCACCCGTAAAGGAGAGAACTGATGGGACAGAAACACCGCATTCGCGCCTTTCGCGGTGCGCTCGAAGCGACCTACGGCGTCGACGCCGTTCCCGGTGCCGACGACGCGCTGCTGGTGACGGGGGATTTCACTCTCACCGCCAATTACGACACCGTCAAATGGGACCCGGCCCGCCCCTTCCTGGGCGCCGCCGAGGAGTTCCCGGTGGGGCAGAGCTTCAGCCTCTCCGGCCAGGTGGATCTCGCCGGCTCCGGCACCCAGGGCGTGGCGCCGGCCTGGGGCAAGCTGCTGCTGCCCTGCGGCTTTGCCCAAACCACGGTGACGGGCCTGGCCACCATCCAGGCCAGCCCCCCCACTTCCTCCGGCACCCCGGCGGGCGGGTTCACCTACACCAAGCAGACGGCCTTCGCCGGCGAGCTTCCCCGCACGGTGACGCTGACCTGCACCACCGGAGGCGGCAGCGGCGTGGCGGCATTCACCGTGGCCGCGCCGGCCACGTCCCTGGATGCGGCCTACAACCAGGCCGGGGTGGTGATGACTGACGCCCTGGCGTTCGCCCTGCCCAACGCGGCCGAGATCGTTCCCACCATCACCGGGCCGTTCACCGTCGGCGACACCTTCACCATCAAGCTGATGCCTCCCCACGTGTACTACACCCCGGTGTCGGAGAACTTTTCCAGCCTTTCCAACTACGTGCACTTCTCCAAGAAGAACCACAAGCTGCTCGGCATGCGGGGCAACGCCCAGCTCGTGCTGGACGCGAAAACCCTGCCCAAGATCAAGCTGGACTACCTGGCCCTGTACGGCGGCATCCTCCACGAGGCGGCTCCGCCGGCAGTGAACCTGGCCGCCTGGAAGAAGCCGGTACCTGTGAACCACGTGCACACCGCCATGCCCCTGCTGCATGGCCACACGGCGCCCATGTACGCCTTCACCTACAACCACGGCGCCAAGGTGACCCACATCGACCTGGCCGGACTGGAGGAGGTTGCCCTCACCGACCGGGAAGGGACCGGCTCCATCACCATCGTGGACCCCACCCTGCAGGACTGGGACTACTACGCCTCGGTGCGGGACGTGCTGCTGGGCGGGTTTTCGGTAATCCACGGCACCACCCCGGGCAACATCGTGGCCATCGAGGGCGTGGCGGCCCAGGTGACCAAGCCCCGCTATGACAACAAGGACGGCGACATCGCCCTGGGCCTGGACCTGACCTTCCAGCCCACCGATGCCGGCAACGACGAAATCAAGATCATCGTTTACTGATTGAAAGGAAAAAACACATGTTCATTCTCGACGACGGCGAAGAACCCCTCATCCGCGACTGGCCGGTGGTTATCTCTAAGCCGGTGGACGGCGGACGGGTGCAGAAGCACGAAGTCACGATGGATTTCGTCCTGCTTTCCCAGCGGGAAATTGACGACCAGGTGGAGGCGTCCCGGGCATCCGGTGAGAGCGCCGACGTGGACATCCTGCACCGGGTGCTGCGCGGCATGGGCGGCTTCAAGGACCACGCCGGCAA
>DAHVTI010000355.1 GCA_027324255.1 Bryobacterales bacterium | reverse complement strand
GGGCGGGGCAGCCGGGGCGGCGGGCGGAGGGGCGGGGCGAGCCATGGGGGCGGGCGGGGTGCGGAGGGTGGGTGGAGTTGGGGGGGCGGTGCGCACGGAGGGAGGCGCGGGCCGGGAGGGCGGCGGCTGGGGGGTGCGGGGCGGGGCCTGGGCGGCGGGCGTCGGAGAAAGCTCTTTGAGCGCCTCTTCAATGGGCCGGATGCGGCCGGCGTGGACGAGGCGGAGGAGGCCGAGCTCGAGGTGGAGGCGGGGCTGGAGGGAGTACTGGAGCTGGGAGTAGATGTCGAGGGAGATCTGGAGCCAGCGGGTGAGGTCGTCTTCCTGGAAGCGGGCGGCGGTGTCGCGGAGGCGGGCCTGCTCGGGGGCGGAGGCGGCGATGAGGCGGGTTTCGGCGCCGGCGATGCTGGCGACGAGCAGGTTGCGGAGGTAGCGGGCGAGCTCGCGGCAGAAGTGCTGGAGGTTTTTGCCGGTGCGCTCGAGCTCATCGACGATTTCGAGCATGGCGGCGGTGGAGGATTCGGCGAGGGCGGCGGTGACCTTCTCGAGAGAGGCCAGGGAGTACATGCCGAGGAGGTCGCGGACGGCGGGACCGGCGAGGGAGTTGCCGCAGCAGGCGATGGCCTGGTCGAGGGCGGAGAGGGAGTCGCGGACGGAGCCTTCGCCGGCCTGGGCGAGGACGGCGAGGGCCTCGTCGTCGGCGGTGATGCCTTCCTGGGAGCAGATCCACTGCATGCGCTCGACGAGGGCGGTGAATTCGACGCTGCGGAAGCTGAACTGCTGGCAGCGGCTGGCGATGGTGGTGGGGATTTTGTGGGACTCTGTGGTGCAGAGGATGAAGACGCACCAGGGGGGAGGCTCCTCGAGGGTTTTGAGGAGGGCGTTGAAGGCCTCGTTGGTGAGCTGGTGGGCTTCGTCGATGATGTAGATTTTGAAGCGGCCGCGGGCGGGGGCCTTTTCGGCGGCCTGGACGATTTCGCGGGCCTCGTTGATGCCGCGGTTGGAGGCGGCGTCGAGCTCATAGACGTCGTAGGTTTTCTGGCCGCCGGCGATTTCGAGGCAGTTGGGGCAGACGCCGCAGGGGGTAGAAGTGGGGCCCTGGTCGCAGTTGAGGCAGCGGGCCATGATGCGGGCGATGGTGGTTTTACCGGTGCCGCGCTGGCCGGAGAAGATGTAGCCGTGAGCGATGCGGTGCTGGGAGATAGCGTTTTCGAGGGTGGTGCGAACGTGCTCCTGACCGATGAGCTCGGCGAAGGTCTGGGGGCGGTACTTGCGGGCGATGACCTGGTACATGGGTGGGCGTAAGGGGCGGCGCCGCGGCTCAGCTTCTGTCAGACCCCGGGTGATCCGCGGCACACAGGGTGGGATCCTACCGTTGCTTCCTTCCGGACCTGGCGGGGTTTGGAACGCCCTATTGCACGGAGCCCGGAGCCTGACAAGTATCCATGCTAGCATGTGGGCCGCGGCGAGGTGTGGAATGCGGCTACAATTCCGAGTGAGGGGAGGAATTTTGCCGGGGCATCAACGACATACGCGGCAGAGGGCGGCGATTGCCGGGGTGTTCGAGGCGCAGGGGGGGCCGCTATCGGCGCTGGAGGTGCTGAAGCTGGCGAGGGCGAAGGTGCCGGGGATGGGGACGGCGACGGTGTACCGGGCGCTGGCGGCGATGCTGGAAGAGGGGGCGTTGACGGTGGTGCACCTGCTTGGGCAGGCGCCGCGGTATGAGCTGGCGGGGAAGGGGCACCACCACCACTTCTGCTGCCGGGGGTGCGGGCGGGCGTTCGAGATCGAGGGGTGCGCGGAGGGGGTGCAGGCGCTGGCGCCGGCGGGGTTCCGGGTGGAGGGGCACGATCTGGTGCTGACGGGGTTGTGTCCGGGGTGTGTGGGGGGGTGACAGGACCGACGCGGGGCCGACCTGGGGGTCGGCCGCAGGCCTGAGGGCCTGCCCCACCGGTGCAGCAGGCTTTGAGTTTAGTTGATGACGGCGAAGGGGCCGGGCTCGGAGAGGGGGGCCGGGACGGCGAGTTGGGGCATGGGCTTGCCGGAGAAGAGCTTGACGCAGGGCTTGGCGAGCCAGCGGGCCCAGCGGTTGGCGCTCTGGCGGCGGGCGCTGTCGGTGGCGATGCCGGTGTTGGCGTACATCTGGCGGTAGAGCTTGGAGATCATGACGAAGGCCAGGCGGGCCTTGAGAGTCTTGACGCAACCGGCGCGGGCCCAGATGGACTTGAGGCTGTAGAAGCTGTCCCAGACGGACTGGGTGCGGAGGCGGATCTCCTCCGAGGACATGGTGGGGTGGGTGGTGTAGAGCTTGGGGCGGCGGTGGCCGGGGATGAGCCAGAAGCGGGTGATGGGGACGCCGTCGACTTGGGGGGGCTCGGCGCCGTGGCTTTTCTGCCAGCGCTCGAAGTCGATGGTGCCGGGATACGGGGTCATGGTGACGAACTGGGCGAAGGTGATGCCGGCGGCCTGGGCGAGATCGGCGGTGGCCTGGAAGGTATCGGGGCGGTCAGAGGGGAGGCCGAAGATGAAAGAGCCGAGGACGTGGACGCCGTGCTGGCGGAAGGACTGGAGCTTGGCGGCGAGGTCTTCGCCGGAGGGGTTGAAGTCCTTAAAGATGTCCTTGAGTCCTTCGCGCGTGACGGCTTCGACGCCGACGAGGCCGCCCTTGATGTTGGCGTTGCGCATGGCGTCGAGGAAGGCGGGGTCTTCGGCGGCTTCGATGGTGATCTGGGTGAAGAAAACGGTGTCGGGTGGGAGGAGGGCGAGGCGGCGCATGAGCTCGAAGCGGTCGGCGCGGAGGGCTTCGAGTTCGGCGAGGCGCTGGGTGTTGTTCTGGCGGCGGGCGAGTTCGAGGTCGGTGAGGGTGACAGGATAGAAGTTGTCGTCGGCGAGGGCGATGAAGCGGAAGCCGATGCGGCGGAGGGCGACGATTTCTTCGACGACGGCGTCGACGGCGCGGGAGCGGGGCTTCTGGCCGTCGGTGCGCCAGACGGAACAGAACGAGCAGTGCTTGGGGCAGCCGCGGACGGTCTGTACGGAGGCCCACATGTAGCGGCCGGGCGGGAGGAGGTCCCAGCGGGCGGGGAGGAAGGCGCTGCCGGGGATGCGGCTGCCGTCGTAGATGGGTTGGGGGTTGCCGTGGGCGCAATCGTCGAGGGCCTGGCGCCAGATGACATCGCCGTCGCCCTTGACGACGGAGTGGGCGCCGCCGAGCTCGATGGCCTCGTCGGGGAAGAGGGTGGCGTGGATGCCGCCGAAGACGACCCAGGCGCCGCGCTCGCGGGCGATGCGGCCGAGGGCCAGGCCGCGGGCGGCGTTGGCGGTATGAATGCCGATGCCGACGACGTCGCCGGGCTGAATGGAGGCGGGGTCGAAGGGGTCGAGGGTTTCGTCAGCGATGTGGGGATCGCCGTAGACGGAGGGTGTGGCGGCCGCGAGGACGAACATCCAGCGCGGGGTGATGACGCTTGTGCCGAATGAGCTTTCGCTGGGATTGACGAGGTGGACGCGCATGGTTCTCCGTGGCTGACAATGATCCTGCGAAACCAAGGCCACGGAAGCGGAGGGCTGCGCGGGCTGAGGTCGCCCACCTACAATATCAGAGTTGAGGGGGGGCGGCACTGGGGGTGGGGGGGTAGCGGGGCAGCCGGAGGGGCTCGCCGTCTGCTATTCTATCAAAGACTAGCTATTTTGCGCCGGAAGGAGGTGAATTGATCTATGGCGGAAGTTTACATTCAGGATGGTGAGACCCTGGAGAGCGCGTTGCGGCGTTTCAAGCGCAAGGTGCAGCAGGAAGACATCATCAAGGAGATCAAGAAACACTCCTACTACATGAAACCCGGCGAGAAGCAGCGCGTGAAGCAGGCCTTGGCGCGCAAGCGGAACCGGAAGAAGCGGCCTCGCGACATCGAGTAGAACGGAAGACCGAAGGGGCGCCCTCAGAATGGGCGCCCTTCGTGTGTTTGGGGGAGGGCGGTTAGCGCAGGGCCTTCTTCATTTCGTGCTCCACCTCTTTGAAGCCGGCGGGGACGGCGAACTTGGAGGCATCGACGGCGGCGGTGGAGAAGGCGCTCATCTCGGAGGTCATCTCCATGAAGACGGACTGCTGGGGCTGGCCGGAAGGGGCGGGCGGTGGGGTGGACTGGGCGGGCTGCGGCTCTTCCTTGGGTGCTTCCTTCTTCTTGCGGCCGAAGCCGCCGAGGCGGCCAAGGCCGCCGATGCGGCCGATGGCGGAGGAGACGGCGGAAGAGGCGGCGGCGTCGCCGACATCCTGGCCGGTGGGCATCTGGGCTTCCGGAGCATTGCCGCCGGGGCCGCCCATGCCCATCATGCGAGTGACCTGGACGACGGGCACGCCCTGGAGCTTGGCAGCCTCCTTCATGAGCTTGGCCATGCCCTGGCTCATGCCGGGCTGGCCGACGGCCATGCGGCTCATGCGCATCATTTCCGGGGTAATGCCGATTTTTTCAGCGTATTTTTGCATGAAGGCGTGGACTTCCTCATAGCCGGGGACGCTGCCGGCCATCCACATGTCCATGTCCATGTTCATGGTGGCGGTCTGGCCGGACTTCTGGTCCTTCATGTCCATGGCGAGGAGCATCTTCATGAGCTTGGTATTCATGCCGTCGATGTTTTTGGTCTCGCCGGTGTCTTTGACGTCGACGCGGAACTCCATGGCGGGCTGGTCGGGTTTCTGCGCCTGGCCCATCTTGCGGGCGAGGGCGTCCATGGCCTGGCGGAACTCTTCGAAGGTGATGTTGGAAAAAGTCTTCTTCTCGAGGTCGATGTGGGTCATGACCTGGCGGTCGAGGTCGATGACGTCGATGGCATTGGCCGACACCGTGGCCATACGGTTGCCCTGGAGCAGGTGTGTGGAGACCTGGGGATCGAGGGCTTTTCCGCCTCCGGGGATCATCTTCATCATGCGGGTGATGGACCCGCCGGTGACCTTCGAGGTCTGTTGATAGCTGAAATCCGCGAGTAGCGGGAAAGTTAGAAAGCCGCAGAGCGCGGCAAGCATCGCACCAGGGCGCATGGCTACCTCCTAGCAACTGAGGGTAAACAAATGCGGGCTGCTATACAATAGCCCTACCGGAGCAAAGTGAGGAAGACCATGGTAATCCGCCCGTCGTTGCGCAAGGCAAAATTCTCGCTGGTGCTGTGCACCGTGTTTCTGCTGGTGGTGATCTGGTTCTGGCGGGCGGTGGTGCCGGAGGCGCACTGGGTGATCCTGGCGGTGGGCCTGCTGCCCTTCGCGGCGCCGCTGATGGGCTGGCTGGACGCGGTGCGGACATCGTTGACGGTGGAAGGAACGGTGGTGCGCTACCGGCACGGGCTGGTGAGCGAGACGATGCGGGCGATGGACCTGTCGAAACTGCAGAACGTGTTCGTGGAGCGGACGCTGGCGCAACGGATGTGGGGCGTGGGGACGCTGGTGCTGGAGACGGCGAGCGAGCACGGACGCATCGCGATAGCCGACATCGACCGGGCGCAGGAAGTGGCGGACCTGATTCTGAAGGCGTCGCGCGGGGAAGGGCGCGGGGAAGGGAAGAGTCTGTAAATGGCCGAGACACTGACGGGCAAGGTGGCGGTTGTGACGGGCGCGTCGCGCGGGCTGGGCCGGGCGATGGCGGAGGCGCTGGCGAAGGCGGGGGCGCGGGTGGCGCTGGTGGGGCGCGACATCGCGAAGCTGGACGAAGCCGCAAAAGCGTGCGGGGACGGAGCGATGATCTTCCCGTGCGATGTGACGAGCGAGGAAGAAGTGGCGGCGCTGGAGGCGCGGGTCTCGGAGCATTTCGGGAAGGCCTCGATCCTGGTGAACAACGCGGGCGTGAACCTGCGGAAGCCGGTGACGGAGTTCACGCTGGAGGAGTGGCGGTGGGTGATGGATTCGAACCTGACGAGCGCGTTCCTGTGCTCGCGGGCGTTCGTGCCGCACATGAAGGGCACGGGCTACGGGCGGATCCTGAACATGACGTCGATCATGAGCCACATCTCGTTGCCGGGGCGGTGCGCGTATTCGTCGTCGAAGGCGGGACTGCTGGGCTTCACTAAAGCGCTGGCGATGGAACTGGCGCCGGAGCGGATCACGGTGAACGGGATCAGCCCGGGGCCGTTCGCGACGGACATCAACACGGTGCTGATGCAGGACCCGGCGGCGAACGCGGCGTTTCTGGCGAAGATCCCGCTGGGGGAGTGGGGCGAGCCGAAGGACGTGGGGTCGCTGGCGGTGTACCTGTGCTCGGACGCGGCGCGGTTCATCACGGGGACGGACATCGTGATCGACGGGGGCTGGCTGGCGCAATGAAGCGCCGGGCGTTTGCTGGCGCGGTTCTGTTGGCGGCGTGCGGGGGCGCGAAGAAGCGGCGGATCGCGGTGATCCCGAAAGGGACGGCGCACCTGTTCTGGGCGTCGGTGCACGCGGGGGCGCTGGCGGCGGGCAGGAAGTTCGACGTCGAGATCGTGTGGAACGGGCCGGCGACGGAGACGGAGTACGACCGGCAGATTCAGATTGTGGACTCGATGGTGACGCAGCGGGTGGACGGGATCTGTCTGGCGGCGAGCGAGCGAAAGGCGCTGGTGGGCGCCGTGGACCGGGCGGTGGCGGCGGGGATCCCGGTGACGGTGTTCGATTCGGGGCTGGACTCGACGAGCTACATGAGCTTCGTGGGGACGGACAACACGCTCGCCGGACGGCTGGGGGCGCGGACGCTGGCGGGGTTGCTGGGCGGGAAGGGGCATGTGGCGGTGGTGCTGCACGCGCCGGGCAGCGTTTCGACGATGGACCGGGAGGCGGGGTTCCGGGAGACGATGGCGAAAGAGTTTCCGGGGATCACGATTGTGGCCGAGCAATTTGGCATGAGCGACCGGGCGAAGGCGCGGGCGGCGGCGGAGAACATCCTGGCCGCGAACCCGGGTGTGGAGGGGCTGTTCACGACGACGGAGCCCAGCGCGGCGGGGGTGCTGCTGGCGCTGAAGGGGCGGGCGCTGGTGGGGAAAGTGAAGCTGGTGACGAACGATTCGAGCGATGCGCTGGTGGAACAGATGCGCGCCGGGCGCCTGGACGCGATGATCGCGCAGGACCCGTTCGGGATGGCCTTCCAAGCCGTGGAGACGGTGGTGGACAAGTTAAACGGGAAGACGCCGCCGAAGCGCATCGATTTGCAGCCGCGAGTGGTGACGGTGCGCGACCTGGACAACCCGGAAGTGCGGCAGATGTTGAAGCCCGATTTGAAAAAGTACTTGTGATGAACCAGGACACACGATTCTTTGGCCACCCGGCCGGCCTTTCGACACTGTTTTTCACGGAGCTGTGGGAACGGTTCGGCTATTACGGCATGCGCGCGCTGCTGGTGCTATTCATGACGGCGGGTGTGGCGGGCGGCGGGCTGGGCTTCGACACGACGAAGGCGTACGCGATTTACGGGCTGTATACGGCGAGCGTATACATGATGAGCCTGCCGGGGGGCTGGATTGCCGACCGCATCCTGGGGCAGCAGCGGAGCGTGCTGTACGGCGGGATGCTGATCGCGGCGGGGTACCTGATGCTGGCGGCGCCGTCGGTGACGGCGCTGTACGCGGGCATGACGATCGTGGTGCTGGGGACGGGGCTGTTGAAGCCGAACATTTCGACGATCGTGGGGCAGATTTACGCGCCGGGCGATGTGCGGCGCGAGTCGGGATTTTCGATCTTCTACATGGGCATCAACATCGGCTCGACGATTGCGCCGCTGGCGTGCGGGTGGGTGGGAGAAAAGATCAACTGGCACTGGGGCTTCGGGCTGGCGGGGTTGGGGATGGCGGCGGGCGTGGTGACGTACTGGCGGGGGCTGAAGAGATTGGGCGGGGCGGGAGCGAAGCCGGTGGAGCCGCCGACGCCGGAGGTGGGCGCGCAGTGGCGGAGGAGCTTCCGGAACGGGGTGGCGGCTGTTGCGGGTTTGCTGGCGGTGGGGATTGGACTGCAATGGTCCGGAGCGGTGGAGTTGAGCGCGGAGCGGCTGGTGAACTTTGCGGGGGTCGCACTTTTCGGGCTGACGCTGGCGCTGTTTGCGTGGATGTTCTTCGGGGGGGACTGGACGGCGGAGGAGCGGAAGCGGCTGGCGGTGATTGCGGTGCTGTTCTGCGGGTCGGCGCTGTTCTGGGCGGCGTTCGAGCAGGCGGGCTCCTCGTTCAACCTGTTTGCGCGGAACGCGACGGACCACGTGCTGTGGGGCTTTGATTTTCCGGCGAGCTGGTTCCAGAGCTTGAACGCGGCGTTCATCATCTGTTTCGCGGCGGTGTTTGCGTGGATCTGGATCCGGATGGGCGACCGGCAGCCGTCGAGCGTGATGAAGTTCGCGCTGGCGATGTTCTGCGCGGCGGGGGGCTTCGGGGTGATGATGCTGGCGGCGCAGAGGGCGGCGAGCGGAGAGAAAGTGAGCCCGATGTGGCTGGTGGTGACGTACCTGCTGCACACGTTCGGCGAGCTGCTGCTGAGCCCGGTGGGGCTGAGCGCGATGACGCGGCTGGCGCCGGTGCGGGTGGCGGGGCTGATGATGGGCGTGTGGTTCCTGTCGCTGTCGATGGGGAATTACCTGGCGGGGCGGCTGGCGGCGTTCTATGGCGCACTGCCGCCGTACGACCTGTTCCGGGCGCTGGGGGTGCTGACGCTGGCGGCGGCGGTGTTGCTGGCGCTGATCGCGCGGCCGGTGTCGCGGCTGACGGCCAGCGTAAAATAGAGCGATGGCCGAAGAAAAAGATCAGGCGGTGGTGCCGTTCGAGGAGTCCCTGGCGGAACTCGAAGGCGTCGTCAAGGAACTCGAAAAAGCGGACGTGCCGCTGGAGAAGGCTCTGGAGCTGTTCGAGAAAGGGGTGCGGCTGAGCGAGGCCTGCCGGAAGCAGTTGGCCGACGCCGAGACGCGGATTGAAGTGCTGATGAAGAAAGGCCAGCGAGTGGAGGCCGAGCCGTTTGGCCCTGAAGAAAAATGACGCTTTCCGATTTGAGCCTGAAAGAGTACCTGGCCGAGCAGTGCCGGCGGATCGATGCGGAGCTGGACCGGCTGGTGCCGGTGGAAAGCGAGCCGCCGGAGACGATTCACAAGGCGATGCGGTATTCGCTGTTCGCGGGCGGGAAGCGCATCCGGCCGATTCTGTGCCTTGAGGCCGGACTGACGGTGGCGGGCCGCGACGTGGAGGGGATCTTCCTGGCGGCGTGCCCGCTGGAGATGATCCACACGTATTCACTGATTCATGACGACCTGCCGGCGCTGGACAACGACGACCTGCGGCGCGGGCGGCCGACGTCGCACGTGGTGTTTGGGGAAGCGATGGCGATTCTGGCGGGCGACGCGCTTTTGACGTACGCCTTCGACGTGCTGGGGCGGACGGGGAATGCGCGGCTGGTGGTGGAGCTGGCGTCGGCGTCGGGCACGGTGGGCGGCATGATCGCGGGGCAGGTGCACGACATCGAAGGCGAGCAGCAGGCGCCGACCGCGGAGCTGCTGGAGAGGATCCACCGGGCGAAGACGGGCGCCTTGTTGAAGTGCTCGCTGCGGATGGGGGCGATCCACTCCGGGGCGAGCGAGGAGCAGTTGGCGGCGATTTCGGCGTATGGAGAACGGATCGGGCTGGCGTTCCAGATTGTGGACGATATTCTCGATGTGACTCAGACGTCGGAGCAGTTGGGCAAGACGGCGGGGAAGGACGCGGCGCAGCAGAAGATCACATTTCCGGCGGTTTACGGTTTGACGCGATCGCAGGAGATGGCGGAGGAACAGCGGCGGGAGGCGCACGCGGCGCTGGAGATGTTCGGCGAGCGGGCGCGGCGGCTGCACGAACTGGCGGACCTGATCGTCGACCGGAACTCATGAAGCAGGCACGCCAGCGCATCGATCAGTTGCTGGTGGAGCGGGGGCTTACCGGATCGCGCGAGAAGGCGCGGGCGTTGCTGCTGGCGGGGGCGGTGCTGGTGAACGGGCAGCGGGTGGACAAAGCGGGCGCGCTGGTGGCGGCGGACGCGGGCATCGAGCTGCTGGAGAAGATGCCGTGGGTGAGCCGCGGGGCGTACAAGCTGCTGGGAGCGCTGGAGCGGTGGGGGATCGACGTGCGAGGGCGGGTGTGTCTGGACGTGGGGTCGTCGACGGGGGGATTCACGGACGTATTGCTGGCGCGCGGGGCGGCGCGGGTGCACTGCGTGGACGTGGGGCAGGGGCAACTGGACTGGAAGCTGAGGAACGATCCGCGGGTGGTAGTGCACGAGGGGGTGAACGCGCGGTACCTGGAGCCGGGGGTGGTGGGGGAGCCGGTGCAACTGGCGGTGTGCGACGTGAGCTTCATTTCAGTTACACTCATCCTTCCGGCCTTCGCCCCGTTGCTGGAGGCGCCGCGCGAATTCGTGGTGCTGGTGAAGCCGCAGTTCGAGGTGGGCCGCGACCAGGTAGGGAAGGGCGGGATTGTCCGGGATCCGGCGTTGCACGAAAGTGCAGTGGCGAAGGTGCGAGCCGCGGCCGGGGCACTGGGCTTCGAGACGGAGTGGGCCGAGAGCCCGATTGAGGGCGCGGAAGGCAATAAGGAGTTCCTGCTGCATGGAACCGATCCGCATGGTCGGAATCATCGCGAAGCCTGAGGTGAAGCAGGCGGAGCAGATAGTGCCCGCGCTGGCGGCGTGGCTGGACCGGCACGCGATCGCTTACCGGGTGGACGAGGCGGCGTCGCGCTACCTGGGGGGGAAGGTGGCGCCGGTTTCACGCGAAGAGGTGCCGGAAGGCTGCCAGTTGGTGATCGTGCTGGGCGGCGACGGGACACTGCTGTCGGCGGCGCGGTCGATTGCGGGGCGGCCGATTCCGCTGTTCGCGGTGAACCTGGGCGGGCTGGGATTCCTGACGGCGATTTCGACGGAAGAGATTTTCCCGGAGCTCGAGCGGGCGCTGCGCAACGAGCACCGGGTGGCGAAGCGGCGGATGCTGGCCTGCGAAGTGCAGCGCGACGGCGAGACGGTGGCGCACTACGAGGCGCTGAACGACGTCGTCATCACGAAGGCGCACATCGCGCGCATGATCGACCTGGTGTGCAACGTCGATGCGCATTTCGTGTGCCGCTACAAGGCCGACGGCCTGATTATCGCCACGCCCACCGGATCGACGGCGTATTCGCTGAGCGCCGGGGGGCCCATCGTTTTTCCGAGTGTCGGCGCCCTGTGTATCACGCCGATCTGTCCGCACACGCTCACGAACCGGCCCGTGCTCGTCTCGGATTCGAGCGTCATCCAGATCCTGAACCTGGCCTCAGACGAGGTAGCTTACCTGACCATTGACGGTCAGGTGGGCGAGCCGCTGAAGGAGCAGGACCGGGTGATCTGCCGTAGCAGCCAACACGCCCTGTCGCTGATCCGGCCGCCGCGGATGTTGTTCTTCGACGTCTTGCGACAAAAGCTCAAATGGGGTGAACGGTGAAGAAGCTCTCTCTGACCAGTTGGATCTTCATTGCCATGGCCGCGGGCATCGCGGTGGGGCATTTTCTGCCGGAAGCCGGCAAGCAACTGGTACCGGTTTCGAATATTTTCCTGCGGATGATCAAGTCGATCATCGCGCCGCTGCTGTTCGCGACATTGGTGGTGGGCATAGCCGGGTCGGGCTCGGCGAAGGCGATGGGGCGGATCGGGTTGAAGTCGATCGTCTACTTCGAGATTGTGACGACGGTGGCGCTGTTATTGGGGTTGGGGGCGGTGAACCTGGTGAAGCCGGGCGCGGGCATCGCGCTGGAGAGAGCGGCGGCGGATCCGAACCTGCCGCAGACGAAGGCGTCGCTTTCGGCGATTCTGGAGCACACGTTCCCGGCGTCGATTTTCGATGCGATGGCGAAGGGCGAAGTGCTGCAGATGGTGGTGTTCTGCTTCCTGTTCGGGACGGCGTGCACGATGCTGGGGGCGAAGGCGGAGCCGGTGGTGCGGTTCCTGCAGTCGCTGGCGGACATCATGTTCGAGTACACGAAGTACGTGATGTACATGGCGCCGCTGGGGGTGGGGGCGGCGATGGCGGCGGTGGTGGGCAGCAAGGGGATCAGCGTGCTGTTCGGACTGGGCAAGCTGATTCTGACGCTGTATGGAGCGCTGGCGATTTTCGTGGTGGGCGTGCTGGGGACGGTGATCTTCATCATGAAGATCCCGGCGAGGCGGTTCGTGCACTGGGTGAAGGAGCCGTACATTCTGGCGTTTTCGACGGCGTCGAGCGAAGCGGCGCTGCCGCTGGCGCTGGAGAACATGGAGAAGTTCGGGGTGCCGCGGCACATCGTGAGTTTCGTGTTGCCCACGGGCTACAGCTTCAATCTGGACGGAACGACGCTGTACCTGTCGCTGGCGTCGGTGTTCGTGGCGCAGGCGGCGGGGGTGCCGCTGACGTTCGGCGAGCAGATCATGATGATGCTGACGCTGATGCTGACGTCGAAGGGCGTGGCGGCGGTGCCGCGGGCGTCGCTGATCATCCTGGCGGGGACGCTGGCGACGTTCCACCTGCCGATGGAAGGGATCGCGCTGCTGCTGGGGGTGGACACGCTGATGGACATGGCGCGGACGTCGGTGAACCTGTTGGGCAACTGCCTGGCGAGCGCGGTGGTGGCCCGCTGGGAAGGATATGATTTAAAGGCCCCGGAAGGAATGGAGGTAGAAGCATGAAGCTAGGCGCAGTGACATACAACGTGCTGAAGGATTGGGACCTGGAGACGGTGATCCAGAAGCTGGAAGAAGCGGGCTTTGAGGCCGTGGAGTTGCGCACCGGCCACAAGCACGGCGTGGAGCCTTCGCTGAACGCGGCGGAGCGGGCGAAGGTGCGGGCGCGCTTCGAGCGGACGAAGGTGCGGCTGCTGAGCTTTGGCTCGACGTCGGAGTTCCACAGCCCGGACCCGGAAGTGAGAAAGAAGAACGTGGAGAACGCGAAGGCGTTCGTGGACCTGGCGCACGATACGGGGGCGTGGGGCGTGAAGGTGCGCCCGAACGGGTTCCCGAAGGAGCTGACGCGGGAGCAGACGATCCAAAACATCGCGGATAGCCTGCGAGAGGTGGGCGAGTACGGGGCGGGCAAGGGCGTGGAGATCTGGATGGAGGTGCACGGGTCGCAGACGCAGGCGCCGGCGGTGTGCGCGGCGATCATGCGGGCGACGAAGCACGACAGCGTGGGGCTGTGCTGGAACTCGAACCCGGGCGAAGTGGTGAACGGGTCGGTGAAGCAGGCGTTCGACCTGCTGCGGCCGTGGGTGAAGAACTGCCACATCAATGAGCTGGCGAACGAGAGATACCCGTGGCACGAGCTGTTCATGCTGCTGCAGAAGTCGGGCTACGAGCGGTACACGCTGATGGAAGTGGCCGAGAGCAAGGAGCCGGAGCGGTTCATGCGGTACTACCGGGCGCTGTGGAAGGAGCTTTGCCGGCCGTGAAGCGGGCGCTGGTCTGGATCTGTCTGGCCGCGGCGGCGTGGGCGCAGGCGCCCGCGCCAGCGCCCACGCCGGAGGCGTTCTTCGGACACCGGATGGGCGCGGACCGGCAGGTGGTGGAGTGGTGGAAAGTGATCGACTACTTCCACGCGCTGGGCCTGGCGAGCGACCGGCTGAAGGTGATCGAGTACGGCAAGTCGACGGAAGGGCGGCCGATGATCGCGGCGATCATCAGCGCGCCGGAGACGATCCAGCGGCTGGATCACTACCGGCAGATTCAAGCGAGGTTGTCGGACCCGCGGAAGACGGCGGCGGAAGAGGCCGCGAAGCTGGCAGCGGAAGGCAAGGCGGTGGTGCTGATCACGTGCAGCGTGCACGCCACCGAGATCGCGTCGACGCAGACGGCGGTGGAGTTCGCGCACCGGCTCGCCACTTCGAACGACGCGAAGGTGCGGGCGATTCTGGACAACGTGATTGTGCTGGTGGCGCCGACGATCAACCCGGATGGGCTGGACCTGGTGACCGAGTGGTACCGCAAGACGATGGGCACGCCGTACGAGGGGACGTCGCCGCCGGAGCTGTACCAGAAGTACGTCGGGCACGACAACAACCGGGACTGGTACTTTTTCACGCAGGCCGAGAACCGGTCGGTGATCGAGGGGCTGCAGAACGTGTGGCATCCGCAGATCGTCTACGACGTGCACCAGATGGGTATGACGGCGGGACGGATGTTCGTGCCGCCGTGGATGGATCCGATCGAGCCGAACATCGATGCGCTGATCGCGCAGGACTGCAACATGGTGGGGATGATCATGGCGGCGGACCTGACGGCGGCGGGGCGCAAGGGCGTGGTGGTGAACGCGATGTACGACTACTGGACGCCGGCGCGGCACTACCAGAGCTACCACGGGGGCTTGCGGATTCTGAGCGAGAGCGCGAGCGTGCGGATCGCGACGCCGGTGACGATCAAGGCGGACCAGTTGTCGAGCCAGGCGCAGGGCTACAGCCCGCGCGAAAAGTCGTGGAACCACCTGGAGCCGTGGCCGGGGGGCGAATGGAAGCTGCGCGACATCGTGGAAGACCAACTGATTGCGATGGAGAGCCTGTGCTCGACGGCGGCGTGGCGGCGGAGCGAGTTTCTGAAGGGGTATTACGAGATCAACCGGCGGGCGGTGGAACGGCACGCCCCGTATGCCTTCGTGGTGCCGGCGCAGCAGGCGGACCCGGGGGCGGCGAAGCGGCTGCTGGAGACGATGGACTTCGCGCTGGTGGAGGTGGAGAAGGCGGCGGAGGCGTTCACGGTGGGGCAGAGACAGTTTGCGGCGGGGTCGTACGTGATCCGGATGCAGCAGCCGTATTCGAGCTTCGCCAAGGCGCTGCTGGAGCGGCAGAAGTATCCGGACCTGCGGCAGTATCCGGGCGGTCCGCCGAAGCGGCCCTACGACGTGGCGGCGCACACGCTGCCGCTGCTGCTGGGAGTGGACGTGGCGACGGTGGACGACCAGTTCCAGGCGAAGCTGGAGAAGACGACGAGCTTCCGGTTCGCTGCCTCTGGCCTGAGCGCGGGCGATAGCGATTCGTGGAGGAGAGTGAACGCGGCGTGGAAGGCGGGGACGCCCGTGTGGCGCAACCCGAAGACGGGGGATTTCGCGGTGGGCGCGCGGCGGCGGGCGGGCTTCAACGAGCTGAAGAAGCCGCGCGTCGGGATCTACAAGGCGTTTGTGCCTTCGATGGATGAAGGCTGGACGCGGTGGATTGTGGAGCACTTCGGGTGGGAGTACGCGAGCGCCGGCAATGCGGAGATCCGGGCCGGGGGCCTCGCTGAGAAGTACGACGTGCTGGTGTTCGCGGACATGACGGCGCGGATGATCGAGAACGGGTACCGGCAGGGATCGATGCCCGAGGCGTACTTGGGAGGACTGGGGAAAGAGGGCGCCGAGGCGCTGCTGGCGTTCGCGCAGGCGGGCGGGAAGCTGGTGTTCTTCAACGACTCGGGGGAGTACGCGGTGGAGCAATTGGGGGTGAGGGCGAAGAACGCGCTGCAGGGGGGTTCGTCGCGGGACTTCTATTGCCCGGGATCGCTGCTGAACGTGAAGCTGGAGCCGGGCTCGGCGCTGGGGTTGGGATTGCCTTCCGAGTTCACGATCTGGGCCGAGGGGAGCCCGGTGTGGGAGTCGGACGATGCGGGTGCGAAGACGGTGGTGCGGTACTCGGGCGCTCCCGTGCTGGCTTCGGGGTGGCTGCTGGGGGAGAAGTTTGTGGCGGGGAAGCCGGCGCTGGTGGACGTTCAGATAGGACAGGGACGGGCGATCCTGTTCGGGATGCGGCCGCAGTATCGGGGGCAGAGCTGGCTGACTTTGAAGTTGTTTTTTAATGCGCTGGTGATGTAGGGGACGCGCTGCTGAGATTAGTTTTGCGCCGGCCTGGAGGCCTGCCCCACATTTGGCTTGCTCCGCTCAGGTGCGACGCAAAGTGACGTAGCGGATTTCGGCGGCCTGGCGGGCGGGGATTTCGAGAGCGCGCAGAGTCAGGAGGCCGCGGGACTTTTCCAGTTTGATTTTGCCTAGGACGAGGGGTTTGAAGTCCTTGACGACGGATTCGGTGCGGGGGGCGCGGTCCTGGGCGGGGCCGATGACGGGCGGGTCGTAGGGCTCCGTGATTTTCGATTGGACCGATGCGCCGTTGAAGGTGAGTTCTACCTTGGCTCCGATGTCGGCGGCGGGGCAGGCGTAGTGGATGGCGGCTTCGTAGACGCCGGCCTGGCCGACTTCGATGTCCCAGGTGATGGAGTCGGACGGAGACGACCAGTTGGAGAAGTAGGAACAGTTGGGGTGGATGGAGGAGCGCTTCACGCCGCCGTGGGGGACTCCGTCGCGGGCGGGGAGGTAAGTGAACTCGGAGTAGCCGGCGGTGTAGGAGCGGGTGTCGGGGGCGCCGGTGAGGGCGAGCATCTCCGCAGTCCACGCGTCGAGGGCCTTGCGGAGGCGGGCGGCGGTTTCGGGCTGCTCGGCGGCGACGTTGCGGGTCTGGCCGCGGTCGGAGTCGATGTGGAAGAGGGCGCCGGTGGGGTCGAGGCGGTATTGCTGCGTGCGGACCGAAGTGCGGCGGTTCTGCATGGAGAAGAGCATGCGGTCGGGCCAGGGGGCTGGTTCCTTCTTGAGGAGGGGTGTGAGGGATTTGCCGTCGAGAGGCTTGCGGGCGGTGACGGGGACTTGGGCGAACTCGGAGAGAGTCGGGTAGAGGTCGATGGCACCGGCGACCCGCGAGACGCGGTGGCCGGCGGGGATGCGGCCCGGGAAGCGCATGAGCAGGGGCGCGCGGAGGCCGCCTTCGTCGAGCGAGCCCTTGCGGCCTTTCATGCCGCCGTTCCAGCGCCAGGAGTTGGGGCCGTTGTCGGAGAGATAGAGGACGAGGGTGTCGCGGGAGAGGCCGAGCTTGTCGAGTTGGGAGAGGACGCGGCCGACATTGTAGTCGATGTTTTCGCACATGGCGAGGGCGGCGCGGGTCATGAGGAGGTCTTCCTGTGTGGGATTGGTGGCCTTCAGGGCGGGCTGGAAGGCGGCGAACTTCTCATAGAAGCGGCCGGGCACCTGCATGGGGGCGTGCGGGGTGTTGAGGGGAAGGTAGCAAAAGAAAGGATTGTTGCGGTTTTGTTCGATGAAGCGGAGGGCGTGGTTGGTGAGGTCGTCGATGATGAAGCCCTGGCCGCGGACGAGGCGGCCGTTGTGGTCGAGCTCGGGGTCGAAGTACTGGCCCCAGTGGCCGGAGGTGAAGCCGTAGTATTCCTCAAAGCCGCGGGCGTTGGGGTGGTAGGGGAACTGGGAGCCGTTGTGCCACTTGCCGAAGGCGGCGGTGCGGTAGCCGGCGGAGAGGAAGGACTGGGCGATGGTGGTCTCGTCGAGGTTGAGGCGCTCCTGTCCGGTGGAGACGCCGCGGACGCCGCCGCGGGGGTGGTAGCGGCCGGTGAGGAATTCGGCGCGGGTGGGGGCGCAGACGGAGCAGACGTAGAAGTTCTGGAAGAGGGCGCCGTCGCGGGCGAGGGAGTCGATGTTGGGGGTGGCGAGGTTGGAGTTGCCGTGAATGGAAAGATCGCCCCAGCCCTGGTCGTCGGCGAGGATGACGAGGACGTTGGGGCGGCGGCTTTGGGGCTGGGCGAGGAGAGGGGCGGCGGCGAGGGTCGAGAGGACCTGGCGTCGGGAGACGAGGGC
>DAHVTI010000331.1 GCA_027324255.1 Bryobacterales bacterium | reverse complement strand
ATGCCGGTGAGGTGGAAGGGGAAGGGGCCGATGAGTTCGAGGCAGGTCCAGCCGGGCTGGGAGTGGACTTCCGGGGGGACGAGGGCGGCGGGGCAGACGATGGAGAGCTCGTGGGGGGTGCGGGTGAGGGAGAGGGACATTGAGGGATAGGGTAGCAGGGAGAGGCGCTGGCAGCGACGGAAGGGTGGAGGGGCGCGAGGGTCAACGCAGAATCAATAACTTGGGAGCTGCGTTCCTGAAATTTCAATTGACGGAGGCGTTCGAGGACGGAAGCCATGGCCTGTTTGGTGATCTGGCTGAGGTGGGCGCGAGCGGCGTAATAGCCGCGTTCGGTGGCGGGGTAATGGCGGAGGAGGCGGAGGGCTTTGCCGGTGTGGCCGTTGTGGAGCGCGAGGGCCCAATCGAGGTGGCGGGCGCGGAGGACGCGGAGGTAGTGGGACCAGCGGACGCAGTAGGCGAAGAAGAAGAGGCGTTCGCGGAAGAGGGGGTCGGCGTAGCGGGAAGAGATGGATCGGGCGTAGGCGATGGCTTCGGCGGCGGGGCCGGGGGGCATGCCGGAGTAGGCGGAGTGGTAGCCCCAGTGGTAGGTTCGGGAGGGACCCGGGGGAGCGAGGGCGGGTTGCATGTTCAGCTCCCGAGCCTGGAGGCGAGGCGGATGGCCTGATGGGCCTGGAGGGTGCGGCGGAAGGCGCGGTGGGTGTCGCCGGTAAAGAGGGCGTAGACGGGCTGGCAGTGGAGGGCGTAGTGAGCGAGGTATTGGCGGGTGGGGGTATCGATGTTCTCGTAGAGGTTGGAGAGGTGCTCGAATTGTTCCTCGTATTCGAGGTTTTGGGAGGCGGCACTGAACCGTCCCTGGCGATAGAATTCGTGGGCTTCGGCGGCGAGGAGGTCGGCGAAGACCTGGATGAAAGACAGGTCCGTGCGAGGGTCGGCGGCAGGGAGATGGCCGGGGGGGAGGGCCGCGGCGAGTCGGATGGCGGCGAGGGTTTCTTCGGCGGTGGGTTTAGGGATACGAGGCTTACGGGGCCGCTTCGGGGAAGATTTCGAGATTTGAGCAGAGTTCGTCATAACGCAACCAGGAGAACACAGGGGGTGGTAGGGATTCCGGTGCGAATGGCGGGAAGTTATTGAGGGGGCTGGAAATATTTTGTTGAAATCTTTGGCACCCATGCGCGACCCTACGGGTCTCGCAACAGCAGGCCGCCGGCGAGGCCCGAGGCGACAAGAATGCCTCCGGTGGCCCCCGCGATGGCCGCGCCGCACGCTCGACGACGCCCGGTCAAGACGTTTTCAACGGAGTGCCTCCTCGTCACCGCATCTCCGCCGCGCCACGCTCAAGCCCTGAATTCCCACGCGCCGGTTGGCGAGCCTTGCTGGTCCCGCTGCATGGCGCCGACGATTTCGGGGACTTTTTCGGCTCCGATACCCAATGCCCCGTGCGCCCGCACGCCGATCGTCTACTCCTTGCCAGCTCTGCTCCCCAGTGGATCAGCCCCATCTCCTCCCGCGGAATCAGGGCTGAGCACGAGCCCCTCAACCATCAGATGCCCCTCATCCGCCCGCCGCCAGTTGCGTCCGTCGCATTACTTCTTCATCAGGACCACCGGCGAACTGCCCGCGCCCGCTACTTCATCGAAAAATGCCTTCACCTGCCGGTAGTCTTTGACCTGCACGACCGCGTCGTTCACCTTCAGCTTCTGTTCAAAGAGCAGCAGCGCACCCTCCACGCGCCAGGATGCCTGAAAGCTTCCGAACTGTCCACTCTGGTTGACCTCGGCGGGGAGCTCATCCACGGTGAAACCATCCGGCGCCTTGATCACAACCGAGTCGGTTCTCGAAGACGCCCTGAGCTCGACCGGCTCCCGCCGCTCCCTCTCCGCGAAGCGATACTCGGGTTCAGGCGCGAGCATCCCGGGCGTGACAATCAGCAGCCGACCCTGCATCAGCTTCCCCAGTTGACGGAGCGAATACTCCACCGTTGCCGTGTAGGCGCCGTCCTTTGCCTCGCTCTTCACTCCCGCCACCGTCACCCCGCCCGCTCTGCGCGACAGCATCCTCTCCCACCGTTTCCTCACCTCGTCCGCCCCCAGCCTCGTCTCGATCATCATCCAGCCTGCCGCCGCCTGGCCGTGATACACCGACCGGATCACCGCGTTGGCCCCGCCCCCCCCGGTTATCTCCGCCTCCACTCGCCTCTCGATCCGGCTCGAATCCGCTCCCAATACCGGCAGCTTCAGCAGCCCACCGCCGCTCTCAGCCACCAGCATCCCCCAACTCCCCTGCTCGTCCTCGTCCAATCCGCCCAGAGGCGTCACCGGATCGGTCACGTCGAAGACCAGCAGCCGGCCCTTCGATTCGTGCTCCACTACCGTTGGCGCCGTCACGCCCGGGCCCACCTTCACCGCCGTGATCACGTGGTTGAACTGCTGCGCCGACGGCCACTCTCTCCGCACGAACCCTCTCGACCCCGAAAACACCGCCACCGTGTACGTCTCAACCCCCAGCGCCTTCAGCAGCGCCCGCATCAGCGTCACCTTGTCCTTGCAATCCCCGTAATTCCGTTCCAGCACCCGCCCCGCCGCGTTGGGGCTGTAGCCGCCGCCGCGCGTCACGTTCATCTGCACCGAGACATAGTTCACCTTCTGCACATACTCCGCCACGGCGCGGATCTTCCCCCATTCCGAATCCTCCGCCTGCGCCAGCGCGCGCGCCTTCGCCTCGATCGCCGGCGTCACCTCCACCGCCGGCTCCACAAACCGCGTCATCCAGGCCGAGACGTCCCCCCAATTGCCCAGGGGCTTCAGAGCCGCGGCGCTCCCTTCCTTCGGCCAATAGGTGATGCCCAGCCGCGGCGCCAGTGCCTGCCACCCCACGCTGTGCTCTTCTCCCTCCAGCCACGGCAGGTCGCGCAGCTCCCAGGTGTAGCTGTTGCCCGAAATGGCCGGCTCCTTCCGCTCATGATTGAACATTGTCCACCGCGCCTCCCACCCCGCGGGCAGGGTCAGGGTGAACCGCCCCATCTCCACCGGCGCTTCTTCCTGGAACGAGTAGGGATACGTCGTGAAGAGCGTGCTCTCCTCCTCCACCACCTCCCAGCCGAATACCGACCCCTCCGGCGCCGCGCGATCGCACTCCACCACCTTCGCGCGGCCCTCGTTGTACGCCGCGCTCGAATCCAGCGCGATGTCCAGCACCTTGTCCTTCCCGTAGCTCTGCACCGCGCCACCCGGCCTCACCAGCCAGGCCTGAAACGAGCGGAGCTTTCCCGACCTCGCGTTATACGAACGGTACGCCCGCAGCCCACCGCCTCTGCCTGCCAGAATCCGCACCGCCCCGCGCTCCCGCATCGTTCTCCGCCCCGCCTCATCCACGGTGAGATGTTCCTCGGCCAGCAGCACCACCGTACTCACCTTCGCCGGATAGCTCTTCGCCGGCTGCCTGGCCAGATCCGCCAGCCACGCCGGGACCTCCTCCGCGCCCCGCGCCACCGTCTGCGCCAGCAACGCCGCCAGCAGCAGCCACTTCATTGCCCGCCCCCGGACTGCGTCAACACCAGCGAAACGCCGTCCCGCCTGTGCACTTCATCAAAGGCCGCCTTCACGGTCTTGTAGATCTCAGGCGAGAACAGCAGCCGTCCGCCGCGGCCGAAGACCAGCTCCCGGTTACACTGGAGCACGCGCGACGCGCCGTCCGCCGCGATGCCCGATCGGTAGTAACCCGTCTGGCCGAAGTTCATGGATTCCGGCGCGGCCGCCGCCTCAGCCGTGTATCCCTTCGGCCACTCGATGCTCACGCTGTCGGAGTCCATCCAGCCGAATTGGAACGACACAGGATGCTGCCGCGACGCCGCCGGAAACAACGGCGTCTCCCCGCGCTGGAAATACATCGGCTCCAACAGCAGCCGCTTGCCCGTCTTCACCGCATAGCCCGGAATGGAAACCCGGTAACGCAGCGTGAACTCCTGCTCCGGATCCTCGGCGTTTTCAATCGCCACATCGCTCACCACCGCGTCCTGGAAGACGCGCTTCACCTCCTCCGTCACCGCCTCCATGCGTTCCTTTTCTCCCTTGCCCTCCAGGGCGATCCGCTGCTCGAAAGCCC
>DAHVTI010000110.1 GCA_027324255.1 Bryobacterales bacterium | reverse complement strand
TTTTTGGCGCCGCGGGAGAGAGCGAGGCCGCTGGAGACGAGCCAGCGCGAGCCGATGGAGAGGCCGGAGGTGATCTCTCCGCCATAGATGCGGGCGTCGACGTTTTCGTACGACCGGGCCATGGTGTTCATGACGCCGGGCTGCATGGAGCGGCGCGCCTGGTTGTGGATGACGATCATGTCGGAGAGGTTGCTGTAAAAGACGAGCGGCTTGAGGAAGAAGCCGCGGCGGCGGAAATTGAGGCCGAGGTTGGTTTCGGTGTTGCGGGTGGGCGAGAGCGCCGGGTTACCGACCCAGTCGCTGCCCATGCGCTTCTGGTTGAAATAGCGCTCCTGGGCGTCGGGGAGGCGGACGGTGGAGGCGAGGCCGGCGAAGAGTTCGAGGGAGTTGGTGAGGCCGAAGGTGAGACGGGCGTTGGCGGAGGGGTTGAGGTCGTGGTTGCGAAGCTGGTCCACGCCTTTGTAAGCGCGGAAAAGGTTGAGGTTGACGCCGGCGCCGCGGACGTACATGGCGCCGCTGTCGAGGCGCGCGCCGGCGCCGATGCGGAAGCGGTCCGTCACGCTGAGGGAATAGTCGAGGTAGGCGCCGGCGACGGTGGTGTTGACGTTCGGCACGGCGTTCTGGTCCGTGTTCATCATCTGCGAGCGCATGGAATTGACGGCGTCCCAATTGCGCTGGTAGGCCTCGAAGCCGGCGGTGAAGCCGCGGGCGAATTCGACGTCGGTCCTGGCGCCGAGGACGCGGGTGTGGGCGAAGGTGGCCATGGAGAAGACGTCGCGCGCGCCGGTGGAGGAGGTGCGCTTCTCGTCGGTCATCCAGTGGCGGACGGCGGTGTAGTAGGACTGCGCGCGGACCTTGCGGACGGCGCCGCCGGCCCGGAACTCGTAGGCGGCGGCGAGGCGGTCGGCGATGTCGTAGGGCGAGTCCATCTGAAGGTACGGGTAGAGGGTGTTGCTGCCGTCCTGGTGCGTGTAGGAAAGCTCGCCGGATTGGTTGGCGGCGGGGGAGAAACGCACGGCGCCCCAGCCGGTGTGGATGCGGAAAGCGTCGTCGCCGAAGGACTGGGGCCGGTAGTTGGCGATCCCGGTGAAGCGGCGGCCGAGGCCGTCGCGGAAGGCGGCGGACTGGCGGTAGGAGTAGCCGGCGGAGACCTCGAGGCGCTCATTGCCGTAGGAGCCGGTGAGCGAAGGGTTGAAGGCGCCGAAGGAGCCGAGCTGGAGGGACGGGTTGAAGCGGAAGCCGGCGCCGGGCCGCTTGCGGACGACGTTGACGGCGCCGCCGAGGCTGCCCTGGCTGGTGATGTCGAAGGCGCCCTTGGTGACCTCGACGCTCTGCACTTCGGCGAAATCAATGTGGAAGGCGGAGGGGTCCATGTGGCCCGGGCAGGCGCCGTAGATGCGGGCGCCGTCGATGAGCAAGTTCAGGTTGCCACCCTGGAAGCCACGCAGCACGACGTCGTTGGCGATGCCGCCCTTGCGGATCTTGGAAATGCCGTCGATTTTCGACAGAGCATCGCCGACGTCCCGGGCTGCGCTTTCGCGGATTTCGCGCATTTCCAGGCCTTCCTGGACAATTTCCCTTTTGGACTTCGTTTCCAGGTCTTCGGGGGACGGAATTTGGGCTGAGAGGGGAGCGGCGAGAGCCGCGCAGAGCAGGACACACTTCACCATCAATAGTTCTCCTGTTTGAATGCAATGCAGAATGGGCCCGGCTGCCCTAAGCGGGCAGGACGGCGGTGGGGCGGAGGCTCAGGAGAAGCAGGGGGGCGGCCGTTGGAACAGGGCCGTCTCCCGCGGCTGTGGAGCAGGCGTCGAGGAGGTGCGTGGGAGGAGAAGGCGGGCGGCCGGCGACGTTGGGCCCGCGGGCCGGATGCCGGCCAGGATGCCCATGACCGCGCTGTGCAGCGCGGCGGGCTGGCGGCACTTGCCTTCGCAGGAGGCTTCACTCCGCCATTGCGGCGAAGAGGAGTGGCTGATGTGGCCGCGGTGGCCGCGGCAGCAGCAGGACCCGGCCTTCCGGCAGCAGGCCATGCCGCATTCGGTGTTGGCGCCGAAGACCAGTTCGCTCAGCGAGGCGCCATAAGGCGCCAACAGCATCAGAACCGCGACCATGAGCGCGGAACTGTGGCGCAGGAATTGCGACAACGCTGTCATTGGAGCGGGACCCAGTCTTCTACCACCTTAACAGGATTTCGCTCTTTTCCGCATTCGGCGGGCGGGTTGGGCGCGCCGCGGCCAGCGCTTGGTCTTGAAGAGCAGGGCGGCGCCGCCGGCGGCGAGGCCGAGGGCGATCCACTGGGTCCAGGTGATGGGGACGATGGGGATGGGGAAGGGCTGCTCGTGGGTGCGGAAGAACTCGATGATGAAGCGGGCGACGGAATAGAGGGCCAGGTAGAAGCCGAGGATGCGGCCGGGGGTGTGGGGCTGGAGGCTCCGGCGATAGAGCCACCAGGCGAGGAGGGCGACGGTGAAGGACTCGTAGAGCTGGGCGGGGTGGAGGGGGATGCCGAGGGGGACGCCGGTGAGGGCGTGGGCGGCGGGGTTGTGGAATGTGACGGCCCAGGGGCGTTCGCAGAGGGAACCCCAGCAGCAGCCGGCGGCGAAGCAGCCGAGGCGGCCGATGGCGTGGCCGAGGGCGACGCCGGGGGCGAAGGCGTCGGCGGTTTTGAGCCAGGGCAGGCCCTGGCGCTTCATGTAGAAGTAAGCGAAGCCGAAGGCGCCGAGGAAGCCGCCATAGTAGACGCCGGCCGAGAGCAGCGTGTCGGCGCTGAAGATGCGCGCGGGGTTGGCGGCGTAGTAGCCGAAGTCCATGACGAACATCAGAGCCTTCGCTCCCGCGAGACCAGCAAGAGCGCAGTAGATGGCGAGGTTCATCACTCTTTCGGCGTCGAGCCCGGCGCGGCGGGCGAGTTTGGTGGTGAGCCAGATGCCGGCGAGGAAGCCGGCGGCGACGAGGACGCCGTAGGTGGGCAGGAAGAAGTCGCCGATGGAGATGAGCTTGGGAAACATGGGTTAGAGGGGCTTGCGGGCGGCAATGCGGAGGCGGCGGTAGTCGGCGACCCACTGGCGGTTGGAGGGGTCGAAGAGCTTGGGGCGGACGCGTTCCTTGAGTTGGGGGAGGACGGAGGCGCGCCACTCGGGCTCGTCGTGGAGCAGGGTGCGGCCGAAGACTTCGAACCAATCGGCGAGGCCTTCCTCGCCGCCTTCGAGCGGGGTGAGGCGGTCGAAGAGGATGGCGTAGGTGACTTCGAGGCCGGCCTGTTCCAGGAGGGTGGAGTATTCGCCGACAGAGGGGAAATACCAGGGCTGGCGGGGCGCGTGGCCGCGCTCGCCTAAGAGGGCGTTGGCGGCGTCGAGCAGAGTGGCGACGTTGCCGGTGCCGCCGAGTTCGGCGACGAAGCGGCCGCCGGGTTTGAGAGCAGCAGCGATGCGGCAGGCGGCCTGTTCGGGGGGGCGGACCCAATGGAGAGCGGCGTTGGAGAAAACGGCGTCGAAGGGCTCGGCGGTGTCGAATTGAGTGAGGTCAGAGAGGATGAAGTCCGCGGAGGGGCAGGCGGCGCGGGCGGCTTCGAGCATGGCGGGGGAGTTGTCGAGGCCGGTAAGGCGGGCGCCGGAGGCGGCGAGCTTGGCGGTGAGCTGGCCGGCGCCGCAGCCGGCGTCGAGGATGCGCTCGCCGGGCTGGGGGGCGAGGAGATCGATCAGGTCCTCGCCATGCTTCCAGACGAAAGAATGGCGCTGCGAGTAAAGGGTGGCGTTCCAGTCCAAACGGGGTTCGGGCCTCATCCCAGATGGTACAGCATCAGGTAGACGACCACGCCGGTGACGCTGACATACAGCCAGATGGGGAGGGTGATGCGGGCGAGCCGGCGGTGTTTGTCAAACCTGCCTTTCCAGGCGCGCCAGACGGTGACGAGGGCCAGCGGGGCGACGGCGGCGGCGAGGACGGTATGGGTGAGGAGGATGGAGAGGTAGACGGTGCGGATGGCGCCGGTATGCTGGAAGCGCACGGAGCCGACGTTGTAGTGGTAGACGAGGTAGCTGACCAGGAACGCCGCCGAGACGCAGAGGGCGGCGAGCATCGTTTGCTTGTGCGCCTCGATGCGGCGGCGGCGGATGAGGAAGTAGCCGCGGCCGAGGAGGATGGCGGAGGTCGTGTTGAGGAGGGCGTTGAGGGTGGGGAGGTGGTGGAGGTCCATTTCTCTCAGTCTTTCTCGCTACGCTCAGGGAACTAGAGCACCTCTTTGCGGAGTTTGCGAACGTCTTCTACGAGCTGGCGGATGGCGGCGGAGTCGGAGGTTTCGTAGTAGGCGCGGATGCGGCCCTTGCGGTCGACGACGGCGAAGCGCGTGCCATGCTCGGGGCCGAGGCCGCCGAGGTGGAAGGTGTCGTTGCTGAGCATTTCGAGTTCGGCGGGGGGGCCGGTGAGGAAGTGCCAGCGGGCGGGGTTGTAGCGGAAGCGGCGGGCGTATTCGGTGAGCTTTTCGGGGGTGTCGGTTTTGGGATCGACGGTGAAGCTGACGAGTTGGACGTCAGGGAATTCGGTCGTGGCGTCCTGGACCTTGCGCATCAGAGCGGTCATGCGGGGGCAGGGGCCGTTGCAGGTGGTGAAGAAGAAATCAGCGACCCAGACTTTGCCGGTGAGTTCGGCGGAGCTGTGGAAGGGCCGGCCGTCCTCGCCGGTGAGGTGAAACCGGGGAACCTGGCCGAGTTCGGGCAGGCCAGAGCTGAGGCAGCCGGAAAGAAACAGGCCGGCCGCGCAAATTGCGGCGAGCCGGAACTTCGTAGACATGGGCACTTCTCAGAATAAGCCGGGCTTGCTGTCGAGGACGAGGGCGAGGTAGAGGAGGGGCAGATAGAGGACGCTGGCCTTGAGGACGCCGCGGGCGTTGAGGGCGGAGCGGTCGCGGCTGAGCGTGGCGGCGGACTTGAGGAACAGGGCGCCGAGGGCGAGGGCGGCGGCGAGGTACCAGTGGCCGGTCATCTGAAGAAAGCTGGGAGCGAGGCTGACGGGGATCAGGAGCAGAGAGAAGGCCAGGATGTGGCGGGAGGTGGAGACGCCGTCGGGCTCGACGACGGGGAGCATGCGGATGCCGGCTCGGCCGTAGTCTTCGCGGTACATCCAGGCGATGGCGTAGAAGTGGGGGAACTGCCAGAGGAAGATGATGGCGAAGAGGATCCAGGCTTCGGGGGTAAGGGTGCCGCGGGCGGCGGCGAAGCCGATGAGCGGGGGCATGGCGCCGGGGAAGGCGCCGACGGTGGTGGACCACCAGGTGCGCTGCTTGAGGGGCGTGTAGAGGAGCAGGTAGCTGGCCACGGTGAAGAGGCCGAGCCAGGCGGTGAGCGGATTGACGCCGAGGGCAAGCTCGATTTCGCCGGCGACGAGCAGGGCGATGCCGAACAGCAGGGCGCTGCGGGCGGAGACCTGGCCGGCGGGGATGGGCCGCTGGGCGGTGCGCTTCATGCGGGAGTCGGCGTCGCGCTCGTACCACTGGTTGAGGGTGGCGGTGCCGCTGGCGATGAGGGCGGTGCCGAGGAGGCAGTGGAGGAGCAGGAGCCAGTCGAGCGCGCCCGAGTGGCCGAAGAAGTAGCCGATGCCGGTGCTCATGAGAATGAGCCAGGTGATGCGGGGCTTGGTGAGGTCGAGATAGCTTCTCATGAGTGAGACCCGTTGGAAACCAGCCTGGAGGAAGAAGCGGCGGGCTGGGCGCAGCGGAGGACAAAGGCGGAGATCAGCAGAGCGCAGGCCAGCACCAGGGCGCCGGTGACGAGGTGGGCGGTGGTGGCGACGGGCATCCAGGCGGCCCTGGTGAGGTCTGCCACGCGGGCCAGGAGGGCGGCGACTCCGAGCATCACCTGGAGGCAGACCAGCGTGAGCAGGGCGGTGGCGAGTTTCTTCAGCGGGGCACCGGCGTCCTTCTGGGTGAGGATGAAGGCGCCGAACATGAGCAGGACGATGGCGGCGGCGAAGGCCCAGACGACGTGGGGAATGACGCCCAACTCGTGGTAGCGGTAGGCGGCGCCGAGGGCGATTTGGGCCAGGGTGAAGAGCGGGGCGATGAAGGCAAGAGCGCGGAGGGAGGGCCAGCCGCCGTCGGCGAAGGTGGCGTGGGTGGAGCGCCAGGATTTGGAGGTGATGAGGGCAAGAAGAGCCAGGGCGGCGAACTGCAGGTGCAGGGCGACGGCGGCGAGGGCCTCGACGGGGCCGCCGCCGAGCGCGCCGGGCGCGGGGAAGCCGCCTCCGATGGCGGCGAGGGTGGCCACGGACAGCAGGAGCGCGAGAATAGAGAGCCACGAACCGGACATAGCTTGAATGAGTAAACCCAGATAAGGATGCCCGGGCAGGGCAGCCCCATGGGAGATATTCTACCCCGGCAAGAATTCTTTCGCACTTGTCAGATGCGCGGGAGGGAGGGAAGGGTGCGGGAGAATGGGGCACCCGGGGAGATTGCGTGGTGTCATAGGTGGCATGACGATACAGACCGTCCGCGCAACAATTCCGATTTCGTGCCTGTTTGGGTTCCTGTCGGGGCTTGCCGGGTTCTGGATGGCCACTTGGGTTGGTGGCGGAGGGGAGAAGACGGGAGAGGATGGAGTGGTGCGGGCGCGGCGCATCGAACTGATTGATGCCGGAGGCCGCTCGAGGGGCATTTGGGAGGTGAGAGATGCGGGGATGGCCAGCCTGCAGTTTCTGGATGAGACGGGCAAGTCGAGGGTCGAACTGGCAGACGCGCGTGGATCACAGATGCTGGTCTTTCGAGAACAAAACGGGCGGTTGCGGGCTGCGCTGGTAACGGATTCGACCGGAATGAGCGCGCTGCATCTGGGAGACCACGTCAAGGAGGCTCGCGTCACGGTCGGCGCGATCGCCGAAGAGGACATCCCTTCCATGCAGCCGCCTGAGAGTTGGGGGCTGGCGCTCCACGGGCCGGGTGCGTTCGACCATTACCTGGCGGCGTATGTGAAGGGGACTCCGCGTTCGGGCCAAGAGGAGACCCGGATCGTGCTGCGGCGGGGCGCGGGAGCGACATGGACTGCGCCGTGATGGGGTGGGGATCCTCCATCGGATCCTCCATCGGATAGCCCCCGATTGCCCTCTCTGGTATCCTGAACGGTTGGGGGTGCTGTGTGCCCCCGAAGATCCCTTTACGGCCAGTCAGAGGTTTTTGCCATGTCCGGACATTCAAAATGGGCGACGATTAAGCACAAGAAGGCCGCCCTCGACGCCAAGCGCGGGAAGATGTTCACGCGCCTGATCAAGGAAATCGTGATTGCCGCGCGCAGCGGCGGCGACCCCGACGGCAACCCGCGACTCAGGACCGCCGTGCTGGCGGCGAAGGCCGTGTCGATGCCGGCGGACAACATCAAGCGCGCCATCATGCGCGGCACGGGCGAACTGGAAGGCGGGCAGATCGACGAGATCATGTTCGAGGGTTACGGTCCGGGCGGTGCGGCGATCCTGGTGTCTGTCGCGACCGACAACCGGAACCGGACGGTGGCGGACATCCGGCACATCTTCTCCAAGCAGGGCGGCAACATGGGCGAAGTGGGCTCAGTGGCCTGGATGTTCGACCGGAAGAGCCAGATCCTCATCGAGAAGGAAAAGGCGACGGAAGACCAGTTGATGGAGTTCGCGCTGGAAGCGGGCGCCGACGATGTGAGGGACGAAGGCGAGAACTGGGAAGTGCTTTCCGCGCCGGAGTCGCACCACATGGTGCTGGAGGCGTTCCGGAAGGCGAACATAGAGACGGTTTCGGCGGAGATCGCGATGATCCCGAAGAACCTGGTGGCGGTGGATCAGAAGCACGCCGGCAGCCTGATGAAGCTGATGGAGACGATGGAAGAGCACGACGACGTGCAGAACGTTTACACCAACGCCGACTTCGGCGAAGAAGCCTCCGAATAGCAGGGCGGCAGCGGCAGGGAAAGGGGCGCTTGCGCATTCTGGGCATCGATTGCGGCAGCCGGGTTACGGGCTACGGGCTGATCGACACGGACGGCACGCGCCACAGGCTTGTGGAGGCGGGGGTGATCGAGACCAAGGCCACGGACCCGTTCGCGCAGAGGCTCTATCAGATTGGGGCAAGGCTGCGGGAAGTGGTGTCGGCGCACCAGCCGGACGAAGCGGCGGTGGAGGACACGTTTACGGCGGTGAACGCGCGCAGCGCGCTGAAGCTGACGCACGTGCGGGGTGTGGCGATGTTCGTGTGCGCGGAGGCGGGGCTGTCGGTAGGGGAATACAGCCCGGCGCAGGTGAAGCTGGCGCTGGCCGGCAACGGGCGGGCGGAGAAGCAGCAGGTGGAGTGGATGACGCGGGCGCTGCTGGGGCTTTCCGAACCCATTCAGTCGCTGGACGCGTCTGACGCAGTAGCGGTGGCCATCTGCCACGCCACACAACGGCCCGTGAGCGCGAACCGATGAGATTTCTGCTTTTAGTGATGCCCCTGCTGGCGGCGGCGCAGGACGCACCGCGGCTGTTCTACTCGAAGACCTTTTCGGGCAGTCAGCCGCCGTACGTGGAGATCCGGCTGGAGCGGGACGGGCGGGCGGAGTACCGGGAAGGCCCGAACGAGGACAACCCGGTGGTGTTCCGGCTGCAGCCGCGGGAGGTAGAGGCGGTGTTCGCGCTAAGCGACAAGCTGGACCACCTGAAGCGGGAATTGGAGTCGGGGCTGAAGGTGGCGCGGATGGGCGACAAGGTGATGCGCTGGGAGCACGGGGCGGAAAGACACGAAGTGAAGTTCAACTACACGCTGGATGCGGACGGGGCGGCGCTGTACGACTGGTTCGAGCGGATGTGCGAATCGGAGCTGTATTACATGGACCTGGAGCGGGCGGCGAAGTACGACAAACTGGGCGTGAACCAGGCGATTCTGAAGCTGGAAGCGGCGTGGGACCGGCGGCGGCTGGTGGCGGTGGACCAGTATTTGAAGCTGCTGGACCGGGTGGCGAAGAACGAGACCTACCTGAACATGGCGCGGGAGCGGGCGGCGAAGCTGGCCGAGAACTTCCGCAACCCTCCGCCGGAGCCCGAGAAGGCGGCGGCGAAGCCGGAAGGCGGGCCCAACGGCAAGGCCAACGGCAGCAACGGCGGCGGCAAACACGGCGGCAAACACGGCGGCAAACAATGATACTTTCCCTTTTCGCGGCCGGGCTGCTGTTGGTGCAGGGCCCGCCCCCGGAGCAGAGCGCGTCTTCGTCGGAACAGCAGGACCTGGAGAAGACCCTGTCGGAGTCGGGCAGCAGCCCGGTGGAGTACTCGCGGGCGCTGGAGCGGCACCTGAGGAAGTACCCGAAGTCCGAGCGGCGCGGCGAGTACGAGCGGGTGCTGGCGCAGGCGGCCATCGATTTGAAGGACAAGCGGCGGATCCTGCTGTACGGGATACCGGCGATCGATGGCGGCTCGCGCAGCGGGCAACTGCTGGACTACGTGACGCGGACGCTGCTGGACCGCGACGATACGGCGAGCAGCGAGCGGGCGTTGAAGTACGCGCGGATGCTGGTGGAGGTGGTGGAAGGGCAGCGCAGGGCGCTGACGGAAGCCAAGCAGTTCGAGCCGATGCGAGGGCGGCGCCTGGACGAAACCGAGTACGCGCTGGCGCGGGCCAGGACCTTTGAAGCGCGCGCGCTGGGCAACCTCGAGCGCTACGACGAGGCCGTGGCGGCGGCCGGGCATGGCTGGGCGGTGTGCCCGACGGAAGAGAACGCGCGCGAGCGGGCGCGGATCCTGGAACGCGCCGGCAAGGCGCAGGAGGCGCTGGGCGCTTTTGCGGAAGGGCTGGCGCTGGCCGGCGACCGGACCGGTTCCGCCGACGCGGGCAAGGACCGGCTGCGGCTGGCGGGGCTTTCGAAGCAGGCCACGGGCGCGGAAGGGGGCTTCGGCGAAGCGCTGCTGGCGGCCTATGCGCGCGTGGAGGCGGCGCAGGCGGAGCGGCAGAAGCGGCTGAAGGCTGTGGATCCGAACTGGGCGGCCCGGCTGCCGCTGGAGTTCACGCTGAGCGGCACGCAGGGCGACAAGCTGGAACTGGCCAGGCTGAAGGGCAAGGTGGTGGTGATCGATTTCTGGGCGACGTGGTGCGGGCCGTGCCGCGCGCAGCACCCGCTGTACGAGCAGGTGAAGCAGCGCTTCAAGGACCGGAAAGACGTCGTGTTTCTGGCGGTGTCGACGGACGAGGCGCGCGAGACGGTGGTGCCGTTCCTGAAGGCGCAGAAGTGGTCGCCGCAGGCGTACTACGAAGACGGGATGGCCTCGGCGCTGAGGATCAGCTCGATTCCGACGGCGATGGTGCTGGACCGCGAAGGCAACATCACGAGCCGGATGAACGGCTACATCGCGGACCGGTTCGTGGACATGCTGAGCGAGCGGATCCGGGAGTCTCTGGAGGAGAAGTGAGCGCCGGTTTCCGCCGCGTCGTGCTGATCGTGCTGGACAGCGTGGGCATCGGTCCGATGCCGGACTGGGCGGAGTTTCTGGACGACATGCCGAGCGACACGCTGGGCAACTGCGCGAAGCTGCGGCCGCTGAAGCTCAAGAACTTCGAGGCGCTGGGGGTGGCCAACATCCGGCCGTTCGAGCATTTGAAGGCAGCGGAGGCGCCGCGGGCATGCTTCGGCCGCTGCGCACTGGCCTCGCCGGGCAAGGACACGACGACGGGCCACTGGGAGATGGCAGGCATCCTGCTGGACAAGGCCTTTCCGCTGTATCCCGGCGGCTTTCCGGCGGACCTCATGAGCGAGTTCGAGCGGCGGATCGGGCGGGGGACGCTGGGCAACAAGCCGGCATCGGGCACGGAGATCATCCGCGAGTTGGGCGAAGAGCACATGGCGACCGGCAAGCCAATCGTCTACACGTCGGCCGACAGCGTGTTCCAGATTGCGGCGCACGAAGAGGTGATCCCGATCGAGGAGCAGTACCGGATCTGCGAGATCGCGCGGGGGCTGCTGAGCGGGAAGCACGAGGTGGGTCGAGTGATCGCGCGGCCGTTCGTGGGGCGGCCGGGGGCGTTCCAGAGAACGGCGAACCGGCACGACTACGCGGTGGCGCCGCCGCGGGGCATGCTGCTGGACGGGCTGAGCGAGCGGGGCATCGACGTGGTGAGCGTCGGCAAGATCGCGGACATCTACCTGGGGCGGGGCGTCACACGGCGGATGAAGACGAAGTCGAACGCGGAGGGCATGGCGCGGATTGAGGAGGCGATGGGAGAGCTGGAGCGCGGGCTGATCTTCGCCAACCTGGTGGATTTCGACATGCTGTACGGGCACCGCAACGACCCGGAAGGCTACTCGCGGGCGCTGGAACAGGTGGACGCGTGGCTGCCGCGGCTGGACGCGGCGCTGCGGCCGGGGGACCTGGCGATGTTCACGGCGGACCACGGCTGCGACCCGACGACGCCTTCGACCGACCACAGCCGCGAATACGTGCCGCTGCTGGCCTACGGGCCGGGGCTCAGGGGGGGCGCGAATCTGGGCACGCGGGCGTCGCTGGCCGACATTGGGCAGACGGTGGCGGAGAACTTCGGAACGCGGGTAGGGGCGGGCGTCAGCTTCCTGAACGCTTTGCGGTGAGACCGAGGGCGGCGAGGTAAGCGAAGAGCGCCAGCGAGCTGGCCATGGACCAGGGCGGGGCGGCGAGGTTGAACCAGAGACCGCCGATCGGCATGGCACGCCGACCTGGGGAAGTGGCCCCCGAGAAAGGAGTCCGCCCATGGGTCATAGGATGGAGTCCCCGGATGGGGCCTCCTGCCCATGGAGCAGCAACAAGATTCTCAGCTAAGTTTCGGCCAGTTGCGCAGGCGCAAGGTCAGGTTGGCCAAGCACTGAGGGCTTCGCCCGCCCCAGCGTCCAAAGCAGCACGACCAGAGACAATGGCATTGCCATCGACCACGGCGAGCCCGCCAGCAACAGGAGAGAGGGGAGAGGGCAGCATACCCAGGCGAGCGTTCGCATGGCGAGTTTGTCTTTGGTCGCCGTCTGCACGATCGCGAAGACCAGCAGCAGCAGCACGCAGTCCTGCAGGTAGGCGTGGTAGGCCCCCAAGATGCTCGCCGCCAACGCCGCGGCGAACGGTAGCCTCCAGTCCGGCCAACGCCGAGCTACCCAGGCAACCAGCGCGGCCACCAGCACCCAACCCGTCCTGATTACCCAAGGCCTGACCGTTCCAGGCAACAACATCGCTATTGGCTGCAGATTCGCCATATGATCAAGTTCGGGGTGGATCAGGGGGTTCCGCAACAACTCGAAATACTCCATCGGCCACCGCGCACCTGCTGTCAGAAAACTGATCCCCATCAACAAGGCACCACCCGTCAAACCGCCTCCCAGCGTCCGCCATTCCCGCTTCAACACAAGCGCCAGAGGCACGAAGAGCAGAAGATGTGCCTTGATCGAACACAACGACCAGGCGAGTCCCGCCGCAAATGGTTTGTCCTTCTCCCGTAACCTGTATCCCAACCCCGCCAGAGCCAGCACCAGGTTCACATCCTGACCTGTCAGTACACCCGCCAGAAGCGGTGGGAATAGAGACGCAAACAGGGACAACTCCTCGCTGCGCCGCGCAAACGAATACCACCACCACGCGAGGACAAGGAGGTTTACAGACTGGTAAATCCAATAGGCCCGCAGGTAAGGCAGTTGCCCCAGCGGCTTGAGAAGGAAGGCGTAAAACGGCGGCCGGACATAGACCACGCCATCCAGGCGCGCCCCAAGCGCCTGGTCATGTATGCGAAAGCTTGCCTCCGGAACATACAGGTCCGGTGTGCCGCTCAGCTTTGCCCCCGCATACAACTGCGCGAAGTCGTTCTGCCCGGTCAAAACACGGTCCCGCTGCAGATAGCCGAGCAACCCCAGCCATACGATGCCACTCACTATCCCCACCCAAGCCAAACCCGCGCTATTCCGTTTCTCTGGCAAAGTCAGACGGATTATAGCATGCGGTGCACATTGCTCCCGTGCTGCCAGCCGACATGCTGCCAGCCGGGTCGCCCCGCCGACCCGCGGTCGGGTTTCCGTGCAATCCACGGGATGTTCCAGACCGATTGGCTGGTGCGGGAGATTGTGCTGGCGGCGGAAATAGGCCAGAGCCGAATCGTAGCGATCCGCTGCCTGAACAGCAAGCCCGCTTGCTCAGGTTCAACGGGTCCGCCCTGCTTTGGGGGGCGTCCAGTCCCGCTCGCCGGTTTCTGGTGGCGCAGAGGCATTCATCGCGTGGGAATCCGGCTTTCTTGACATGGGGGATGATCCGGGAAGGACGAATGCCGAATAGGAGGCAGTTTCGTGCTCGCCTTTTCACGGCGGATTGCCCTTGGACCGCGGATCCTCCAAAACGCGGACGGCGTACATTTCGAAATTGGCGGAAAGCACCCGCAGGTTGGTCATCAGCTTGGGGCGGGGGAGCGGCCGGAGCGCCGCGGATTGGTTCTGAGGCGATAGTGGGGGACCAAGACAGCCGGGCTCCGGGCGCGAGCCTGGAAGGGAACAGCGGCGCGCCGCAGGTGGCAATGATCGTCGGCAACGCGCCAGCGGCGGCCTGCGTGGCAAACCAGAGTCAGAAGGTGGTGCGGTGGAAAAAGAAAGCCCGCGGGGAGAATAAGAGCGCGT
>DAHVTI010000299.1 GCA_027324255.1 Bryobacterales bacterium | reverse complement strand
CCGCCATGGAAGCCGTCGCCAGGCAAGGCTCCAAGAAAGCCTAGCCCGCAATCCATCCCACGCAAAGGCGCCGAGCCCCAAGCCCGGCGCCTTTCGCTTTCTGACTCCTACTCAACCTTTTCAAGCCACTCCACTTTGCCCGCCGAGCGGTCCCAAATCACCGGATGCGCTCCATCCATTCCCACCAGTTCAGTGGATCGTCCCGCAAAGTCCCTTCTTTCGGCCTCATCTGCTAACACCCATCGAACCTTTGCTGGGAGTTCGGCTGCATCCAATAGCCTCTTGCGATCTCCGCCGTCCACCTCCGCCGACAACTCAAAGACCCTGTACCTAACCCTAACCCCACCCTCGGCATTTTCCGGCAAAAGCGCCAGAAGCCTTCCCGTCCCGCCCACAGCCAATGTGTAAATCATGTCTCGGCCGAATCTTTCCAACTGCCACCAGCGTAGTTCTTTCACATCTTTCCCGGCGGCCAGCAACAAATCCACCGAAGGAACCAGCACCAGCGTCATTCCGGAACGCGTGAAGAAGATCCGGCTGTCGCCCTTGGCCGCATCCGCCTCCGGCGCCCTCCCCTCCGGAACACTACTTCGCTGGATTCCGCTGGATGCCAGCTTCAGCGTTGGCGAATAGCGATAGAGCATATCGTAGTCGGTGCTTTTCCTGCGCAGCGACACCAGGTTGCTGCCAAGGCACCACAAATCTCCCCCAGTGTCGAATTCGATCGACCAGCACTGCACTGGGAAGGTGTTCACGGCCCGGATGAGTCGCCCCTCCCGCAGGGAGTAAAGCGCAATCACAGGAACGCTCTCCCCACTCAGCAACCAAGCGCTGCCGCTGACGGCAAGTACTTCTTCCCTCAGCGCCGCGGACTGCACCATGAAACCACTGACGCCCTGTCCGGTGCTATCCGGCCCGCCAGACGAGTCCCTCCCAGCCCGCTGAGCTTCGAACAGACGAAATACCACGGATTGGGCCAAGTCTCTCCCGGGATAGGCCCGGAACTTCTCCACCCAATTCCGATCTCGGACTACCACCCACTGATCGTCAACCCCGGGTTGCGGAACAGGCTTCCGATGCACCGCGACGAACCGCTGAGCCTGGAAGCGAAGTTCAGCAGGAGGATACTGCTCGGTAATCCGGATCTCATCCCCGGCCGTCTGTCCTGTGACTGGGAATACCAGGCCAGCCACCGGAATGGCCCCGGCCACGAGGCAAATTGATGAGAACATCTCACCTCCGGATCAGTCCACGCGTCATCAACGCTGACGCCGCCTGATCGAGAATCGTGGAGTTCGCGGCGTTCAGATCCTCATCCTATGCAATGGAGAACCACGGCGCCAGGCTGCATTATGGAGCCCGCAAGGCCCGCCCCGCGGCGGGCCTTCCGCTTTTCCTGCTCCTATTTGGTCATCGAAGGCGGCGCATCCGCGGGCGCCGCGCCGAACTTCTTGTTCGGCTCCGCGCCCATCGTCATCACGATCGTCCCGCCCTGCGCCACGTCGGCATGCCGGAACCAAGATTTCCCGTACGGCTTGCCGTTCAGCGTCACCGACTGGATGTAGATGTCCTTCTCGCTCTTCCGCCGTGCCTCAATGACGAGCGGCTTCGCGCCGCCCACATCGATCGTCGCCTTGTCGAACAGCGGCGTGCCGAAGACGTAGTTCGCGCTCACCGGGTCCACCGCGTAGAAGCCCAGCGCGCTGATGGCGTACCACGCCGACATCTGCCCGCAGTCTTCGTTGCCGGCCAGCCCGTCCGGCGCGTTGTTGTACTGGCTGTCCAGAATCTCCCGCACCCGCTGCTGCGTCTTGTACGGCGCCCCGGCATACGAGTACAGGTACGCCACGTGATGGCTCGGTTCGTTGCCGTGCGCGTACATCCCGATCAGTCCCGTCATGTCTACCGGCACCTCTCCGTCAATTTGAGGGCTCTGTGAGAATAGCGCGTCCAGCTTGTCGATGAACGCCTGCCGCCCGCCCAGCAACTGAATGTAGCCCTGCGGGTCGTGCTGCGCCTGCCACGTCGCCTGCCAGGAGTTGGCCTCCGTGAAGTCGCGCCATTTCTTGCTCACGCCCACTTTCTTGGGGTCGAACGGCCCGGCGAACGTGCCGTCCGACAGCTTCGGACGCACAAATCCCGTGGACGGATCCCACAAATTTCGGTAATTCGCCGATCTTTTCTGGAAAACTAGCGTGTCTTCCTTCCGCCCCAGCGCCTCCGCCAGCCGCGCCATCGCCCAATCGTCGTAACTGTATTCCAGCGTCTTCGTGGCCGACTCTTCCTCCCTATCCGAGGGAATGTAGCCCAGTTTCCGGTAATCCGGCAACCCGCGGTAATCATCGTCCATCGCCCGCTTCTTCATGAACGGATACGCGCTCGCGAAGTCGATCCCCTGAAAACCCTTCGCCGCCGCTTCCGCCAGGACCACCACCGAGTGGTAGCCCGTCATGCACCCCGTCTCGCGCCCCTGCAGCGGCCACACCGGCGCCCCCGCCGGACTCTCTTCCGCCATCCGCGCCAGGCAGTTCATCAGCTCCGGCACTCGCTGCTTCTGGATCAGCGTGTATAGCGGATGCAGCGCCCGGTACGTGTCCCACAACGAATACGTCGAGTAGTTGTGCTGCCCCGCACGGCCTTTCCTCACCTGCAGGTCCATCCCGCGGTAGCCGCCATCAACATCGTCGTACAGCGTCGGCGCCAGCATCATGTGGTACATCGCCGTGTAGAAGATCTGCCGCTGTTTTTCATTCGAGGTCTCGATCCGCACCCGCTCGAGTTCCTTCTGCCAGGCCTCGTGCGCCGCCGTCTTCACGCCGTCGAAATCCCACCCCGGAATCTCCGCCTCCAGGTTCTTCAGCGCCGCCTCCGCGCTCACCCCCGACAGCCCCACCTTCACCAGAATCGTCTCCCCTTCCGACGTCAGGTACTTCACCGCGCACTTCAGAATCTTCCCCGACGCCTCCGCCGCGCCCGCCTCCTGCCCGTCCTTGTACAGCGTCGCCGAAAGAAACGGCTTCGAGAATTTCATCGCGAAATAGATGTGACGCCCCTTCGCCCAGTTCGCCACCCGCCGCCCGCCCAGGATCAGGTCCGGCCCGGCCACCTTCAATTCCGCCGAAATCACGTTCGGCGCCGCTCCTTCTTTTCCGAGAATCGTGTGCGCCAAATCCACAATAAAGTGGCTCGATTCGCTCGCCGGAAAAGTGTAGCGGTGCAGCCCCGCCCTCTGCGTCGCCGTCAGTTCCGCCCGAATTCCGTAGTCCTTCAGCAGCACCGAATAATAGCCCGGCGTAGCCTTCTCATCCTGATGCGAGAACCGGGACCGGTACCCCGAGCCAGGATTCTCCCGCGTCCCCGGCTCCAGCCGCACCTCACCCGTGCCCGGCATCACCAGCACGTCCAGCATGTCGCCCACGCCCGTCCCGCTCAGGTGCGTGTGGCTGAAGCCCATCATCGAGTCGTCGCTGTAGTGGTACCCCGAGCACCAGTCCCATCCCACGTTGTACGTGTCCGGGCTCAGTTGTACCATCCCGAACGGCACCGTCGCGCCCGGGTAGGTGTGCCCGTGTCCTCCCGTGCCGATGAAGACATTCACATTGCGCGTCAGGTCCTCGGCGGCCAATGCCAATGCCAGCGAAGACACAAGAAGAGCGATTTTGCGGACAACCATAGCCCGATTGTCCCGCGTTCTCGCCCCCGCTGCTTACCCGCGCTTCTCCGTGAACCCGATCCCCCGGCTCTTCAAATGCCCCAGAATCGCCTCGTAGTGCCCCCGGTCCATCCCCAGCTTCTCCGGCGCGTGCACGCCCGGCGCCGTCAGCTTCCCCGCCAGCATCAGCCGCGCGATCGCCGCCGCCGTGAAGCCCGTCGTCCGCGCCATCGACAGCAGCCGCGCCTGCCTGTCATAGCGGTCGCACAGATCGAAGCTCAGA
>DAHVTI010000281.1 GCA_027324255.1 Bryobacterales bacterium | reverse complement strand
CCCCACCGCCACCCCAATCTCCTCCCCAAACGGCACATAATCCGAACAGCTCAGCGTCCCCCCGCCCGCGTTGCTCACCAGCCTCGTCGACCCCAGCGCGTCCGCAGTTACGTACTGCCGCCCGCTCACGCTCGTCGTCCCGCCGTACTCCGCCGCCAGCCGACCCAGCGCGTCGTACACCATCACCGTGGTCTGCGCCCCCACGGTCTTCGTCACTCGCCGCCCCTCACCGTCGTAGCCGTAGCCCATTGCCCCAGCATACGTCTTCAGCTTGTTCTCCCCGTCATAGTCCATCGTCACCGACCCGATCATCGTTAGGTTGCCCGCCCCATCATAGCTGGACGCCAGTCCCGGCGGCACCAGTCGGTTCCGCTCGTTAAACCACGCCTCGCTCCGCGGCGTGAAACTGGTCGCCGGCACCCCCACTGGGTCCGGCACCCACCCGTTACCGTAGCGGTCGTAGTTGTAGGTCCGATACCAGTTCGAGAGTCCGGGTTCAGCCGTCTTCCACTCCTTCCACCCCAACAGCCGGTTTGCCCCGTCGTAGCCCCATGCGCCTGCGTCCTGCTTCACCTCGAAGGCTCCGCAATCCCGCCCGATCTGCTGCTCCGTCAGATTCCCGTTCGCCGCGTACGTATTGCCGAGCGCCAGCACCGCCTGGCACCCACCGCTCTTGGCCACGTTCAGCGTCTTCAGCCGCAGCCCGCTGTTGTACGTTCGGCCCTCGGTCAACCCGTTGGCCAGCGCCACCTGCGCCATGCCCCCGAACGGTTCGTAAGAGATGGCCGCCGCTGGGCTGCTGCCGGCATATCCCGCCACGCCCGCAACCCGCCCGTTTGCCAGGTAGCTCGTGGTCGCCACCCGCCCCGAAGGATACGTCTCCGTCACCAGCCCGTTGGCCAGGTTGTAGCTGTAGCTGAACGCATACTCCTGCCCATTCGTCACCTGCCGGTGGGCCGTCACCCGCCCCAGCGTGTCGTAGCCCTCGTACTTCGTCGTGCTCACCGATGACTTCACCATCGTCAGCCGCCCGTAGAGGTTCACTCCTGTCCCTTGCGGCGCGCCCGTGCAATCCCGCGCCGGCGCCGTGTTGTTGTTCGCCACGCCGTCATAACAATACGTTACCTCCGGCGTCTTACCCCCGTCGCTATAGCTCTTCTTCGCCAGCCGGTTCCGCGCGTCATAGGTCATCGTCACCGTTCGCTGCCCATCGGTTTTGCTCAGGACGTTGCCGTTCTGGTCGTAGGTGTAGCTGATTGCCGCTGGTCCCGTTTCTGGATTGTCGGCAGTCAGGAGCCGGCCCAGTGAGCTGTAGGTGAAGCTCCGCTTCCGGCCACTCGCGCACGTATCTACGGGTGTCGCCTCCGGCTCACTCTGGCAGACCTTCAACAGCCTGTCCAGTCCGTCGTAGGAGTACCGTGTCAACAGGCTAAGCCCACTCGGGTCCTCCACCACCTTCACCAGCCGCCCCAGTGCATCCACATACCTGTCTTTGATCTTCCCGCTCGCGTCCGTCTCGCGCGTTTTGTCGCCGTCGTAGGCATAAATGGACGTCGCCACCGGGGTCGTCGCTGTCCCCTCCGGCGCCGGCGCCTCCTGGCTGTCGTACTCCGCCACCTCCACCACGCGCCCCGCGTTGTCCAGCTTCTTCCGCCTCCACCCCTTCGAACTCTCCGTCCCCGTCACTCGCGGATTCGACACGATCTCATAGGAGTTCCCTGTCGGTGTCCCCGCCGGATACCGGTATGCCGTGACCACCTGAATTCCGCCGCTCACCCGGTCCCCGCCCGGCTGCGTCCCGTCGTCCTTCGTCTCCCTAGTCCTCACAACGCGCCCCAGCCAGTCGTAGCTCGCCACCGACTCCACGCTCCGCGACCCGTCCACGGGGCTCGTCTTCCGGATCGTCCGGTTCAAGTCGTCGTAGGCCACCGAACTCGTCCGCAGCCCCGCCTCCGTCGTTCGCACCAACCGCCCCAGCCGGTCGTGCCGGAAGCTGGTGGTGGCGCCGTTATCGAAGTCGGTTTCGCTCAGCAGCAGCCCCGTATTCGCGTCGTAGGCGAGCGTCCGCGTCCACGTCCACGGATTTGTGCCACCGGACGACCCGGCAACCTGCGTTGCGTACGGATGAGCGCCGCCGTAGCTGTAGGTGGTTCTCACCGATCGCGCATCGTCCTGCCACAGCAGATCGCCGCCGCCCCCATCCCCGCTCAGCGTCGAGTAGCCCCGGCTCACCTTCACCGAATTGGTGTCCGACAAGGTCTGCGCGTACACCCCCAATGTGCTATCCCACTGCCGGCTCTCGGTCAGGTTGCCGAACTGGTCGAAGGCGAAGGTCGCATGGCTGAGCACCGCGCCGCCTCCGGAGACCGTGGTGGACTTCACCAAGTCGTGGCGCGGAGCCGAGGCATGCCAGTAGCCGTTGGCGTCCGCCAGGCTTGCCGCCGTCGACGCCGCACCCGTCGCCACGTAGTATTCGTTCAACGTGCTCCGCGTGATCGTCCCCATCGTAATCGCCTCGGCGCTCGTCGGCGCGGCCAGCCAGTCGGCCGACTCGTCCACCCGCACCACGTTCCCGTTCTTGTCGTACACCGTCTGTCGCGAGCTCGCTTTGCTGCCGCCGCTGGCCGGCACCACCCGGCTCTGCTTCGACACGTAGGCGTTCCCGTTGTCCTGGTACGTTGCCGTGACGATGGGAGGCAGGTTCTGCTCCCACTTCCGGTACACGATCGCGCCGCTTGGCTCCACCGACTTATAAACCAGTCCGCTCGCGCCATAGGTGGGAAACGAGAAGTAGTTCACCGTCACTCCGCCGTCCGGCCCCGTCACTGAGCTGATCGTATCTCCGAACGAATACGACCACATCTCAGCCGGCTTGCCGCCGCCGTCGGTGTAGGTGACCGTCTTGGCGAACATCGGATTCTGCGTCAACACGCCGATCATCCGTGCCGCTGACGGCGTCGGCGACGCGTATCCGGAAAAGGACCGCCCATGGTTCGTGTATAAATACTCATAGCTGGTCCGCGCCGACAGGCATGCCCTGTCCGGCAGGTTCACGCCGGGACACAGCGTCTCCACCGTCTTCAGCGGCCCGCCGAAGTTCAACCCTCCAGCCGTTTCATAGGTGAACTTGACCACCGTTTTCTGCCCGCCATCCACCAGAACATCGCCGCTGTACACGCCCGGGTCCGGAAACTCCACGCTGGAAATCCCGTAGACGCCGGGAGGGTCAGCCTGCGGCCACACGCCATTGACGTCGGCAATGCACAGGACATCGCCTCCGTCCCATCCGCACGGATACTGCGCCGCCACGCTGAACGAGGTCCAGTTCACCCGCACCTGGTAGGCGCCCCCCGTCGTCCCGTTCTGTCCCGGATAACTGATTATGGTCTGCGAAGGCGCACGCTCAATCATAATCTGCCGCCCCCACGCATCCCGGATGTAATCCTTGGGGTTCTCCCCCGAATTCGCCGTCGACCACATCTCCATGTAGTTTCCGTTCCGCTCGTACAACCTCGTCGTCCTCCGGCCCAGGTTCTGCGGGTCGTTAAACATCCGGACCGTCCTGCCGTCGGGCAGATAGATCCTTACCGTCCGCTTTGCGTCCTCAGAGTTGTCGGCGTCCACTTCCACCCGGATGTAGCTCCCGTCCGCCGTGTAGTAAGTCCTCGTGCCCCCAGCCAGTGGCCGCGAGTAGCACGCGGGGAAGACCCAAGTCCCGTAAAAAGTCATTGGGTAATAGCCGTCGCCCGTCGTATCGTCAGGGCTCGCGTCGCTCGGGTGCAGCGTGTGATAGCTCCCGTCCGGCAGCACCAGCCGCGTCTTCGCCCGCTGGTAGGTGTCCTTGTTTCCTGTCCCTTGGCAAACGGTGTACTCCACGGGGCGCCACTCATGCTCGATCGAGTACGTGTACCCTAGTCGCCAGCCCCCCAGCAGGTTTTGCTTCAGCTTGTAGATCTGCACGTTCGTGCTGGCCGGACTCATCCACGTCGCCGGCGTCACGTCGAAAATATTCGAATTGTACACCGCGCTGATCTCCAGCGGCGAGCCGTTCCTCCCCGCCGGCATCGACACCAGCGGCAGCCGGTAGGACAGCGATCCGTTTACCTCGTTCACCGCCTCTCCGCCGGTCACCGAGTACAGGCCGTTTGGCACGATGCTGCTCTGCGCCACGTAGTCCGGACGCAACTGCGCCATCAGCGTACCGCCGCTCAGGCACGCCGCCACGATCGCCGCCATCTTCGCCACCCGGCGCCCTGCTGTCCCTGCAACTCTCATTTCGCGCTCCTGCATCGAAGTCTCCCGTGCCTTGACAACTCCCTACGGTTGGTCAAACACCCCGTCTTTCGCCGCCGCGCTCATTCCCGCTCCATGGATCGCGACCGCGAACGCCGACACCCCGTTCTCCCGCCGCTCGATCCGCCCCGGCACTGCCTGTCCCCCTGCATTCGTCCATCCCGAGTACGAAACCTCCACCTGCGTCGAGCTCTCGCCGGACCCCAGCAGGTACCGTACCCTCGTCAACATGTGCGTGGCCGCGTCAAAACAGTAGTGCTTGGCCCGCACCACTTTGCCCGCCCCCGTGTCCACCGCCGCCACCACCTCGTAAATGTCCAGATCCTGGATCGTGGCCGGTCTCGTTCTCTCGTCCACCGATCGCGCGCTCCTCGCGATCACCGTCATCGCGGCCTGCCCGTCCATGGCCTGCAGGAATCCATCCACGCTGTCAGCTTGCAGCGTTTCCATCAGCGCTTGGTCGGTCGCCGTCGCCGCCGTCACCTTCGCGCTCACCGGATCCGCCACCAACGACTTACCCCCCTCGTCGTCGTACCGCAGCCGCCCCGGCAGATGGTCACCTGCAGTCCGGCCATATAAAAGGCGAAAGGCACTTGGGCTCGGTGTCATCCGGGGGCTTCGCCCCTGCGACCCCAGGATTTATCGCTTTGCTGCCTCCCCTGGGCTGGGTCAAGCCAGCCTCTTTCAATAGGTTCCGCTGACCTCAACAGTGCGAGGCTCGAGCCACCAAGCGCCGGCGAGTATCGACGAGTCGACCACCCTTCCCCAGTGTGACTTTCCGTTGGCCGGATTTTGAGTGACCACATATGGCCGGATTGCAGGTGACCGCCGAGGCAGAAAACGCTGTCGCGCGGGGAGCCGCCGCACCTTCGTCAATCGAGATCGACGGAGTTCCGGTGGATCGGCATGTGCCTCTCCATTGTTGGACCGCCTGTTTCGTGCGCCATTCAGGCGACCGTGTTGACCCTCGTCGCTGGGATCGTTTTGGGCTCCAGCAGCTTCCGGAATATGTTCTGTCTGTCGTCGCATGCCGCAGTTTTTGGTGTGATGCAGGCCACTCTAGCCGCAGTTATCCTCTCGATGCGAAGCTCGGCGCCAATCGCAGCCGCCGATTTGGCCGTTCCGATGGGGTTGGACATGGTCTGGCAGCACACGGGGCCAGTGCTGCACACGCTGCTGGCGACGGCCAGTCCGTGCAAGATATGGTCAGTGTGCTTTCTCTATATGGGCATCCGCCGGATGCACGGATGCAGCGGGTCGCGGGCTATGGTCATTCAAGTGGCGGTGGTGGCGATCGAAGCCGGAGCGACAGCCTCCACCGCCGCCCTCGGTCAAGGCCTCGCAAGATCCTGACGGTCGAGAGACAAGAAAGGTGCGCATGACTCGAAGGATTCGCCCCCAAGTCCTTTCCGCGATCATCCTCTTGTGTTGCTTCACTGGTTTCGTTGCCGGGTTCGCCTTTCTATGGGATTTGACGCGACATCCTGAACGGCATCCTTCCATCAAGGCGCGATTGGCGGGCCTCGAATACCTCACCAACGCCGGCATGACTCTGCAGCGAGGGGGACGTGACTGCGGACCGGTCGCGCTCTATCGCGTGTTTCAACTCCGTGGCATGGGGGCGTCGCTTGCGGAGCTCGATCGGCAAATGATGGATGCGCCGGGCGGAACAACCGTCGCCCGAATAAAAGAGATCGCAGAACGCCATGGTCTGATCGCGCGGGCGCGCCGGATCAAAGAAGACGAACTGCGCGAGGTGCCGCTCCCTTCGATCGCACTTTGGCGCGAACACCACTACCTCGTCATAGAGTCGATAGGCCCGGGAGATCGGATGATCGTGTTCGATCCAGCCATAGGACGCTGCGCCACAACCATCACGCGTTTCATGAAACAAACCAGCGGGGCGATGTTGCTGCTTCAAGCGCCTGTCCGCGAGGGGCTTGCAAAACGTGGGAGTTTCCAATGAGATTACCAACCGACTATCCGATCACAGTCCCAGCAGCCGTGAGACTTGGGCTACAGGCTGCGTTCTTTGGGCCAGCGGTCCTCGGCCTGCGTCTCGTGAGGGGGAAAGAACAATCAATCAACTGGCGGTGAATCATGTCCCAACCCGAGAACGGTGGCGCCGCTCCGCGTTGCCGTAAGCCCGGTGAATTGCAGCCGATCGTTCCAGGTCCGTTGCTCGACCACTCCGTTGCCCAGTGTCATTGTGGACATGGCGCCGCTTGGAGTATAGCCGATATTCTGAGCGTAGTATTGACCGGTGGCTTCGTTCTTCACGGCGCTGATACGGCCCACGCTGTCCGGCACGTAGCTGACGGTTCGCCCCGAGGGGTACTCGGACTGTCATCTGGGCCAGTTCCTCGATCTGCTTTGAAACGTCGGTGCTCAAATCATTCTCCTTTCTCAGTGCCGTTAACCTCGTGTCCATGAGGGCTCGAAGCTTCGGCACTATCAAGGGAAAGTTCGCGGCGCCGGCGTTCGCGGTACCGGAGGTAGCCAGCGGTCAGAATCGCGGCGATGATCTTGAGATCGTCGTCAAATGATCGGTTCGGCTCGTCCAAGGGTCCGTGCTCCCCAGCGTCACCGAACCGCTGGGAAACAGGCCGTGGATGCCGGAACGCCGCGGGAGCCGTGAGCTCCGGCGCCGGCCTGTCATGGCCGGCTTCCGGCACCCACAGCGCAGTCCGCCTTGCGGTCGTTCCGCTGTCTGGTGGATTGGGAGGCGATCAGCGCTCTCCCACAGTAAACATACGCAGGAATTCGGAAGTCTGTGCACACCGCCCCGGCGAGATTCTGAGGCCGTTAAATAACCGAAACGCCTCTCCCGAGGAGTGGAGAGGTTCGGCCAGACGGGGGCGCCAACCGCTCACCGGCGGACTCACCGAGGCTCTCCGCTTCAGTGGCGACGGAGAAGATGAGCATGCAAGTTGTTGGCAGGACGGGCGCAACTCCGGAGACTTCGTGCGGGCACACGAATGGCTCCGGCGTTAACGGGGGGGGAAGAAAACTGCGGATGGGAATAGTTTGGCTCCCCAAGTGAAACGAAATACGTATTCGCGAACGGAGAATCCGCGGCGAGACGGATTCTCCCGCTGTTAACCAGCGGAGGGAGAATTCGGATTTGCGTCATCCTCTCATGTGGAACTGTCGCGCGACGCGGCGGCCACAGATTGAGACATACCGCACTGTACGGGGCCGGGGTCGCGGCAAATCAATTGATTCCCGATGGGATACTCATAGTCGCCAAGAACAGCCCCGCGGCCTGACAACCCAGCGGGATTCTCGCGAACGCCTGGATCGGGCTGACCGAGTTCACATCGTAGCAGTTGTGGCAAACTGAGGTCAGGCGTGACCCATGGCTTTCGAGCGCACCACTGTCTTCAAGACTCCGACGGCCAGCGATGCGGCTTTGTCCGAAGTTGTGCGCCGACTGGTGGAGGCCTATCGTCCGGAGCGCATCTACCTCTTTGGTTCCGTGGCAAGGGGCGATGCAGGGCCGGATAGCGACTACGACATTATGGTCGTCGTACCTGACGACGCGCCCGTTGAACTCCGCCGCAGCCGCGCCGCCTACGAGGCGCTTTGGGGCACCGGTGTTGCGTCCGACGTGTTGGTTTGGACCGCGAGCCAGTTCGACAGCCGGCTGCACCTCGCCGCGTCGCTGCCGGCGACGGTTGTCCGCGAAGGAAGACTCCTCCATGCCGCATGATCCAGCACTCCTGTCCGAGGTTCGCGGCTGGCTTGTTAAAGGAAGCAAGGATCTCTCGGCCGCGGATTACGAATTGAAGGCAGATCCGCCGTTTTGCGACGACATCGTTTTTCACTCCCAACAGGCTGTCGAGAAGTCTCTGAAGGCCTTCCTCTCGTGGCATCGCATCCCATTCCGCAAGACTCACAACTTGATCGAACTGGGAGAAGCCTGCTGCCAGATCGACCAGAACCTGGAGCCGCTGCTCCGGCGGGCGGCTCCGCTGACCGAGTATGCGTGGAAGTTCCGCTATCCAGGCGATCCCGAGGAAGCGACCGTCGAGGAAGCCACGGCGGCGTTGGCGACAGCGCACGAGGTCTTTGATGCGGTGCTCCGGTGTCTGCCGCCTGATGTCCTCGCATAACTGGCCCTTCTGCTGCCCATCCCCAGAGGTCGCTGTTTCGAGTTTGGTTCAAAGCTGGACAGGTCTGAAGGAGCAGAGGTTCTGTTCCGCCCGGACGACTCTGGGAAAATTGGATCGACACGATGTCGAAACTGTTGGATCCATTCCGGTTCCTCCTGCTCACGGTCGCCGGCTGGATGAGCCAACGCCAGTTGCAGGTCATCGAGTATCTGCGCGAAGAAAATCGAGTCCTCCGGGAACAACTCGGCGGCAAGCATCCTCGCTTCACAGACGATCAGCGGCGCCGGTTGGCCGCCAAGGCCAACGGGCTGGGGCGGACCATCCTCGCGGAAGTGGCCACCATCGTCACGCCAGAGACCCTGCTCGCCTGGCACCGCAAACTGATCGCTCAGAAGTATGACGGGAGCGGCAGGCGAGGGCCTGGCCGGCCACGCACTGCTGGCGAACTCGAAGCGCTGGTCTTGCGATTGGCCCGAGAGAATCGCGATTGGGGCTATCGGCGAATCCAGGGAGCCTTGTCCAACCTCGGCCACGAGATCGCTCGCAGCACGATCGCGGCGATCCTGGAACGGCACGGGATCGATCCGGCGCCAGAACGAAATCGAAGGACCACGTGGAAGGAGTTTCTGGAGCGGCATTGGGACCTGATCGTCGCGACGGACTTCTTCATCGTTGAGGTTTGGACGCGCCGGGGCCTGCAGCGCTTCATAATTTTGTTCTTCATCGACTTGGCGACCCGCAAGGTTGAGATCGCCGGAATCGCACCGATCGTCAATGGCCTCTGGATGAACCAGGTCGCGCGGAACCTCACCGATGCTGTCGATGGAGTGCTCGCCGGGAAAAAGTACCTGATCCACGACCGCGATCCGCTGTTCACGGCCGAGTTCCTGCAGACGTTGGAGGCTGGAGGGGTGAAGTCCGTCAAGCTGCCGCCCCGGTCGCCTAACCTGAATCCCCACGCCGAACGATTCGTCCGAAGCATCAAGGAGTCCTGCCTGGACCGCATGATCTTCTTCGGCGAGGCGTCCCTGCGGACGGCCGTTCAGAACTTCGTGGAGCACTATCACGCCGAGCGGAATCATCGAGGACTGCGGAACAGGATCATCTGCCCTGAGGCTGGCCACCTGGGAGCGTCAGGCGCAATCCGGCGCCGTCATCGACTGGGCGGCATGCTGAATTACTACTACCGCGACGCGGCTTGATCCGGCGCGGTGGCGGTCGGCCACCGCGGCCAATTTGGGAATACAGGCGCCGGAGGCGTGTGGGTTGGTGGATAGTGGTGTGTCCGGCGCATTATCCGCATGGACTCAGCAGGGCTTGCTTTCCCATTTTCCCCGCCTCAAGTGGGCATTCAGCCCCAACCCGAGAACGGTGGCGCCGCTCCGCGTTGCCGTAAGCCCGGTGAATTGCAGCCGATCGTTCCAGGTCCGTTGCTCGACCACTCCGTTGCCCAGTGTCATTGTGGACATGGCGCCGCTTGGAGTA
>DAHVTI010000273.1 GCA_027324255.1 Bryobacterales bacterium | reverse complement strand
CGACTTCATCGCCGAGACGCTCAAGCAGTCCGGCCAGGTGGTCAAGACCGCCTACGTCACCCCGCCCGACACCGTCACCAAGGCCAAAACCGCCCACGGCGAGGAGTTTTTCTCCGACGGCCGCGTCCTCGTCATCTACCTTAAGCCCGAATCCGGCAACCGCGCCGCCGCCTTCGCCGACACCTTCTGCTCCGTGCTCCAGCAGAACAACCCCGACGGCGCCGACCTCGGCCCCTGCTCGCAATGGATCGAGAAGCCAGGCCGCGAAGATCTCCAACTCGGCGAGATCCCCAAGGACTACCGCATCCTCGTCGTGCCCGGCATCATGAATACCTGCGTCTCCGACAACCCCGCCTACGCAGTCGCCCGCCAGATGCTCACCGAAAAATACGGCCTCAGCGCCGAACTCCTCTCCGTCCCCAACGACTCCAGCGAGGACAACGCCAAGGTGATCGCAGCCTGGCTGGACGAGCATTGGAAGGACGATCAGCGCAAGTTCATCGTCGTCGGCTACTCGAAGGGCACGCCCGACCTCCAGGTGGCGCTCGCCACCATTCCCGGCGTCAAGGAGAAGGTGGCCGCCTTCGTCTCCACCGCCGGCGCCTCCGGCGGCTCGCCCATCGCCGACTCCCTCCCCATGCAGCTCGACGCCTGGCTCGGCCGCGTCAAGGACAAGGCCGGCTGCAAAGGCAACCTCGCCGAAGGCTTCAAGAGCCTCAAGAAGGAGGTCCGCCAGCGCTTCCTCTCTTCCTACCCGCACCCGGCCGTGCCCACTTACTCTCTGGCCGCCTACACCTCCGCCGACCGCGTCCCCAAAACGGCGGCGCAGACCTACGCCATGCTTGCCGCCTACGACCGCCAGAACGACACCCAGCTCCTCAAGCTCGACCAGGTGATCCCCGAGTCCACCTACCTCGGCGCCGTCCTCTCCGACCATCTCAACATTGCCCTCAACATGGGCGCCTCCTTCCCCCGCGCCGCCCTGCTGGAAAGCGTGGTCCGCTTCGTCACCGCCGACCTCGCCGCCCAAAAGGGCGCCGCTCCGAAAGCCGCGGCCCCGGCACAGCAGAAGAAGAAATCCTGGGCCGACGGCTGGTCCCAGAAATGACATGAAGCACCTCTCCGCCTCCCATCTCTCCGACAACGACCTCGAACGCTACGCCTCCGGCATGATCCACCATGATGCCGAGCTGAAGTTCATCGAGGACCACCTCTTCGCCTGCCCCGAGTGCACCGAGCGCATGTACGCCGTCCAGGACCACCTCGACGACCCCGCCTCCGGCTCCGCGCAGACCGGCGAGCCCGACCTCTACGGCGGCGACGGCCCGCTGCAATAGCCCCCCATGCGCCTGCCCCCCCTACTGCTCGCCTGCTCCGCCTTCGCCGCTCCGCCCAGCTCCCTACTCCTCTCCAACGCCTCCGGCCAGAACCAGGCCTTCGCCGCCGTTGGCCGCCTGCACGCCAAAAGCTCCTGCACCGCCTTCCTCATCGAGCCCGAGTCCTCCTCGCCCGGCAGCCCCGCCTACGCCCTCACCGCCGGCCACTGCGTCAGCCGCGAGCCCAACGCCGTCATCGCCAACCAGCCCGCCGGCTACACCATCGACTTCAACTACTTCGCCGACACCCGCGACGCCGCCGTCACCATCGGCGCCACCACCGTCGTCTGGTCCACCATGAAGGGCACTGACCTCGCCCTGCTCCAGATCGACGCCACCCTCGGCGCCCTCCAGGCCCGCGGCCTCCGCGGCTTCCGCCTCTTCGCCGGCCCGCTGACCCAGGGCGCTTCCGTCTTTTGGGTGGGCGCGCCCGCCGTCAACTTCCCCGCCGAAAGGGCCTTCCTCCGCCGCGGCGAATGTTCCGCCCTCGGCTCCACGGCCCTCATAGAAGCAGCCTGGTTGTGGCACGATGAAATCCGCAACGACTGTCCCGACGTCTACGGCGGCGCCTCCGGTTCCCCGCTGTTCGACGCCGCCTCCGGCCGGGTGGCCGGCGTCATTGGCACCACCACGAATCTCAGCTCCAACGGCGGCCCGGACTTCGACTGCTTCGAAAACCGCCCCTGCGCCGTCACCCCCTCCGGCCCCGCCGTCGAGCCCGACACCTCCTACGCCGCCCCGGTTTCCCCCCTCTCCGGCTGCTTCGACGCCTCCGGCCTTGCCGCCCCCTCCCTGCCCGCCTGCGGCCTCGACCCCGGTCTCGAACTGGACATCGACATCAACCGCCGCACCGCCGCGCCGCCCCGGACCAACGGAGAACTCACCCGTTGGGACGCCCGCCTCTCCGGCACCCTTCCCTATTACGCCTACAAAACCGTCCGCCTCGGCCTCGACGATTGCCGGAACCCTGCCGGCTACTCCAGGCCCATCCTGCTCTCCTTCTCCGCCACCATCTTCGACCCCATCGGCCGCCATGAGGGCCACTACCTGCTCTGCGTCGTCGCCGGCTCCACCCCCTCCATCGACGCCTCCTGGCAGAGTTTCAACTTCCCCTCCCACCGCCGCATGCGCGTCGATGCCCTGCCTCCGGCCCTCCCCCCCGGCTTCGAAGCCGATCCCGCGGATGACGGTTACCGCCTCACCGTCTCCTCCGTGCCCCCGGCCGTCTCCTCGCTCCAATACAAGGCCGGCCACCCGTTCTCCACTGACTGCACCAGCCCCGCTGCTTACCGCCCGTACCTCGCCGCCCCCATCTTCGTCCCCAGGTCCGCCTTCCCCCAACGCCTCTGCCTCCGCTACGCCGACGACGCCGGCAACGCCGCCCCACCGCTCGTGTTCTTTTTCAACCCCCCCGTCATCCAGCCCTTCGGCCTCCGCAACGGCGCCTCGCTCGAACGCACCCTCACCCTCTCGCCCGGCAGCCTCTTCCGCCTCGATGGCATCGAACTCACCGCCCACGGCGAGCCCCGCCTGGAACTCACCGACGCTTCCGGCCGCACCCGCGCCCTCCCCCTCGCCGGGCTTCAGCCCGTCTTCCTCGAGGCCCGGATCCCGGAAGACACGCCCAGCGGCCGCGCCCGCCTGGAACTCCGTCCCCCCGCCGGCCTGCCTTCCGCCCTCGATATCGACATCGCGCCCTCCGCCCCCGGCCTCTTCCGCGCCGATTTCTCGTCCTCCGGCCCGCCCCTGGGCTATTTCGCCTCGCCCACCCTGCCCGCCAGCCCCCTGGCTCAGTGCCAGCCCGGCTCCGTCTCCTGCGCCTTCCTGTCCGTCCCCGCCGGCGCCGAGGAGACCGACGTCGTCCTCTTCGGCACCGGCCTGCCCCGCGATCTGGCGTCGGTCTCTCTCGGCACCGAAACCGTGCACGTCGTCTCCTCCGGGCCCGTGCCCGCCTGGCCCGGCCTCGACGAACTGCGCCTGCGTCTCCCACCCTACTTCCCGCTCCGCGGCTACCAGCGCCTTCAGGCCGGTGGCGCCTCCGTCTGGTTGCTGCTCGCCTGGCAGTAGCAGCCCCTCTGTGCCCACCACGGGCCACCCGAAACGGCGACTCCAGCTTGACCGGCCCCGTTTTCTGTGATTTACTAGGCACGCTATCTAATGATGGCTACCGTAGATACCTTCTATGGATAGCGTCTTTGGATATACTTCAGGGACCAATTAGTAACGGGAGGTCAAGTGACCATGTCTCGCTCGCTCCTTGTCGGAGCCGTTTGTGCTTTGTTGCTCAATGGTTCGACGTTCGCCCAGGAATCCCGCGGAGCCATCACCGGCCGCGTGACGGACCAGCAGGGCGGCGTCATCCCGAACGCCCGGGTGACAGTCATCAACACCCAAACCAATGAAACCCGCCGCCTGACGACCAACGACACCGGCTACTACGAAGCCAACTTCCTCGAGCCGTCCACCTACTCAGTCTCCGTGGAGGCCGGCGGCTTCAAAAAGCTCAACCGCACCGGCATCACGGTTAACGTCAGCGCCCGCCTGGAAATCAACCTGACCATGGAGATCGGCCAGATCGCCGAATCCGTCGAAGTCACCGCCGAGGCTCCGCTGCTGGAAACCACCACCGCCAGCGGCGGCCGCGTCCTCGACCAGCAGCAACTCATCAATCTGCCCTTCTCCGACTTGAACCCCTTCGCTCTCTCCGCCCTCGCCCCCGGCATGCAGTGGACCGGCCAGCCCGAGTACCGCCGCCCCTTCGACAACGCCGGCACCTCATCCTTCAACACCATGGGCGGCGTCGGCCAGAACGAGTACACCATCGACGGCATGACCGTCACCGGCTCCGGCCGCCGCGTCGGCTTCGTGCCTCCGGCCGACTCCATCACTGAGTTCAAGCTCGAAACGTCCAACTTCGACGCCAGCCAGGGCTTCACCTCCGGCGCGTCCATCAACGTCGCCTCCAAGTCCGGCACCAACGCCCTGCACGGCTCGGTCTTCAACCAGCACTGGCAGCAGCGCTGGAACGCCACCCCCTTCTTCCGCCGCGAGCAGTACGACGCCGGCGTCCGCAACGGCACCATCGACCCCAACAAGGTCCAGAAGCAGGCCACGGGCCGCTCCAACAATTACGGCTTCTCCGCCGCCGGCCCCGTCTGGCTGCCCAAGATCTTCAACGGCAAGGACAAGGTCTTCTGGACCTTCACCTGGAACGGCATCCGCCAGTCCAAAGCGGAAACAACCAGTTCCATGAACCGCACCGTGCCCAGCATGGAAGCCCGCCAGGGCGACTTCTCCTACTTCCTCACTGTCCCCAACGGCGCCAACCGCTTCACCATTTACGATCCGCGGTCGGCCCGCCTCCAGGGCTCCAACGTCGTGCGCACCCCCTTCCCCGGCAACAAGGGCGTCCCGGTCCTCAACCCCACCTACAGCGCCTACCTGAAGCTCTTCCCCACGCCCAACAACGTCCCCGGCGTCGTCTCGCCCGAACTCACCAACAACTACCTCGCCTTCGCCATGCCCAAGGACGAGAAGTTCAACTCCGTCGTCAACCGCTACGACTGGGCGATCACCCAGAACCACCGCATCAACGTCCGCTGGCAGTGGAACGACCGCCTCGCCGACGAATACGACTGGACCTATGAGACCGTCCGCGGCCTCCACTCCAACGGCCTCACCCGCATCAACCGCGGCGGCAACATCGGCTACCTCTGGACCATCAACTCCTCCAACATCCTCGACACCAACCTCGGCATCTCCCGCTGGGAAGAGGGCAGCCGCAACACGACCAGATCGCAGTATAAGGCGGCCGACTTCGGCCTCCCCGCCTATATCGACCAGCGCGCCGGCTCCTTCACCCAGATGCCCCGCCTCGACTTCGACACCAACACCGACGTCGGCTCCGACTACGCCGCCATCAGCACCCTGCTCACGAACTATGAGGCCCGCGCCTCGATGACCACCATCCTCGGCAATCACACCTTCAAGTACGGCTGGCAGGAACGCAAAACCAACTTCGCCGCCTCCGGCCCCGGTTCCTCCACCGGTTACTTCTCCTTCCGCAACAACTGGACCCGCGCCTCCAACGTGGATAACCTCGCCGCCGACCACGTTCACGAGTGGGCCGGCTTCATGCTTGGCGTCCCCTCCAGCATGAGCATCAGCACCAACGACACCTTCTACTTCCGCACCCCCCGCCGCGCCCTCTTCTTCCACGACGACTGGCGCCTGACCAACAAGCTGCGCCTCTCCCTCGGCCTCCGCTACGAGCGCGAGAACGGCACGAACGAGAGCCTCAACCGCGGCATCTCCTGGGCGTTCCTCGACCAGAAGAGCCCCATCACGGACCTCGTCCAGGCCGCCTACGCCACTAAGCCCATCGCCGAACTACCCGCCAGTTCCTTCCGCTCCACCGGCATCTCTTCGTTCCTCGGCACCAACGGCTTCGATACCGCCACCCAGGGGACCAACGTCTTCCTGCCCAAGGCCGGCATCGTCTACAGCATCGACAACAAGACCGTGATCCGCGGCGGCTGGGGCATGTATCAGGACACCCTCAACGTCTCCAACGACCGCCCCTACACCAACGGTTACAACCAGTCCACCGGCACCCCCATCACCAACGACACCGGCCTCTCCTTCTGCTGTGGCGTCGGCGATGCCGCCGGGCTCGCCCAGGGCCGCACCCCGATGAACGATCCCTTCCCTGTGCGCCCCGCCAGCGGAAACACCCGCTTCGACGAGCCCTTCCGCGCCGCCCTCGACGGCATCGCCCTCTACGGCGGCGACTTCAACGCCCGCATGTGGGACTACCGCCCCGCCCTCCAGAACCGCTGGAGAATCGGCGTCCAGCGCGAACTCGCCCGCAACCTCATGATCGACGTCTCCTACAATGGCGCCTATTCCACCCTCCCCGTCCAGCGCCGCGTCAACTACCTCCCCGAGCAGTACTGGACCAAGGGCATGGTCCGCGATCAGAACAACGACAACTTCCTCAACCAGAACGGCGCCAACCCCTTCAACATCAAGAACCTCGCCTCCATCGAACAGGCCAACCCCACCCTCTACCGCTACATGAGCGGCCAGGGCTTCTTCACCGGCTCCAACTTGGCCCGCGAACGCATCCTCCGCGGCTACTCCCAGTACAAATACCTCCGGAGCTACAACCTCCCCGGCCAGGGCCTCCGCCTCGGCGAAAACAAGTACCGCGACATGCAGTTGCTCGTCGAACGCCGCATGACCAAGGGCTTCCAGACCACTTTCATGTACACCTGGGCCTCCGGTGACTCCTCGGACTTCTACCTGAATGAGTTCGATCAGTTCCCGTCCGAGCACATCAACAACAGCGTCCGCCCCCACCGCATCGCCTGGTCCGCCGTCTACCAGACCCCCTTCGGCAAGGGCCGCACTTACCTCAAGGAAGGCCCGCTCGCCTGGGTCGTCGGCAACTGGAACCTCTCCTGGGTCTACCAGTGGCAAACCGGCCCCGTCACCGGCTGGGGCAACCGGTTCTTCTACGGCGACGTCAACCAGCTCGGCTCCCTCTTCAAGCACGACGAAGTCCGCAGCAAAGACTACCTGGCCTGGTTCGATCCCTCCATCTCCTGGAAGGGCACCGGCGCCCCGGCTTCCGGCTTCACCGGTTTCGAAGGCCGCGCCGCCGCCCAGCCCGGCTCCTACCACATCCGCGTCTTCCCCGACCGTCTCGGATCTCTCCGCGAGGACGGCATCCAGAACCTCGACCTCAAGATCGAGCGCGTCTTCCCCATCCGTCCCGAGAACGGCATCAACGCCCGCTTCTCCGTGGATATGCTCAACGCCATCAACCACACCAACTTCGGCGGTCCCAACACCGACCCGACCAACGCCAACTTCGGCCGCGTTACCTCGCAGCGCGGCCTGTCCCGCGTCATTCAGTTCAACCTTCGCGTGGACTTCTGACCGCACCCTCCGATATGGCCGGGCGGCACCCATCGGAGCTGCCCGGTCCCTGGCGACACCGGCCGAATCTGACCACCGGATAGTGAAAAAATCGGAACACCGGTTCGAAAGCTGCTATCTTCCGGCTTGACCGGCCTCCCTGGATCTGATTAGATAGATCTGCTACGTGGGTTTGTGCCGCGTGGAAATTCAGGGAGGTCTTTTGACCATGTTTCGCAAACTCCTTGCTGGAGTATGTCTTACAGTTCTCGCGTCCTGCTTCGCACTGGCTCAGGAATCGAGAGGCGCCATAACCGGGCGTGTCGCCGACCCACAAGGCGGAGTGATCCCGAATGCCAGGGTCGCCGTGACCAACACCCAAACCAATGAAACCCGCCGGATCACCACCAATGAGACCGGCTACTACGAAGCTAACTTCCTCGAGCCGTCCACCTACTCGGTCTCCGTGGAGGCCGGCGGCTTCAAGAAGCTCACCCGCTCAGGTATCACCGTCAACGTCAGCACCCGCCTGGAAATCAACCTCACCCTCGAGATCGGAGCTGTCGCTGAAACCGTCGAAGTGACGGCCGAGGCGCCCCTGCTGGAAACCACTACCGCCAGCGGCGGCCGCGTGCTCGACCAAAAGCAATTGATCAACCTGCCCTTTTCCGACCTGAACCCGTTCGCTCTCTCCACACTGGCGCCGGGCATGCAGTGGACGGGCCAGCCCGAGTACCGCCGTCCATTCGATAACGCCGGCACCTCCGCGTTCAACACCGCCGGCGGCGTCGGCCAGAACGAGTACACCATCGACGGCATGACCGTCACCGGTTCCGGCCGCCGCGTCGGCTTCGTGCCCCCCGCCGACTCTATTACCGAGTTCAAGCTCGAAACCTCCAACTTTGACGCCAGCCAGGGCTTCACCTCCGGCGCATCCATCAACGTGGCATCCCGTTCCGGCACCAATGCGCTGCACGGGTCCGTCTTCGACCAGCACTGGCAGCAGCGCTGGAATGCCACCCCGTTCTTCACCCGCGAACCCTACGATGCCGGCGTCCGCAACGGCACCATCGATCCCAACAAGAAGCAGAAGCAGGCCACCGGCCGCTCCAACAACTACGGACTCTCCGCCGCCGGCCCGGTCTTTCTGCCGAAGATCTTCAACGGCAAGGACAAGGTGTTCTGGACCTTCACCTGGAACGGCATCCGCCAGTCCAAGGCGGAAACCACCTCCAGCACGGACCGCACCGTGCCCACCATGGATATGCGGCAGGGCGACTTCTCCTACTTCCTCACCGTTCCCAACGGCGCCAACCTCTACACCATCTACGATCCTCGCACAGCGCGCCTCCAGGGCAGCAATGTGGTCCGCACCCCCTTCCCCGGCAACAAGGGCGTCCCGATTCTCAACCCCACCTACAGCTACTACTCGAAGCTCTTCCCCACGCCGAACAACATCCCCGGCAAGGTGACCGTCGAACAGTACAACAACTACTTCGCCTCCGCAATGCCGAAGGATGAGAAGTTCAACTCCATCGTCAACCGCTACGACTGGGCTATCAGCCAGAACCATCGCGTGAATGTCCGCTGGCAGTGGAACGACCGCCTCGCCGACGAGTACGACTGGACCTACGAAACCTCGCGCGGCCTGCACTCCAACGGACTCACCCGCATTAACAGGGGCGGCAACGTCGGCTACCTCTGGACCATCAATTCCTCCAACATCCTCGATACCAACTTCGGTCTCTCCCGCTGGGAGGAAGGCAGCCGGAACGTCTCCCGCACGACCGTGAAGGCGGCCGATGTCGGCCTGCCCGCATACATCGACCAGCGCGCCCAAGCCAATACCCAGTTGCCGCGCCTCGACTTCTACAACATCACCGATGTGGGTGACTCCTACCCCGTCATCGGCACGAAGCTGAACAACTTCGAATACCGCGCCACCATGACCACCATCAAGGGGAACCACACCCTGAAGTACGGCTGGCAGGAGAGGCGCACGCTCTTCGGCGAAAGCGGCCCCGGTTCCAGCACCGGATCCTTCCAGTTCCGCAACAACTGGACCAGCGCCTCCAACGTCGACAACCTCGCCGCCCAACATGTGCACGAATGGGCCGCCTTCATGATGGGGGTTCCCAACAGCCTCTCCATCGACACCAACGACACCGCCTACTGGCGCACCCCGCGCCGCGCCCTGTTCCTGCAGGACGACTGGCGCGTGACCAGCAAATTGCGCTTCTCC
>DAHVTI010000261.1 GCA_027324255.1 Bryobacterales bacterium | reverse complement strand
GAAAGCCAGCTCTTTGGCGTACGCGCGGAAGACCCTGGGGTCTTCGCCGCCAGCGGCGTTGCCCTTCTCGCCGCTGCGCTCGGCTCGGCGCTGCTGCCAGCCTGGCGAGCCTCGCATCTCGATCCTGTCAGCGCGTTGCGGTGCGAGTAATCCGTCCGGCCGTACGACCGGACCCGATGCGTGAGGCGACTGCCGGCTCGCCAGTGCCGCACGGCCCAGTGTTTCAACTATGCTAAGGAAGTTGCTGCCGCGCCTCTATCCAATCCTCGATACGGCCTCGCTGGCCCGTCGCGGCCGCCAGCCCGTCTTCTTCGCTGAAGCCCTGTTGGAGGGTGGCGCGCGGATCCTGCAGTTCCGCCAAAAGGAACATTTCTCGCGTCAGATGTTTGAAACGGCGCAGACGGTGGCTGCTTTGTGCGCCCGCGCCGGCGCGCAGTTCGTTATCAACGATCGCGCCGACATCGCCGCCATCCTCGACGCTGGCCTGCACCTCGGCCAGGACGATCTCGCTCCCTTGCTCGCCCGCCGCGTGCTCGGCCCCGGCCGCCTCCTCGGCTTCTCCACCCACAACGCCGAGCAACTCCAATCGGCCAATTCCGAGCCCGCCGATTACCTCGCCATCGGCCCCATCTTCACCACCGGCTCGAAAGACCGGCCCGCCCCCCAGGTCGGGCTCGAAAACATCCCTACCCTGCGCCGTCTCACCCCGAGGCCGCTGGTCGCCATCGGCGGCATCACGCGCGCCACCGCCCAGTCCGTCCTGCGCGCCGGAGCCGACTCCATCGCCGTCATCGGCGACCTCCTGCCCGAAGAGATCACCAAAGCCACCGTAAGGGAACGCACGGAAGAATGGATCAGGCTGACGCAGTAACCAACTCCAAGCCCGGCCTCGTCAAAGGCCTCTCCCTGCTCGACGGCACCACGCTCACCATGGGCTCCATGATCGGCTCCGGCGTCTTCATCGTCGCCGCCGACATCTCCCGGCAGGTCCAGTCGCCGGGGCTCATGATGCTCACCTGGATCGTCACCGCGGTGCTCACGCTCATCGCCGCGCTCAGCTACGGCGAGCTTTCCGCCGCCATGCCGCGCGCCGGCGGGCAGTACATCTATCTGCGCGAGGCCTTCGGCCCGCTCTACGGCTTCCTCTACGGCTGGACCTTCTTCACCGTCATCCAGACCGGCACCATCGCCGCCGTCGCCGTGGCCTTCGCCAAGTTCCTGGGCTACTTCCTGCCCGCCGTCTCCACGCGGAACTATCTCCTGAAGCTCGGCCCCTTCGGCCTCACCACGCAGATGGCCGTGGCCATCGTCGTCATCGTCTTCCTGACGTGGGTGAACACGCGCGGGCTGCGCACCGGCGCCATCGTGCAGAACGTCTTCACCATCGCCAAGGTGGGCGCGCTCGCCGGTCTCATCGCCCTCGGCGTCTTCCTGGGGCGGCGGCCCGAAGCCATTCAGGCCAACTTCACCGACTTCTGGCGCGCGCCGGGATCGCTGTGGGATGTCGTCCGCCTCACCGGCGTCGCCATGGTGGGCGCGCTGTTCTCTTCCGACGCTTGGCACAGCGTCACGCTGGCCGCCGGCGAAATCAAGAACCCCAAGCGCGATCTGCCGCTGTCGCTGGCCATCGGCGTCGGCACGGTGAGCATCCTTTATCTGGGCTGCAACCTGGTCTACCTGATGGCCCTGCCTCTCTCGGGCATCATGAACGCCCCGGAGGACCGCGTCGCCACCGCCGTCATCGCCCAGGTGCTCGGCCCCGCCGCCACCGCCATCATGGCCGCCGCGGTCATGGTCTCCACCTTCGGCTGCATCAACGGCCTGGTGCTCTCCGGCGCCCGCGTCTACTACGCCATGGCCGAGGACGGGCTCTTCTTCCAGGCCGTGCGCCGCGTCGATCCCGTCCACCACACGCCCTACGTTTCGCTCTGGGTGCAGTGCCTCTGGGCCTGCCTGCTCACGCTCACCGGACGGTACAACGACCTGCTCGACTATGTTATCTTCGCTGTTTTACTTTTCTATGTTCTGACCATCGCCGGGCTCTTCGTTCTGCGGCGCACCCAGCCCGGCCTGGAGCGCCCCTACCGGGCCTTCGGCTACCCGCTGCTGCCGGCTATTTACATCGCCGTGGCCGGCGGAATCGAGATCCTGCTGCTGATTTACAAGCCCAGCTACACGTGGCCGGGGCTGATCCTGGTGCTGATCGGCGTTCCCGTGTTCCTCCTGTGGCGCGGCAAAGGAAAGAGGTCTGAGGCATGAGCCTGTTCGCAAGAAAATCGGTCGAGAAGATCCTGAGCGAGTCCAGCGGGGACACGCACGGCCACGCCCTGAAAAGGACCTTGGGCGCCACCCAGTTGATCGCCCTCGGCATCGGCGCCATCATCGGCGCCGGCATCTTTTCCCTCACCGGCGTCGCCGCCGCCCAGCACGCCGGACCCGCCGTCGTCTACAGCTTCACCCTCGCCGCCATCGGCTGCGCCTTCGCCGGGCTCTGCTACAGCGAGTTCTCGACGATGATCCCCATCGCAGGCAGCGCCTACACCTACGCCTATGCCACCATGGGCGAACTGCTGGCCTGGATCATCGGCTGGGCGCTGGTGCTCGAATACGCCATCGGCGCCGCCACGGTCTCGGTGAGCTGGTCCGGCTACTTCGTTTCCATCCTCGAGTCCTTCGGCATCAAACTGCCCGCCACCTTCATCCACTCGCCCTGGGATCCCACGCCCGGCCTGCTGAACCTGCCCTCGGTGATCATCATCCTGCTCATCTCCACCATCCTGATCATCGGCATCCAGGAGTCGGCCCGCTTCAACGCGCTCATCGTGGCCGTCAAGCTGGCCGTGGTCGTGCTCTTCATCGGAATCGGCTACTTCTTCATCAACCACGCCAACTACACGCCGTTCCTGCCGCCTAACACCAGCGGCGAATTCGGCGTCTTCGGCTGGACCGGCGTGATGGCCGCGGCCGGACAGATCTTCTTCGCCTACATCGGATTCGACGCAGTCTCCACCGCCGCGCAGGAGGCCAAGGATCCCAAGCGCGACATGCCCATCGGCATTGTCGGCTCGCTCATCGTCTGCACCGTTCTCTACATCCTCTACGCTATCGTCCTCACCGGCGTCGTCAATTATAAGGACCTGAACGTCTCCGCCCCGCTCGCCGTCGCCGTGGACCGCATGAAGAGCATCCCCTGGCTCGGCTTCCTGATGAAGCTCGGCTCGCTGGCCGGACTCACCTCCGTGATGCTCGTCATGCTGCTCGGACAGTCCCGCGTGTTCTTCTCCATGTCGCGCGACGGCCTGCTGCCCGGCATGTTCTCCGACCTGCACGACAAGTTCGCCACGCCCTGGAAGTCCAATATCCTGCTGATGATCTTCGTCTCCCTGCTGGGCGCGTTCACCCCCATTCAACAGTTGGGCAATCTCACTTCCATCGGCACCCTCTGGGCCTTCGTGCTGGTCTGCATCGGTATCATCATCATGCGCCGGTCGCACCCCGACCTCCCACGCCCCTTCCGCACCCCCCTGGTTCCGCTGGTGCCCGTGCTGGGCGTCTTCTTCAACCTGCTGCTGATGTTCAGCCTGGACCGCCTCACCAAGGTCGCCTTCATCATCTGGATGCTCATCGGCCTGGTGGTCTACTTCGGCTACAGCAAGTCCCGCAGCCACCTGCAGCTCTCGCTGAAAGGCAAGTAGAATGCACCGCAGATCGTTCCTGAAGGGGGCCGCGCTGGCCGGCGCGGCCCTTCGGCTTGAGGCCGCCCCATCCGCGCCGCTCCTGCTCCTCTCCGCCGAAGAGGCCGCGCGCCTCAAGCCGCCGGCCCGCCTCGCCGCCGGCACCCGCGGCGCCATGACGGCCGGCCCGTGGTCGGTCACCTACCACCGTCCCGGCGCCCTCAGCCCGGCCGGTCCGCACGACTTCTTCAGCGAAGGTCCCTACTGGTGGCCCAACCCCGCCAAGCCCGGCGGCCCCTACGTCCGCCGCGACGGCGTAGTAAATCCGGAACGCTTCACCGCCAACGACGACGACCTCGGCGACCTCTGCGAAACCGTCCTCCAACTCGGCCTCGCCGCCTGTTTCCTGAAGGACCAGGCCGCCGCCGCGCGCGCCTGGAACCTGATCGGCGTCTGGTTCCTTCAGCCGGAAACCTACATGGCGCCGAACCTCGAGTACGGCCAGGCCATCCGCGGCGTCACCGCCGGCCGCGGCATCGGCATCATCGACACGCGTCCCCTCCTCTGGTGCGCGCAGGGCGCCGCCCTGCTCGACGCCTCCTTCCCCGATGCCCCGGCGTCGGCCGGCCTGAAGAAGTGGTTCGCGCAGTATGTCCACTGGCTCACCACCAGCGCCAAGGGCATCGACGAGCGCAACAACGGCAACAACCACGCCACCTGGTGGGCCGCGCAGGTGGCCGCCTATTCCGTCTACTGCGGCGACGAAAAGTCCGAGCAGCTCGCCTACGACTTCTACCGCAACGTCCTGGCCCCCACCCAACTCCGCCCCGACGGCTCCGCGCCCAGGGAAGAGGCCCGCACGAAGTCCCTCAGCTACACCTGCATGAACCTCGACGGCTTCTCCCTGCTCTGCCGTCTGGCCGAAAAGCGCGGCCACGACCTCTGGAGCTTCCAAACAAAAGACGGCGCCGGCGTTTTAACCTCCTGCGCTTACGCCGCCCGTTTCCTCAACGACCCCTCCGCCTGGAAGAAGCAGCAGATCGCGCCCATCGGCAAGATCCGCGCCTATTTCCCCGCCCTGGCCGGCATGGGCGCGAAGCGGCCCGAATGGATCGAACTGCAGAAGCGGCTCGGCTACCCCGGCAACGCCTGGGGCCAGCTCGTAGCCATGATGATGGATGCATGGCAGTCCCCCGCCTGATCGAGCTCGACTACCCGCCCTTCGGCGCCGCGGCCGAGCCGCCCGGCTGGCGTGTGCCGCTGGCTGAGTACGCCCGCCGGCTCGACCTCGTCCGCGCCCGCATGGAGCGCGATGCGCTCACCCATCTGGCCGTCTATGGAGACCGCGAGCACTTCGCTTCGCTCGCCTGGCTCACCGGCTTCGACCCGCGCTTCGAGGAAGCCCTGCTGCTCATCGGCCTTGACGGCGCGCCCCTGATGCTCGCCGGCAACGAGTGCATGGGCTATCTGCCCGCCGCGCCCCCCGCCGCCGCCGGCCTAATCCGCACCGAGCGCTTCCAGTGCTTTTCCCTGCCCGACCAGCCGCGCGGCAGTTCGCGCCCGATCGAAGAGATTCTCCGCGGCGAGGGCATCGACGCCCACTCGCAGGTCGGCGTGGCCGGCTGGAAAACCTACGGCGCGCCGCACCAGATCGACGCGCCCTCCTACCTCGTCGACGCCCTGCGCTTCGCCGCCGGGTGGGAAAACGTCGTCAACTGGGCGCGCCCGCTGCTCGAATTCCGGCAGACGGCCGCGCCACAGGAGATCGCTTTCTTCGAATGGACCAACACGCTCGCCTCCGACGGCATGGCCCGCGTGCTGCGCGCTATCCGGCCGGGCGCGCTCGACTACGACCTGCTGGCCGAGGCCCGCTACCCCGGCGTCCCGCTCTCCGCCCACATGACCCTGAAGTGCGGGGCCAACCGCGTCAGCCTGGCCAGCGCGCGCGGCGAGCGCGTCGTTCCAGGCGGGCGCTTCTCCTGCGGCATCGCCTATTGGGGCGCCAACTGCTGCCGCTGCGGCTGGGTGGCCGCGGGCCCGCACGACCTGCCGCCCGAGGCCGCAGGCTATGCCGAGCACTTCGCCGCGCCTTATTTCGAGGCCATGGCCGCCTGGTTCGACGCCCTGCGCATCGGCAGCACCGGCGCCGCGCTCCACGACGCCGTCCACGCGCGCCTGCCGTGGGAGACCTTCCACGTCTTCCTCAACGCCGGCCATCTCATCCATCTCGACGAATGGGTGACGGCACCCGCGTCGCCCGGCTCCACGGTGCAGTTGCAGTCCGGCATGGTGATGCAGTCCGACGTCATCCCTTCGCACCCGGACTTCTATTCCTCACGCATGGAGGAAGGCTACGTGCTCGCCTCGGCGGAACTCCAGCGCGAGCTGCGCTTTCTCTTCCCGGAGCTGACCGGGCGATGCCTGGCGCGCCGCGGCTTCATGCGCGCCACCCTGGGCCTGCCCGTCCACGACGACGTTCTGCCGCTCTCGAATCTCTGCGGCATCGTGCCGCCTTATCTCCTGCGGCCCGGTCTGGTCTTTGCGCTATGCTGAGGAAGCCTCCTTGAAAGGAAGGACCCCCGCATGACCCGCCGTATCATGACCCTAACCGCCTTGCTGGCGTTTTCCGCGCTTTTCTGCCTCGCCGCCGACAAGCCGGACTACTCCGGCGTCTGGAAGCTCAACAACGCCAAGAGCGACTTCGGCCCCATGCCGCAGGGCCCCGACAAGTTCGAGCGCACCATCGACCACAAGGACCCCGCGATCAAGATCACCACGGTCCAGTCCATGGGCGGCAACGAACGCACCACCAACGTCGAGTACACCATTAACGGCCAGGAGCAGGTCATCAAAACGCCGATGGGCGAGTACAAAGCCACCCCCGCCTGGAAGGACAACAACCTCGAAGTGGCGGCCAAGCGCGAAATGCAGGGCACGGAGATCAAGTCCCTTGAAAAGTGGGCGCTCTCCCCCGACGGCAAAGTGCTGACCGTCGAGACTTCGCTCTCCACCCCGCAGGGCGACTTCACCATGAAGTTCGTGCTCGACAAACAGTAACTTGCGTCAACTTTCCTGCTCCCGCGGACCGGACGGCCTAATCTAACTCTCATGGTTGCCCCGGTCCGCTCCTTCTCCGCCCTCGAACGGCCCCGCCACTCTTTCCGGTTCTTCGACACCCTGATCGTCATCTTCGTCACCGTCCTGCTTGTCTCTAACCTGATCGGCCCGAAGATCTGCGCCGTCGGGCCGTTCCGCATCAGCGGCGCGCAACTGCTCTTCCCCATCACCTACATCTTTGGCGACATCTTCACGGAGGTTTACGGCTACGCCGGCTCGCGGCGCGCCATCTGGCTGGGCTTTTTCGGCTCGGCGCTGATGGCGCTGTTCGGGATGCTGGTGGTCTTGCTGCCCCCGGCGCCCGACTTCAAAGACCAGGCCGCCTTCGCCACCGTCTTCGGTTTTGTGCCGCGCATGGTAGCCGCCAGTTTATCCGCTTACTGGGCGGGCGAGTTCGCCAACTCCTACGTGATGGCCCGCATGAAGGTGTGGACGAAGGGCAGAGCGCTGTGGGTCCGCACCATCGGCTCCACGGCGGTCGGGCAACTGGTGGACTCCGCCGTCATCATGGTGCTGGCCTTCGCCGGGCGCGAAAGCTGGTCCACCATCGGCAACCTGATCCTCAGCGGCTATGTCGGCAAGGTGCTCTACGAAGCCGCCGCCACGCCGCTCACCTACCTGGTGGTCAACAAACTGAAGGGCGCCGAAGGGGTGGACGTCTACGACACCCGCACGGACTTCAGCCCCTTTGCCAAGGGCTCCGCCGGCGAGGATTTCGTCCCGTTCGGCCTCCGTCCGGAAGCCGGCGCGGCGGATTGAAACCAGCCGGGCAAAGGCTGCGTCAATAGCTGGGATTTGGGTTAAACTGAGGATGGTGCATCCTCTGGGTAAGGCCGAACGTCGGAATGGCTGAGCGCCGCATGTAACGCTATGTCGAGAAACGATTTCTTCTCCTTCTTCACGGCCGTGGCCCTGTTGGCCGGCACGGCTGCTCCGGCCGCCGCACAGAAAAAGAAACAGTCTGACACCGGCCCGCGCGAAACCGTCGCCAAGCCGATGAGCGAGAAACAAAGGCGCAAGCAGGAGGAGCGGCTGCGCAAGGAGTTGGAGACGCCCTACCGCAAGTGGCTGAACGAGGACGTCACCTACATCATCACCGATGAGGAACGGAAGGCGTTCAAAAACCTGCAGACCGACGAGGAACGCGAGTCGTTCATCGAGCAGTTCTGGCTGCGCCGCGACCCCTCCCCCGATAGCCAGGAAAACGAGTACAAGGAAGAGCATTACCGCCGCATCGCCTACGCCAACGAGCGTTTCGCTTCCGGCATCCCGGGCTGGAAGACTGATCGCGGCATGATCTACATCAGCTTCGGCCCGCCCGACGAGATCGAATCCCACGCGTCTGGCGGCACGTATGAGCGGCCTTACGAAGAGGGCGGCGGCACCACATCGACCTACCCGTTCGAGAAATGGCGCTACCGCTACCTGGAAGGCGTCGGCAGCCAGACCGACATCATCATCGAATTCGTCGACAAGACCATGACGGGCGAGTACCGCATGACCATGGATCCGTCCGAAAAGGACGCCCTGCTCATGGTCCCCGGCGCCGGCCTCACCCTGATGGAGCAGATGGGCATGGCCGACAAGTCCGACCGCTTCAATCGCACCGACGGCACACGGCTCGGCACCGGCACCTCGCCGCTGCCCGCCCGCATGAACCAGTTCGAGCGCCTGCAGCAGTACGCCGACCTGCAGAAGGCCCCCAAGATCAAGTTCAAGGACCTTGAGGCCCAGGTCAATTCGCGCATCATTTACAACCTGCTGCCGATGCAGACGCGCGCCGACTTCTTCCCGGCCACCAGTTCCACCGTGATGTCCAACATCACCCTGCAGTTCAACCGCAAGGACCTGCAGTTCAAGCAGGACGGCGAGATGAGCAAAGCGGTGGTGAACATCTACGCGCGCATCACTTCGATGGCCCGCCGCGTGGTCAACGTGTTTGAGGACGTGGTCACCATTGACGTGCCCACGGCCATGCTCCAGCAGGTGAGCCAGGGCGCCTCCATCTATCAGAAGTCCATCCCCCTGCCCCCAGGCATGTACCGCCTCAACGTGGTCGCCAAGGACGTGGTCGGCGGCAACACCAACAACTACGAGATGGCCCTCAACGTTCCCCGGATGGAAGATGACAAGCTCTTCGCCAGCACGCTGATTCTGGCGGACCTCATCGAAAAGGTTCCCACGCGCAGCATCGGCATGGGCCAGTTCGTCATCGGCAGCACGAAGGTCCGGCCGCGCATGGGCGAGAGCTTCGCGCGCAACGAGAAGATGGGCATTTACATGAAGCTCTATAACTTCCAGCCGGAGGAGAAGTCCAACAAGCCGCAGGGCACGGTGGAATACGAAATCGTCCGCACCAGCGACAACTCGCGGGTGCTCGAGTTTGCCGAAGAAGCGACGGGCCTGGAAGGCTCCGCCTCCCAGCTCACCATCGAGAAGCTCTTACCCCTTTCCAACATGGAGCCGGGGCAGTATACTTTGAAGGTCAAGGTGACCGACAAGCTGAAGAACGAGACCTTGACCCAGAGTGCGCAGTTTTCTGTCAAGTAGCCGGTTTGAGCAGTTGGGCCTTTCAGGCTCAGGGAGTTAGCGGGATGCCGAAGATGCTCCGCACCACGGCCTTCACTCTGACGCTGGCGCTCGTCGGCGCTGCGCCCACCTTGTGCGCGGTGGATCTGAAGCTCTTCGGCTCCATCTCCGGCCAAGTCTGCAACACGGCCGGCGTGACCCAGATGGGGGCCATCGTCCAGCTCTACAACCGTTACGAGAGGCTGGTGCAGAAGGTTCTGACGAGCCCTGATGGCCGCTTCCGCTTCGATTCGCTCTCGCCCGACACCTACTCCATCCGCGTCAACCTCAACAGCTACGTCCCCGCCATGCGCCAGGCGATTCCTGTGCGCGCCGGCATGGATAGCTTCCTCAGCATTCAACTGGCGAATCTCTTCAGCTCCATCGAACTCGTCTACACCGCCCCGGGCCAGATCGGCATCCTCAGCGACGATTGGAAGTGGGTACTGCGCAGTTCTACGGCCACGAGGCCGGTGCTGCGCCTGACGCCCGGCTGGAGCGGCGTGAGGACGGCCAGCGGAACCGGTTCCTCCATCTTTTCCTCCACCTCCGGCCTGGTCCACGTTTCAGCCGGCGAAGGAGGTGGCGCCTCGACGCTGGGCTTGGAGCCGGATCTCGGCACCGCTTTCGCCGTGGCCACCTCGTTGTTCGGCAGCAACCAACTGCGGGTGGCCGGTAACGTCGGCTATGGCACGGCCGCCGGTACGCCCACGGCCGGCTTCCGCACCAGCCTCACCCGCAGCAACGACAGCGTTCTCTCCAGCCCGGAGGTGGAACTCACCGTCCGGCAGGCGTCCATCCGGCAGCACGCCGGCGCGGGCTTGATGTTCGCGCCAGGCTCGCCGCAGGAACTGCCCCTGCTGCGCACCATGTCGCTGAAGGTTGGCGATCAGTTGCAGATCACCGACGACCTGAATTTCCAGTACGGGGCCATGCTCGAAGCCGTCGTCTTCCTGGAACGGCTGAACCTGTTGAGCCCCTACGCCCGCCTCACTTATGACCTCGGCGAGGCAGGCACGCTGGAGATGGGCTTCTCCAGCGGCGCGCCCGCCATGGACCTGATCGCCCCGGACGACAGCATTCAGTCCGACCTGGCCGGCCTGGCGATGTTCCCGCGCGTCTCCCTGCGCGACGGCCGCGCCCGCGTCCAGAAGAACGAGACTTACGAAGCCGGCTACCGCGTCACTCTCGGCTCCCGCACCTACAGCGCGTCGTTTTACCAGGACGCGCTGCGCGACGCGGCCGTGATGGTCTCCGGCGCAGGCTTCCTGCCGCCTGCCGACCTCCTGCCGGATTTCGCCTCCAATAGCTCCATCTTCAACCTGGGCGACTATCGCACCCTGGGCTATTCGGCCTCCGTCTCCCAGCGCCTCATCGATTCCTGGTCCGCCAGTCTCGCCGCCGGCGCTGCCGGCATGCTCACCCCGATCGAAGCGCTCAACGAACCCGAGGCCAACCAGATGCGCTCGCTCATCCGCCCCGTGCGACGGCCCTGGGCCACCGCCCGCGTCAACGGCATCATTCCCCATTCGGGCACGCGCGTGATGGCCTCCTACGTCTGGACCCCGTCCGGGTCTCTCGGCCCCACGCACGCCTATCTCACCCAGCGCTGGCAGCCCCAGATGGGGTTGAACGTGCAACTGCGGCAGCCCGTGCCCGGCGTCAGCGGCATGCCGGGGCGCCTGGAAATGAACGCCGATCTCCGCAATCTGCTGGCGCAGGGCTACGTCCCCATCACCGCCAGCGACGGCCGCAGCCTGTGGCTCATCCAGTTCCCGCGCACCATCCGCGGCGGCGTCAGCTTCATCTTCTAGCTTCGCTACAATACCGGGCGTGCCCCGACACGCCCTTTCTCTCCTCCTGCTGGCCTGCGCCTGCGCGTCTCTGCTGCCCGCCCAGTCCCAGAGCACGGTGGAGCGCATCCGGATCCACGGCAA
>DAHVTI010000255.1 GCA_027324255.1 Bryobacterales bacterium | reverse complement strand
TTCCACCGGGAGCGCGAATTCGACTCGCGCTGGTTCAGGTCCAAGCGGCCGTTCATCATGTCGGGCGGCGAGCTGTCGCTGGAGATGCTGGACCTGAGCTACAACCCGGCGTCGAAGGTCTACGACGCGCCCTTCCAGTTGAAGGCCAACAACGGCATCTACCTGATCGACGACTTCGGCCGCCAGAAGGTGTCGCCGGCCGAGGTGCTGAACCGTTGGATTGTGCCGATGGAGCGGCGTATCGACTTTCTGACATTCCGCACCGGGGGCAAGGCGCAGGTGCCGTTCGAGTGTTTCCTGGTGTTCTCCACCAACCTGCAGCCGCAGCAGTTGGGCGACGAGGCCTTCCTGCGGCGCATCCAGTACAAGATGTTTGTGCGCTCGCCCGAGGCGGAGGAGTTCGAGGTGATCTTCCGCCGCTACTGCGAGTCGCAGCAGGTGATCTGCGACGGGCAGACCATCCGGGACTACATCGAGCGGCACTACCTGCGCGCGGCGCGGAAGTTCCGCCGCTGCCAGCCGCGGGACGTCATCTCGCACGCCATCGACCTGATCCGCTTCGAGCGGCTGCCGATGGTGCTGACGGCGGATGTCCTGGACCGCGCCTTCGACATGACGTTCGTGAGCGAGGACTACGAAGAGTAGCCGCGGCGCGGCAGGCGCAGCAGGAACAGGTAGACGAGCACGCCGGTGAGGATCACGGCGGAAGAGGTGAGAAACGCGGCCAGGAAGTGGCCGGTGCGTTCCACGAGGACGCCGGTGACGACGGGGGCCACGACGCCGCCCATGTTGCCGACGGCGTTCTGCAGGCCGGTCCAGCGGCCGGCGGCCTCGCGGCCGGCGAGGTTCTGGGTGAGGGCCCAGCAGTTGGAGACGTAGATGCCGAGCCCGCCGAAGGAGATGACGAGGAACGTCATGGCGGCGAGGTGGGAGGGCAGGGTGGCGAAGGGCAGCGTGAGGGCGGTGATGAGCATGCCGGAGACCATGAAGTTGCGGCGCATGCGGGGGACGTCGGCGCCGCGGGCGGCCAGGCGGTCGCTCCACCAGCCGGCGGCGATGGTGGTCACGGCGGTCACGCACAATGGCAGGGCGTTGTAGACGGCCATCATGCCCATGGAGAAGCCGCGCTCGCGGATGAGGAACGACGGCAGCCAGGTGAGCAGCAGGTACCAGTTGTAGTTGTGGCAGAAGAGGCCGAGGAAGGTGGCCCAGGCGGTGCGGCTGAGCAGCAGGTCCCGCCAGCCGGGGCCCGCCTGCTCGCCGGCCGGGCGCGGCTGCTCCCGCGGCGAGTAATAGAGCCAGGGCACGAGCCAGACCAGCGCGCCGGCGCCGGTGACGAGGAAGAACCAGCGCCAGCCCCACTGGCCGATCATCCAGCCGCCGAGCAGCACGCCCGCCGCCGGGCCGAACTTGGTGCAGGCGTCGATGACGGAGTTGGCCAGGCCGCGCTCGTCCTCACGAAAGCTGGTGGTGAGGATCTTCGAGTAGGCGGGGAAGGCCACGGACTCGCCGATGCCGAGCAGCAGGCGGAAGGCGACCAGGGCGGCGAAGCCGGAGACCAGGCCCATGCCGAAGGTGGCCAGGGACCAGACGAAGAAGCCGGCGGCGTAGACGCGGGCCACGTCCCAGCGGTCCACCATCCAGCCGGCGACGATCTGGAACAGGGCGTAGGTCCAGAAGAACGCCGAGAGCAGGAAGCCCATCTGCGAGTCGGTCAGGCGCAACTCGAGGGTGAGCTGCGGGGCGGCGATGCCCAGGTTGCCGCGGTCCATGTAGTTGATGAGGACGGAGACGGAGAGCAGCAGGAGCATGGGCCAATGGCCGGCCACACGGGAAGAGGGTTTCGAAGCGGGGGTGGACACGAGTGTCTGGGCAGTATATCAGTTGACCCGCGGAGCGGGGAGCAAAGCGGGATTGCGAAGCATCTGGCGGACGCCGGAGTCGCCATGGACGGAGTAGAGGCGCTCGACGGCCAGCCAGCTCCAGGCGTAGAAGAGGCGTGCCTCGTCGGGAGATTTCCGCCAGTCGGGGGGCTGCGCGCGGCCGTAGGCCTGGCGGAGGACGGGGCCGGCGGGCTGCTCGCCGCTCCAGCGCTGGGCCATGCCTTCGTGGAACCACCGGTCGAAGCGGCCGTTGCGGGCGAGGCAGGCGTGGACGAGTTCGTGGGCGAGGGCCTGGCGGGCGGCGGGGGTGACGCGCCCGCCTTCGACGACGACGCGGATGCGGCCGTCGAACTGGCCGCCGCTCCAGTCTTCGGCGCCGGTGGAGGCGAGGTAAGCGGAGCGGTCCTGGACGATGGCGGTGATCTTTTCCTGGAAGCCGCAGCCGAGGGCGAGGTTGAGGCGTTCGGACTCGTCGTTGAGGCCGTCGAGCAACTGCGAAGCGGCGGCGGCGTTCAGCGTGCCGGGATCGTAGCGGAGATCGAAGCGGCTGGTGGAGAGCCGTTCGCGGCTGGTATCGGATTTGAGTTCGCCCTGCACCTTGAGGTAGAGCCGCTGGACGGCGGGGTCCGGCCGGATGGCGAGCGACTCGGCCCAGAATTCGGCGGCGCGGCGCGGCTGGTCGCTCTGGAAGGCGGCGAGGCCGGCGAGGGCGAGCAGGTAAGGGTCCTTGCGGCCGGCGGCGCGGGCGGCCGGCAGCAGCGAGGTTTCCATCAGCTTCAGGGCTTCGCGCGGGCGGCTGGTTTCGAGCAGCGAAAGGACGCCGGTTTCCGCCGGGCGGCCCTCGGAGACGGCGCGGAGGCGGGTGACTTCGGCGCGGATCATCTGCGGCAGCTCGCGATCGGAGGCGGTGCGCAGGCCCTGCCGGTAAGCCTCCAGGCCGTCGATGTCTTCGGCGGCGAGGTAGCCTTCGCGGCCTTCGGCGGCCACCTTGTAGCAGGTGCCGGTCTCGCCGGAGAAGGCATAGAGGATGCGGACGGGTGCGCCGCCCGGCAGGCGCGCGCGCTCGCCGGCTTCGCGCGAGCAGGCATCGCGCAGGACGGCGCCGGGCGGCCGGACGGAGGGGCCGGGCTGGAGCAGGAGCGCTGCGGCGAGAGCGAAGATCACCATGTCTTTCATCGGACGAACGGGGCGCGCGCATTATGCATGGTTGCGCCGCCGCCGGGCCGCGAGAGAAACTCATTTCGTGAACGTACTTGCCAAGAAGTCCTGGTCGCCCTACGCCGTGGGCGGTTTGATCGGCGTGCTGAGTTGGTTTGCGTTCTGGAGCTCGGACCATCCGCTGGGGGTTTCCAGCGTGATGGTGCGCGTGGTGGCAGTGACGGAGAACCTGTTCGCCGCGGACCACGTCACCGCCACGCCGTACCTGGCCAAGCTGCGGCCGTTCTTCGATTGGGAGTTCGCCCTCGTGGTGGGGCTGCTCGCCGGGGCTTTCGCCGCGGCGCGACTGGGGCGCATGGAGGCCCCGGAGAAGCCGGCGGGCTCGCGCATCGCGGAGGCTGTCATCGGGGGCTTCCTGCTGCTGTTCGGCGCGCGGCTGGCGGGCGGCTGCACTTCGGGCCACGGCATTTCGGGCTCGCTGCAACTGGCGCTGTCCGGCTGGGTGTTTTTCCTCAGCATCTTCGCCTCGGGCATGGCGGCGGCATTTCTCTTCAAGAACAAGGAGCGCCAGTAATGTTTGAAACACTTCCCCGCATCCTGCTGGGCCTCGTGACGGGATTCCTGTTCGGATTCCTGCTGCAGAAGGGGCGCGTGTCGGACCGCAAAGTGATTGTCGGGCAGTTCCTGCTGCGCGACTTCACGGTGATGAAGGTGATGCTGACGGCCATCGTGGTGGGCGGCGCGGGCGTGTACGCGATGCACGCCGCGGGGCTCACCAGGCTGTTCGTGAAGCCGGCGCAGTTGGCGGCGATCGTCGTGGGCGGGCTGATCTTCGGCGTGGGCATGGTGCTGCTGGGCTACTGCCCGGGCACGGCCGTGGCGGCGGCCGGGGAAGGCAAGCGCGACGCGTGGTGGGGTCTGGCGGGCATGACGGCCGCGGCGGCGGTATACGCCGAGCTGGCGGCGGGATTTTCGAAGAACATCCTGACCTGGGCCGACCTGGGCCCGGTGACGCTGCCCGGGCTGACGGGCGTTTCCGCGTGGGTGTGGCTGGGCGCGCTGGCCGTGGGCGCCGCGGCCTTCTTCCGCTGGCTGGAGCGGCGGCAGGCATGAGCCGCAAGCTGCGCTGGGGCGTGCTGGGCGCGGCCGGCATTGCCGTGAATAAGGTGATTCCCGCCATGCGGCGGTGCGAGACCTGCGAGGTGACGGCCATCGCCTCGCGGGACATCGACAAGGCGGCAAAGGCGGCCCAGGAGTTGGGGATCGCGGGCTACTTCGGGTCGTACGAGGCGATGCTGGAAGATCCTGAGATCGACGTCGTCTACAACCCGCTGCCGAACCATCTCCACGTGCCGTGGTCGATTCGCGCGCTGGAGGCCGGCAAGCACGTGCTGTGCGAGAAGCCGCTGGGGCTCTCCACGGCGGAAGTGCGGACGCTGATCGAGGCGCGGGACCGCTGCGGGCGGCAGGCGGGCGAGGCCTTCATGGTGCGCACGCACCCGCAGTGGCTGCGCGTGAAGCAGTTGATCGACGCGGGCGAGGCGGGCAGGCTGCGCTCGATCGCGGCGTGGTTCAGCTACGACAACCGCGACCCGCAGAACGTGCGCAACATCGCCGCTTACGGTGGGGGCGGGCTGATGGACATCGGCTGCTACGCGATCTTCATCTCGCGCTTCCTGTTCGGGGAGGAACCCGTGCGGGTGAGCGGCGCGATGGAGATGGACCCGCAGTTCGGCACGGACCGCCTGGCCTCGGCGGTGCTCGAGTTTCCGTCGGGCCACTGCGCGTTCACGTGCTCGACGCAGATGGCGCCGGCGCAGCGCGTGGTGGCGATCTGCGAGCGGGCGCGGATCGAGGTGGAGATCCCGTTCAACGCGCCGCCCGACAAGCCATGCCGCATTTTCATCGACTCCGGCGCGGACCTGGCCGGCGGTTCGCG
>DAHVTI010000224.1 GCA_027324255.1 Bryobacterales bacterium | reverse complement strand
GACCCCCCGCTTGAGCCGGGCGCAGATGGAGCAGTAGGAGGAGCCGGGACGGCGCTTCTCCTTGATGATGTCGTTCATGGTTTACCCCTTCCTTCGGCCGTGCGGACGCAGAGGAGATAATAGCAGGATGGCCCGCACCGGACAAGGGTAACGGGGAGTTTTTCTCGCTGCGTCCGAAGCGGCTACCCCATCGCCGGTGGCATCCCTTGACTTCGCTCCATCCCCTGGAGTACGCTTTATCAATTCGTCTGATGAGGGGTTTGACCGTGGAGTTTGTTGAGGAAAAACTATACAAAAGAATCAAGCACGCCGTCGGCCGCGCCGTCGCCGACTTCAACCTGATCGAGGAGGGGGACCGGGTCGCGGTGGCGGTCTCGGGGGGGAAGGATTCCTACACCCTGCTGCACATCCTGGAGGAGCTCCGGCGGCGGGCGCCGGTGAAGTACGAGCTGGTGGCCCTCACCATCGATTCGGGCTATCCCGGCTTTCGCAGCGACGTCATCGCGGCCCATCTCAAGGAGCACGGCTTCACCCACCACGTGGAGAAGACCACCCACTACGACATCAGCAAGGAGAAGCGCCGTCCCGGCTCCTCCTACTGCTCCATCTGCGCCCGGCTCAAGCGGGGGGTCCTCTATACCCTGGCCCTGAAGATGGGGTGCAACAAGCTGGCGCTGGGGCACCATCTGGACGATTTCGTGGAGACGCTGCTGCTAAACCAGTTCTACGTCGGCTCCCTCAAGGCGATGGCGCCGCGGATGCTGGCCGACAACGGGGAGACCGTGGTGATCCGCCCCCTGGTCTACGTGGAGGAGCGGGAGATCATCCCCTTCGCCCGGGGAAACCGCTTCCCGGTGGTCTGCTGCTGCTGTCCGGTCTGCGGCAAGGCGGACCTGCAGCGGCGGCGGATGAAGGAGCTCCTGAAGGAGCTGGAGCGGGAGAACCCCGCGGTCAAGCGGAGCCTCCTGCGGGCATTGGCCAACGTGCAGCCGCGGCACCTCCTCGACCGGGAGCTGCAGCGGAGCTGCGCGATCCCCTGACGGCCGCCTTCACGGGGGCCTTCTTTTTCGAAGCGGGTTGCGCTGCCAGGCGGTCGCGCCGCAGGTCGACGAAGGCGATGCCGGCGCACCAGACAACGAGGGCGGCGCCGAAGACAACGAGTGGTTCCATGGTATCCTCCTTCCGTTGCGATGGTAGCAGGATAGCGCATTGATGCGACAGAATAAGTCTCAAGGAGCAAGGGCGTGAGCAAGCGTTACGTGCAGCCTCTCCGGATCGCCATCCAGTGGGCGTTCCTTGCCTTCTTGCTCTATCTCGGCCTCCGGCTCTTCCTCTTCGTGCGCCACTTCCGCTCCGGCGGCGCCGCCCCCTTCGTGGCGCGGGGCGACGGGATCGAGGGGTTTCTCCCCCTCGCCGGCCTCCTCGGCGTGAAGGACTGGTTCCAGAGCGGCACCATCAACCCGATCCATCCGGCGTCGGTGCTCCTCCTCGTGACGGCGGTGGCGGTGGCGCTGCTCCTCAAGCGCTCCTTCTGCTCCTGGGTCTGCCCGGTGGGGGCCCTGTCGGAGCTCCTCTGGAAGCGGGGCTTCGTCCTTTTCAAACGCAACGTCCGCCCCCCGCGCTGGCTCGACGTGGCGCTGCGGGGGATCAAGTACGGGCTTCTCCTCTTCTTCCTCTACTCAATCCTCTGGCGCATGCCGCCGGAGGCGGTGTCGGCCTTCATCCATTCCGACTACAACAAGATCGCCGACGTGCGGCTCCTCGACTTCTTCCTCCACCTCTCGGGAATTCCACTTATCGTGATCCTCGTTCTCCTCGTCCTGTCGCTTCCGGTGCGAAACCCCTTCTGCCGCTATCTTTGCCCCTACGGGGCGCTTCTCGGGCTCGTCTCGATGCTCTCGCCGGTGAAGGTGACGCGGGAGGGGAAGAAGTGCGTTGCCTGCGGGGTCTGTACCCAGGTCTGCCCCGCCTACATCCCGGTCATGAGCAAGGAACGGGTGCTGTCGGAGGAGTGCATCGGCTGCTGGCGTTGCGTGAGCCACTGCCGGGCCATGGGTGCCCTGGAGATGAAGCTCACCGGGCGGAAGGTCGCGGTGAACGCCCTGATTTTTGCCGCGCTGGTGGTGCTCTTCTTCGTCGGGGCGGCGCTCGTGGGGCGGGCCACGGGGCACTGGAAGACCGGGATAAGCTATGGGGAGTACATGCGGCTTCTGGGGCCGTAAGGCGAAGTCAGAATCCTTGGCCAGAACACAGAGGAAAGGGATGGCAATCTGAGGGGGTAGTCAGATTCTGGTTTCTTGTTCTCTCTGTGACCTCTGGGTCTTCTGTGCCCAATACGCTTTTGAAAGGAGTTTCTCATGTCACTAACAACGGAACTGGTCGACTGGAACCACGAACAGAAGTGCCGCAAGGCGGTGGCCGCGCTGGAGAAGAACGGCTTCACCGCCCTTTACTGCGCCAGCGGGAAGGAGGCCTTCGACTACATCGTCGCCGAGGCGGCGGAGGCCCAGAGCGTCGGCTTCGGCGGCTCCATGTCGGTGGCTGATCTCCGGGTGGCCGAGCGGCTGCGGGAGGAGGGAAAGGAGCTTCTGATCCACGGTGCGCCGGGGCTCTCCCTGGAGGAGCGGGTCGCCATCATGCGGCGCCAGCTCACCTGCGACCTCTTCCTCACCGGGACCAACGCCCTGACCCTCTCCGGGTGGCTCGTGAACGTCGATGCCACTGGCAACCGGGTCGGCTCCATGCTCTTCGGGCCGGGGAAGGTGATCGTCGTGGCTGGGCGCAACAAGCTCGTGGACGGTGGCGCTACGGAGGCGATCGCTCGGGTGAAGGAGTGGGCCTCTCCCCCCAACGCCCGGCGGCTCAGCTACAAGACCCCCTGCGCCACCACCGGTTTCTGCTCCGACTGTAACGCCCCCGACCGGATCTGCCGGATCACCACCGTCATCGACCGCAGGCCGCGCCTCACCGACCTGCGGGTCCTGGTGGTGAACGAGGAGCTGGGGCTGTAGGTGGCGTTCCTCCGGGGGCTCCTCGACATCTTCTTTCCCCCCCTGTGCCACGTCTGCCGGAAGGCGGTGCCGGAGGCGGGGGAGCTTCACCTCTGCCCCGGCTGCCGGGGGGCGATGACCCCGGTCGTCTCCCCCTTGTGCCAGGTCTGCGGGGTTCCCCACGGGACGGAAGGGGGGATCGACCATCCGTGCGGCGACTGCCTCCTGGCACCGCCACCGTTTGCGGCGGCGCGGGGGGCGCTCCTCTTCGCCGGCCCGGTCCAGGAGCTGATCCACCGCTTCAAGTACGGCCACAAGGTCCACCTCCGCCGCCCCCTCGCCCTCCTGGCGATCGCACATCTCTCGTCGTTCGTGGAGGAGGCCTCCCCCGAGGTTATCGTTCCCGTCCCTCTCCACCGCAGCCGGCTGCGGGAGCGGGGCTTCAACCAGGCAATTCTCATCGGCGAGGTGATGGCCCGGCGCTGGGAGGTGCCGCTGGTGCGCGACGCCCTGCGGCGGGTGCGGCCCACCGCTCCCCAGGTGGGGCTTAGCGCCGCCGAGCGGCGGGAGAACGTGCGGGGGGCGTTCGCGGTGGCTGATTCCGCCCCCATCGCGGGGCGCCGGGTGCTCCTCGTGGACGACGTCTGCACCACCGCCAGCACCCTGGCCGAGTGCGCCCGGGCGCTGCGTCGCGGCGGGGCGTCATCGGTGGTGGCCGTCACGGTCGCCCGGGCCCCCTGACTCGTTCGCCGCCCCGACCCTCCCTCCAATCTACCACTTCCGCAAGCCATCCGAACCGTATCGAAAAAGATTAGGCAAATGGCGTTTTAAGCAACCGTAATCCGGAATTCCCCGGGGCCGGGATGCCGGGTATTTGCACGTAGTGTGTCCTTGTCCTTAAACTGGACCTTCTCCAGAGCCTCAATTCGTACCGAACCGATTTACAGGGAAAAATGTCGTGGTACACTTTCACCTTGACATCGCTTCGTTTTGGTGCGATGGAGTTTCTGGAAATATCGTTCTAAAATCGTGCCGGACATTTTCCGGGCCGCCGGACCCGGTGAGATGACACATTATCCTCAACAGAAGGAGGAGTCCCATGCCGAAGAGCAGTGACGAGCGGGAAGTGATCCCACGCCCCTCCGGGGCGAGCGCCTGGGAAGAGCGGGGAATCTCACGGCGCGACTTCATGAAGTTCTGCACCGCCACGGCGGCGGCCCTGGCGCTGCCGGTGTCGCTGGTGCCGCGGATCGCCGAGGCCCTGGAGGCCGACGGGCGTCCCTCGGTGATCTGGCTCGAGTTCCAGGGGTGCACGGGAGATTCGGAGGCGCTCCTGCGGGCGGCCAATCCGACCGTGGGGGAGATCGTGCTCGACGTCCTCTCCGTCGACTACCACGAGACGATCATGGCGGCCGCCGGCCACCAGGCCGAGGAGGCCCGGCTAAAGACCGAGAAGGAGCGGAGCGGCAAGTACATCGCCGTGGTGGAGGGGGCGATCCCGGTGAAGGATGGCGGGATCTACTGCTGCGTCGGCGGGAGGAGCGCCGTCGACATCGCCCGGGAGGGCTGCGGCGGGGCGCTCGCTACCATCGCCGTCGGGACCTGCGCCTCCTTCGGCGGGATTCCGGCCGCCGCCCCCAACCCGACCGGCGCCGTGAGCGTAAGCGAGGCGGTGCCTGGAGCCACGGTGGTCAACATCCCCGGCTGCCCCCTCAACACCGACAACCTCGTGGCGACCATCGTCCACTTCATCACCTTCGGCAAGCTTCCGGCGGTGGACGGCAAGGGGCGCCCCCTCTTCGCCTTCGGGAAGCGGATCCACGATAACTGCGAGCGCCGCGCCCACTTCGACGCCGGCCAGTACGTGGAGCAGTGGGGGGACCAGGGGCACCGCAAGGGGTACTGCCTCTACAAGATGGGGTGCAAGGGGCCCGAGACCTTCCACAACTGCCCGACCCAGCGCTACAACGAGAAGACCAGCTGGCCCGTGGGG
>DAHVTI010000190.1 GCA_027324255.1 Bryobacterales bacterium | reverse complement strand
TGCTCAAGCTCATTCTCGCCCCTGCGGCCCCCGCCTCGGTGTGGGTGTCCGTGCTGGGCCTGCTGGCCGTGACGGCCCTGGTCCTGTGGGCCGCCGCCCAGGCCGTGAAGAAGCTCGAAATCAACTACAGCACGGAGTAGGGCCCTCACCCGTTCCCGCGCGCGGCCCCCCGCCAGGCGCCGCAGCCGCCAACCGCGCCGCCAGGCCCGAGCCATTCCCGCGCGCGGCCCGCCGACGGGCGCTGCCTGCGCGCCCCGAGCCGTGGCCGCCGCCCGTGCCGCCAGACCCGAGCCATTCCCGCGGGCGCCCCGCCGCCGGACGCTGCCCGGCCCGTGGCCCCCGCGCGCGGGATATGGCCGTGAAGCAGATCGAGATCAACTACGGCGCGGAGCAGGCTACTTCGACGGCCGGGCCAGCAGGCCCTGCGCGCCGAGCCACTCCCGCAGGCGGTCCGTCCAGCCGTCCACCGGCAGGTTCTTCTTCCGCATGCCGAAGCCGTGGCCGCCGGCCGAGTAGATGTGCATCTCGGCCGGGAAGCCGGCCTCCTTCCAGGCCGTGTAGAGCCGCACGCTGGTGCGCGCCGGGGGCACGGTCCTGTCGTCGTCGGCGTGCACCAGGAACAGCGGCATGCCGTCGGACGGCGCCTTGAACTCGGGGGGCAGGGCGCCGTAGATGGGCGCGGCAAAGTCCGGCCGGGACTGCGCGTCGTGCTGCAGCGCCACGCCCGAAGTCACCCAGCCTCCGGCCGAGAAGCCGAGGATGCCGATGCGGTTCGGCAGCACGCCCCACTCGGCGGCGTGGGCGCGGACCAGCTTGACGGCCTGCTGTCCGTCGGCGATGCCCATGGCCTGCGCCTCCTTGCGGCGCGCGGCGGCCACGGCCTTGTCCTTCTCGCCCTCGTCGCCGGTGCGCATCACGCGGTACTTCAGCACGAAGGCCGCCACGCCCAGCGAGTTCAGGTACTCGGCCACCTCCGTGCCTTCGTGGTTGAAGGCCAGGATGCGCCAGCCGCCGCCGGGGCAGATCACAACGCCCGTGCCGGTGGCCTTGGCCGGGTCTGGCAGGAAGACGGTGAGCGCCGGCTTCGTGACGTTGCCGATGCGCAGGATGGTGTCCTTGGGGCCCACCGTCGAGGTCTCGGGCCAGTTCCAGCTTTCCGAACCGGGCGCGGGGCCGTCGTAAAGGGGGATCACCATGGGTTCAGCGGAGAAGAGAGGCACGGCAAGGAAGGAAAGCCAGATCAGGGCGAGGAGTTTCATGGCAGTAGGGATGGGGGCGGCGCGGGCCGCCCCCGGATTTGGTTACTTGATACCGAGAATGCGCTGGTTCCGCTTCGTGTCCGAGGCGGCGCCGGCGAAGTCGTCGAAGGCCTTTGTGGGCACGTCGATCAGCATGCTGGCGATGAAGGGCGCGCCTTCGGCCGCGCCCTGCGCGGCGTCCTTGAAGCAGCACTCCCACTCGAGCACGGCCCAACTGGAATAGCCCACGGCGGTGAGGCGCGAGAAGACCTGCTTAAAGTCCACCTGGCCGTCGCCGAGCGAGCGGAAGCGGCCCGGGCGCTCAGTCCAGCCGGCGTAGCCGCCGTAGACGCCGGCCTTGGCCGACGGGCGATACTCGGCGTCCTTCACGTGGAAGGCCTTGATGCGCGGGCCGTAGGCGTCGATGAAGCCGACGTAGTCCAGGCACTGGAGGATGAAGTGCGAAGGATCGTAGTTGATGGCCACTCTCGGATGGTTGTCCATCGCCTTCAGGAACAGCTCGAAGGTGAGGCCGTCGTGGAGGTCTTCGCCGGGGTGCAGCTCATAGGCGATGTCTACGCCCATCTTGTCGGCGTAGTCGAAGATGGGCTTCCAGCGGCGGGCGAGTTCCTTGAAGCCGTCCTCCACGAGACCGCCGGGGCGCTGCGGCCAGGGATACATGAAGGGCCACAGCAGCGCGCCGGAGAAGGAGGGCGTGACGGAAAGGCCGAGGTTCTTCGAGGCGCGCAACACCAGCTTCATCTGGTCGGCGGCCCACTTGGCGCGGGCTTTGGGGTTGCCGCGGACTTCCGGCGCGGCGAAGGCGTCGAACATCTCATCGTAGGCCGGGTGCGAGGCGACAAGCTGGCCCTGCAGGTGGGAGGCGAGCTCGGTGATTTCGAGGCCGTTGGTCTGGCCCTTGAGATCGTCGCAGTAGGCCTTGGACTCGGCGGCCTTCTTGATGTCGATGACGCGCGAATCCCAGGAAGGGATCTGGACGCCCTTGTAGCCAAGGTCTTTGGCCCAGGCGGTGATGTTGGGCAGGGAGTTGAAGGGGGCTTCGTCGCCCATGAATTGGGCCAGGAAAATGGCGGGACCTTTGATCTGGGACATGGACACCTCTGGGAGACAATATGACAGAAAACAAACGGCGGCGGGGAGGTCAGAAGCGCTTGAGGCCGCGCAGCATGCCCATGGTATTGGCGCCGCGCGCGAAGTCCACCGAATGGAGCGGCGCCCAGCCCTTGCCGTCGGGGCCGAGGCCCATG
>DAHVTI010000169.1 GCA_027324255.1 Bryobacterales bacterium | reverse complement strand
AGCCCGTTCTGGCGGCAGATGCTGGCCGACATCTTCCACCGCAGCATCGCGACGCTGGAGAACAGTGAGGGGTCCGCTTACGGCGCGGCGCTGCTGGCGCTGGCCGGAGCGGGCGAGTACCAGAGCGTGGAAGAGTTGTGCGGCGTAGCGGTGAAGGAAACCGAGGCGCTGATTCCGCGCGTGCACGAGGCGGCGGCGTACCAGAGAGGGTACGAGGTGTTCACGGTGCTGTACCCGACGCTGAAGCCGGTGTACGGGCTGATCCACCAACTGGCGTAAGCAGGGCCTCAAGGGTGAGCGCTGAGCGCGTCGAGAAGCGGATAGATCCCGTCGGCGAAGGGCGGGTGCGCGCGCAGGCGCCGGCGAAATTCCTCCAATTGCGGAGGCAGGCGGCCGGGTGAGGCGGCATGCAGACCGGATTCCGCGGCGTATTGGCAGTAGCGCTGGTATTCGTGGAGCTCGAAGTAGCTGCGGCGGAGGAGGTCGAGGACGCGCTGTTGCGCCGCCTGGACCGGCTGTGAAGTATAGCGGTCGAACCGCAACTGCCCGTGCATGGTCCTGGGTACGAAATAGATACGCGCCCAATTGTCGGTGAGGGTGCGGGCCTCGGAGAGAGCGATGGCGCGGGAGTGGCTCACGGCCGGGCCGTCGAGCCAGGCGAGCGTTTCGGGGACGAGGCGGCTGGCATCCTCGACGGACCGCAGGTAGGCAGTCCGGTGCTGTTCAAACGAGGCGCGCAGGCGGGCGGTCTGCTGGCGGGCGGTCTCCGGGGAAGGGTTGTGGCAGCCCGCGAGGAGACAGGCAGCGAGGGCCAGGGTCAGGCGGCGCATCGGGGTTTACTTCTTTTCGAGAGCCATGCGGAGGAGCGGAGCCTTGATCCGGCCCCAGTCGGCGACGTCCGGAAGGTCCTCGAAGACCAGGACGTGGTAGCTGAGGAAGGCCTTGAGGATCATGTTGGGCTCCGGGCGGGGGCCGCCGTTGAAGCCCTCGACGAGGAGGACGCCGCCGGGCTTGAGGGAGTCGTGGACGCGCTTCATGTAGGCTTCGTCGCTGAGGCGGGTGAAGGCGAAGCTCATGACGATGAGGTCCCATTGAGCCTGGCCGAGGTCGTACTCGTCGTGGGAGGCGAGCTTCGTGTCGAGAGTTATGCCCGCCTCGGCGGCCAGTCTGGCGGCCTGGCGAAGGGCTTCATCGGAGATATCGTAGCCGCTGACCGTCCAGCCGGCCTTGGCGAGGTAGATGGAATTGCGGCCCTGGCCCATGGCGATGTCGAGGGCGCGGCCCGGCCTGCGTGTGGCGGCGACTTTCTTCAGAAACGCGCTGGGCTCGCGGCTGAAGGGCGCCTCCGTCCAGGCGTAAATGCGGTTGAAGTGGAGGGTGAGGGCTTCGCGGGGGTGAGCCGTGAGGTAGGCCTGCACCTGTTTGACGGCGGCCTCGGCGGTGGCGGCGGAGGTCCCCTGAGACGTGAGCGTGGAGGAGTAGGCTTTCAGGACATCGGCGGGTGCACCGGGGATGCCTTCGCGGCTGAACCAGTCGGAGAAGGACTGCCAGACGGGGTCGGAGGGGAGCAACAGAAGCAGCAGCTCGAGGAGCATACTGCTTCAGACTCCGGCATCCGGGATGGGTTCCCGAAGGGACGAAAACAGGACACTAGCCCTTAGTTGTGCAGATTCGCTCAATGTCGCGCCGGGCGACATTGGCGACTTCCCGCCTGGTCCATTCAATCGGGACGTCGGTCCCGTTGTATGCGGCGATAAGGCGGTCGATGGCTCGCCGAACTTGCTGCCGCGAGGTAAAGTCCGGCGCTCGCAGCGCCCGTCGACTCAGGATACTGAACCAGCACTCAATCTGGTTGAGCCAACTGGCGTGCGCCGGCGTGAAGTGGAAACGGACGTTTTTGTGCCGGGCCAACCGTGCACGGATAGCATCGCGATGGCGGCGCCTCGTCCAACCTGGCCAAGATGCGTCGTTTGGTATCCGCGTCGTAGCGAGGCACCGCCCCTGGCCGGGGCGCGTCCTGCAATCCGACCAGCCCCGCCTGGGAGAACCGCGCGCGACTTGCTCACTGTGGCCGGCCGCAGGTGTTGGGATCGTGCAATCGCCAACGCGCCTTGCCCGCCGGCGGCAGCCAGAATCAGCCGCGCTCGTTCCGCCAAACGTCTCTCCGTTTTGCCGGCGCGCACCCCCCCGCTCAAGCGTGGATCGGTCCTCTGGTGTCAGGTTGAGTGCGGCCGGGCGTCTGCTCAAGTCCAATCAAGCCTGGCTCGGTTTTACTGCAATCAGGTCCTAGTTCAGCACCGGGACTTTGACGACGAGTTTGCCGATGTGGGCGGTGGTCGCCATGGGGGCGTGGCCGTCGCCGGGGAAGAAGACGGCGAAGCTGCCGGCGTGCACGTCGAACCAGGATTGGGGGCGCTGGTCGTAGAACTCGATGTCCTTTTCGGCGTCGTAGCCGCGGCCTTCGTTGCCGGGGGAGAGGGGAAGCCAGCCGATGATGTCGGTACCGCTGACGGTGTACTGGATGTCGATATACTGCTGATGCGACTCGACGGGCGTGGCGTCCTTGTCCTGGCCGGGCTTGCCGATTTTGAAGACGAAGGCGCCAGAGTCGCCGATGGGGGTTTTGCCTTCGATAGAGTCGCCGTTGCCGGCGGCGCGCAGGAATTCGAAGGCCTCCTGGAAGAGCGGGTGGCAGCCGTAATAGAGGCTGGCGTTCAAGAGGGTGTCGAGGATCATCCCCTTTAAGGTATCGGTTCGGGAGGCGGCGGGGGCGCAGGGGGCGGAGTTTACAAAGAGCACATTCGGGTCGGACGTCTACCCAGGTGAGAGTTCTCTGGGTAGAATGTCTACACAACATGTCGAAGGAACAGAAGGAACGGGTCGAACTCCTGCAGGGGACGCTGGATATGCTGGTCCTGCGGACGCTGGTATTCGGGGCGGCGCACGGGCACCAGATTGCGAAGTACATCCAGCAGACGAGCGAGGAACTGCTGCAGGTGGAGCACGGGTCGCTGTATCCGGCGCTGCACCGGCTGGAGAAGAAAGGGTTGATTTCAGCCAAGTGGGAGAAGGCGGGGAAGGAACTGAAGCGGGAGTACAAGTACTACCGACTGACGGCGGCGGGAAGGAAGAAGCTGGCGTCGGAGGAGTCGAAGTGGCGGCAGATGACGGAGGCGATTGCGCGGATTCTGTGGCCGGGGGAGGCTGAGTCATGAGCTGGTTTGGAAAGAGTAAGGAGGATTTGCGGCGGGAGCTGGAAGCACACCTGGAACTGGAAGAAGAAGAGCTGCGGGCGAACGGGGTGGAGGGGACGGAGGCAAGGCGAGCGGCGCGGCGGGCGCTGGGAAATGCGGCGGTGATTGAGGAGGAGGTGAGAGACGTGTGGGGATGGACCCGGATGGAAGCGGTACTGCGGGATTTCCGGTATGCGTGGCGAGGGCTGAGGAAGAACCCGGGGTTTACGGCTACGGCGGTTCTGACGCTGGGGCTTGGGATTGGGGCAACGACGGCGGTGTTCACGGTGACGGACCGGGTACTGCTGCGGCCGCTGGAGTATCGCGAAAGCGAGCGGCTGGTGACGGTGTGGGAGCACGTGGCGAAGCTCGGCGACGATGCGACGGGCCCGAACCCGCGGCACATGGCGGAGTGGCGGAAGCGGACACAGGTGTTCGAAGGCACGGCGGCGCTGCGGCACAATGTCGTGTCGCTGGCGACAGGCCCGGGCGGGGCGAGGCCGGTAGCGGTTGTGGTTTGCGAGCCGGAGTTGCCGCGGGTGCTGGGAATCAGGCCGGCGGAAGGGCGCGATTTCCATAGGAACGAGGGGAAGCAGGGGCCGGGAGGCGTGATCCTGACGGATGCGGGGCGGCAGGCGCTGTTCGGCGGCGTGGCAGAAGTGGTGGGACAAGTGGTACGGATCGACGACGTGCCGCGGGAGATCGTGGGCATGCTGCCGGAGGGGTTCCATTTTCCCAACGCGAACATGCTGCGGGCGTTCCGGCCGGAGCAGCAGAAGAGCGGGGTACTGGAGCCGTGGGCGTTCGTGCCGCAGGTGTTCGAGCCGGAACAGTTCGGCTGGAACTCGGATTACGGCAACTGGGTGATGGTGGGCCGGCTGCGGCAGGGGGTGAGCATGGCGCAGGCGGCGGCGCAGTTGAACACGGTGGAGGCGCAGATGGCGCGGGAGATGCCGGGAGGGCCGCTACCGGAGGGCGCCTTGAAGGCGTCGTTGCGGCCGTTGCAGGCAACGGTGGTGGGGGGATCGAGGCGGGGGATCGTACTGCTGATGTGGGCGGTGGCGGCGTTGATGCTGCTGGCGGCGCTGAACCTGGCGAACGCGCAACTGGGGCGGGCGATGGCGAGGCAG
>DAHVTI010000151.1 GCA_027324255.1 Bryobacterales bacterium | reverse complement strand
CTGAGCAACCGCAGCCGATCCTCGCGGAAGAACTGCCTGCTGCCGGCCCCGAAAGGCGTTTTGGCGCGCACTTGCCTGCTCCGGCTTCGCCGGGCGTCAACAAGTTCCTTGCCAAAAAATCGGGAAACTTGAGAACTGCTTCGAACTTGCCGCCGACTTGGCTCAGCGTCCTGCGCCCCTTTCGGGTCACGCATTCCGCGTCTTGCCGTTTCCGCCGGCGCCCATCAGTCAGACTATCAAACTTCCAAGAGCCTTGCAAGCTCTTTTTGTTTCTTTCGTCTGCCCGACGCTGTTCGTCGCGGCCACAAACTGAGGTTAGCACCCCGGAGAAGGTCTGAGCAACACCTTGCAATATTAATACCAGTTCATTAGTCCATCCGCGCCGTAAGCCCGGGTCACGACAAGCCGTTCTGCCGGCGCCCGGCATGATATGCTGATCGGCGAACGTGTTCAGCAGGCAGCACAGGAAGACGCGGCCAATCTTCGTTCTCGCCGATATCTTGTTGATTTGGTGCGCCTTCGAGGCTGCCTACGCGACCCGCACGCATCTGGAGCTGGAGCGGATCTTCTTCCTTGTGCCATCCACCAAGGCGCTGCTGCTGGGCACGGCGGTGGCGGGCTGGGTGCTTTCCGGGCTTTGGCTGGGCGTCTACGATCAGATCCTGCGGGGACGGCGCAGGGAGCTGCTGGCCAGACTGCTGCAGCAGAGCCTGGCGGGCAGCGTGGTGGTGGTGCTGGTGGAGTACGTTCAGCGAATCGACTTGAGCCGTCCTTTCCTGGGCCTTCTCTTCGCGTATGCAACGTTGGCGCTGGGCGGGTTCAGGCTGGCGGCGCAGCCGTTGGGGCGAAGGATTCTCGGGGCTGAGACGGCGCGGCGGTACGTCTACGTCGCGGGTTCGGGCCCCAGCGCCGAACGGGTGGGGCGGCTGATCGAGAAGAGCGCGGAGTATGGATTGGTCCTACTGGGCTTCCTGGACGAGCGCGAGGGCACCATCAGGCTGGAGCGCGAATACACGGTAAAGGAACTGGGGCGGCTGCATGAACTGCTGAAGAGCCAAGTGGTGGACGAGATTGTATTTGCGGCCGGCTCGAAGCAGCTCTCTCAGATGGAGGACGCCCTTCTGGTGTGCGAGGAGGAGGGGGTGAGGACCCGCCTGCACCTGGACTTCTTTCCGCACGTCCACGCCAGGGTGGACCTGGAGCGGTTGGAAGGCGAGGCGATGCTGACCTTTGCCGGGGCCCCGCACGACGACGTACGGCTGATGGTGAAGCGGGGGGCGGACCTGGTGGTGGCCGGCTCGGCCCTGATAGTGCTTCTACCCCTGCTGCTGCTGATTTATGCCCTGATCCGGTTGTCGTCTCCCGGACCCGCGGTTTTCCGCCAGCAGCGGTGCGGGCTGAACGGGCGGATGTTCACGCTCTACAAGTTCCGCACAATGGTGGCGGACGCCGAGAGCCGGAAGGCCGAACTCGAACACCTGAACGTGAAGACCACGGCCTTCAAGATCCCGAACGACCCGCGGCTGACGGGGGTAGGGCGCTGGCTGCGGAAGTTCTCCCTGGACGAACTGCCGCAGTTGTGGAACATCGTGAAGGGGGAGATGGCGATTGTCGGCCCGCGGCCGCCGGTGCCGGAGGAAGTGGAGCGGTACGAGCGCTGGCAGCGGCGGCGGCTGCGGATGCGGCCGGGGCTGACGTGCCTGTGGACGCTGGCCGGGCGGGACGCACTCACCTTCGAAGAGTGGATGCGCCTGGACCTGGAGTACATCGACAGGTGGAGTCTGGCACTGGACTGGATCATCATCCTGCGCACGGTCCCGCACGTACTGCTGGGCAAGGGCGCGCACTGAGGAAGAGACGGGGGGACTCAGCGCACGCCCATCTCGTATTCGAGCTGAACGCGGAGGGCCTGGTCGTCGAGGAGCGCCACGGCCTGGCTGATCTGGGGGTGGAGGGAGGCTGAGCTGGGCCGGGCTGAGCGCGACGATGCTGCCCGCGCCGGGCGGGCGTGGTGGAGCCTGAGGGACGGGTGAGCCTGCCCGTGGCTGGGCAAGGGCTCGCGCAGAGAAAGCGGCGGCGGCGCCTCAGCGCACGCCCATCTCGTATTCGAGCTGCACGCGGAGGGCCTGGTAGTCGAAGCGCGCGCCGGCCTGGCTGATCTGGGCGCGGGTGAGGTTGAGCTGGGCCTGGCTGAGCTCGATGATGTTGCCGAGGCCGAGGTCATAGCGGGCCTGGGCTAGCTTCAGGGACTGCTGGGCCTGCTGAAGGAGGGAGGCGGTGACACGCAGCCGCTCGAAGGCGCTGACGGCGTCGAGGTAGGCGAGGCGGACGTCGCGCGCGATGTTGTTGGCGGTATCGCGCTCGGCTTGGGATGCTTCCTTCAGCCGGGCATCAGCCTCGAGGCGGCGGGCCTTGAAGAGGCCTCCGTTGAGGATGGGAATGTCGACGTTGACGGCGGCGGCGTTCCAGTGGTTCTGGAGGGCCTGGATGTGGAAGGGGGCGACGCCGGTGAAGAGGGCGCCGGAGACGGTGGGGAGATTGAGGGCTCGTTCGGCGCTGAGGGTCTCGGCGGCGGCCTGCTGGGCGAGTTTCGCCTGGCGGAGTTCGGGGCGGTTGGCCTGGGCGGCGGCGGCGACGGAGTCCCACTGGGGGGGCAGGTCCGCCGGCATGGGCTCCTCGACCAGCTCGAATTCGCGGGCTTCCTGCAGGCCGAGCGCGTTGGAGAGCGTGACGGTGGCGGAGCGGGCGTCGTTGACGGCGTTGTTTTCGATGAGGCGGGCCTCGTCGAGATTGACGCGGGCGAAGGTGACGTCGAGCTCGGACTTAAGCTTGTTGCGGGCGAGGGCGGAGGTCTGGTCCACGACGAGTTGGCGCTCGCGGACGGTTTCGCGGGCGACGCGGAGGACGGCCTGCGCGGCAAGGGAGGCAAAGTAGGCGCGATCGACGCGGACGAGGACCTCGGCGCGCGCGGTGCGTTCGGCCTCGGCGGAGGCCTCGGCGGAGAGGCGCGCGCTCTGCACCAGGTGGCGCGTTCGGCCGAAGTCGGAGAGGAGCTGGGTGGCGCCGATGCCGGCGCCGAGGCGATTGTAGACGGACGGGTTATTGGGGACGCCGGCGAGGATGCGGGTGCTGTCGTCTTCAGCGAGCGCGCCGGTAACGCTGCCGTGGACCTGGGGCAGAGTGCTGGCGCGTAACTGCGCGGGAACGGTAGCGTCGGCCTCCTTGCGCCAGCGGGCCTCTTCGAGTTGAGGATGACGGGAGAGAGCCATCTGCTCGGCGTCATGCAGAGTCAGGCGTTCCGCGAAAGCCGGGAAGGAGAGAAAAATCAGGAGGGCGACAGCGCAGGGGGTGAGGTTAAGCATTGGCGCCCTCCTGATGCGGAGCTGCGGCGGCGGAGCGGGGATCCCGTCCGCCGTACCACAGCAGGTACGCCGCCGGGACCAGGAGGACGGTCCAGGCGACGGAGGCGGCGAGGCCTCCGATGATGGCGCGGGCCAGCGGCGCATAGGATTCGCTGCCGGCGCCGAGTTTCAGCGCCATGGGGAGGAGGCCGATGATGGTTGCGAGCGAAGTCATGAGAACGGGGCGCAGGCGGACGCGGCAGGCCAGGGCGACGGCGGAGCGGACGTCCATGCCTTCCGAGCGGAGGTGGCGGGTGAACTCCACGATCAGGATGCTATTGGAGACGGCGATGCCGACCAGCATGACGACACCCATGAGGGACATGACATTGAGCGTGGTGGCAGTGACGGCGAGAGTGAGGAGCACGCCGGAGAGTGCCGGCGGCACGGCCAGAAGGATCAGCAACGGATCGATAAAGGAACGGAACTGGGCCACGAGGATGAGGTAGAGGAGGACGACGGAAAGAACGAGACCGATGGAGAAGCTCCGAAAAGAGGCCCACATGCCGAGGACGCTGCCGCGCAGATCCACGGTGAGGCCCTTGGGAACGGACGCCTGATCGACGATGTCGCGGATGGCGGAGGCGGTGGCGCCGAGGGCTTCGCCGGAGGGGCGGACGAAGATGTCGATGGTGCGGCGGAGCTGGTAGTGGTCGACCTCGGTAGGGGAGAGGGTGCGGCGGGTGGTGCTGACGGCGTCGAGCCGGGTGGGGGCAGCGATGCGGCTACCGCGGAGCGGTATGGCGCGGAGGTCGCCGAAGTTGCGGATCTGGTTTTCGGGGTACTGGACGGTGAGGAGGTAGTCGAGCCCGGACTTGGGATCGATCCAGAAGGTAGGCGCGATCATGCCGCTGGAGGTGAGGGCGGTGAGGACGTTATTGACGACTTCACGCTGGTCGAGACCGAGTTGGCCGGCCCGGGTGCGATCGATGTTGAGGTGGATGGCCGGGTAGTCTATGTCCTGCGGGATGAAGACTCCGGCGATGCCGGGCAGCGCGCGGATGCGGGCGGCGAGGTGGGAGGCGAGGCCGTAGGAGGCCTCGAGGTCGGAGCCGCCGACCTGAACGTCGATGGGGGCGGGCATGCCGAGGTTGAGCACGGCGTCCATGAGCCCGCCGGCCTGAAAGTACGATTCGAGCTCGGGCATCTCACTGGAGAGAGCGTCGCGGACGCGGTCCATGTAGTCAAAGCTGGAGCGCTGGTGATCCTCCTTCAGGCTGACCTGCACGAAGGCGGTGTGCACGCCGGAGTTGGAGGAGTACATGGAGGAGAAGCCGGGGGCGAGACCGATGTTGGAGACGACGACGCCGAGCTCCTCGGGCGGCACGATGCGGTGGACGATGCGCTCGACCTGTTCGATGGCTTTCTCGGTGACCTGGATGCGGGTGCCGGAGGGCATCTTGAGGTTCATGACGAACTGACCGGGATCGGTGCGGGGAAAGAAGGCCAAGCCGACGAAGGGATAGATGGCGAGGGAGAGGAGGAACAGGGCGGCGAAGCCGGCGAGGATGCGGACGGGGCGCTCCAGCACGCGGCCGACGACGGCATCGTAGAAGCGGAGGAACCGCTCGAACAGGTCATTGAAAGCGTTGTTGAATCGCGCACCCCAGGAGAGCCGGGCAGGGGAGGCGGCGGCCTGATGAGAGGCGCCAGAGATGAAGCGGGCGCAGAACAGGGGGACGACGGTGAGCGCGACGACGTAGGAGGCGAACAGGGAGATGACGACGGCGAGGGCGAGGGCCGAGAAGAGGAACCGGCTGACGCCGTAGAGGAGGGTGACGGGGAAGAAGACGACGGCGGTGGTGAGAGTGGCGGCGAGGACGGGGAGGGCAACCTCCTGCCCTCCTTTCTCGGCGGCGACACGGGGGCTTTCCCCAAGCTCGAGGTGGCGGTAGATGTTTTCGAGCACGACGACGGAGTTATCGATGAGGCGGGAGAAAGCGAGGGCGAGGCCGCCGAGGACCATGGCGTTGACGGTGCCACCGCCGAGGGCGAGGATCAGAAAAGTGGCGAGGGCGGAAAGGGGGATGGAAAAGAAGACGGCGACGGTGGCGCGCATGCTGCCGAGGAAGACCAGGATCATGATGGAGGTCAGGAAGAGGCCGAGCGCGCCTTCGTGGATGAGGGTCTCGATGGCGGTTTTGACGAACTGGGACTGGTCGAAGACGACTTTGGTGACCAGTTGATCGGGAATATCGACGAGCTTGGAGAGGGCCTGGCGCATACCGTCCACGACGGCGATGGTGTTGGTGTCGCCGCCCTGCTTGAGGATGGGGAGGTAGACGGAGCGCTGGCCGTCGATGCGGACGACGTTGGTCTGGATCTGGTGGGAATCCTCGGCGCGGCCGACGTCGGCGACGCGCACTGGGGTGAGGCCGTCCATTTTGATGGGAAGCTGGTCGATTTCCTCCATGGTGCTGAGCTGGCTGTTGGTGTAGATGTTGTAGTCGAGACCGCCGATCTGGACGTCGCCGGCAGGGAGGATGAGGTTCCCTTGGGTGATGGAGCGGACGAGGTCCATGAGGCTGAGCTGGTGGGCTTCGAGCTTGTAGGGATCGGCGTAGACCATGATCTGGCGCATGACGCCGCCGAAGGGCTGCGGGACGGAGGCGCCGGGGACGCTGGCGACCTGGTTGCGGAGGGTGAACTGGGCGAGTTCGCGGAGGGAGGTCTCATTGAGTCCTTCGCCCTTCAGGGTGACGAGGCAGACGGGGAGGCTGGAGGCGTCGAACTTGAGGACGACGGGAGGGAGGGTGCCGGGCGGGAGCTTGCGGAGGTTCGCCATGGCGAGGTTGCCGATGGAGTTGACCGCGGTGTCCTGACTGGAGCCGGGCTGGAAGATGATCTTGATGATGCTGACGCCCGGCAGCGAGCGGGATTCGATGTGGTCGATGCCGCTGGCGAGAGTGAAGAAGCGTTCGAAGCGGCTGGTGATGTCGGTTTCAATCTGCTCGGGCGGCATGCCGGAGTAAAAGGTGGCGACGACGACGACCGGGATCTGGATGGGCGGGAAGAGGTCCACGGGCATCTTGACGAGGGCATTGATGCCCAGGACGCCAATGATGAGACAGGCAACGAGGATGAGATAGGGGGTGCGGATGGCGAAGCGGGACATCTACGCTCCCCCCCTGGCGGAAGCGGGCTCGGCGACTTTCGGGTTCACGAGCTGGCCGGCCTGGAACTGGCCGCGAGCGGCTGTGACGACGAGTTCGCCATCCCGGAGGCCGGAGGTAATCTCGACGAAATCGGGGGTTTCGAGGCCGGTTTCGACCCGGCGGGACTGGAGCCGCGAGGCAGAATCGACGACCCAGATCTTCTTGGTGTCGCCGTCGAGGGAGACGGCGGAGACGGGAACGGAGAGGGCGCCGGCGCTTTGGGAGAGAGTGAGGCTGATTTCGGCGTACATGCCGGGGATAAGGACGCGGCCGGGATTGGGGACGTCGACTTCGGTGCGCATGGTTCGGGTGGAGGTGTCGATGCGGTCGGCGGTGCGGGCGACCTGGCCGGTGAAGGACTTGTGGAGAGAGGGCACGCTGACCTCGACGGCGGCGCCCTGGCGGACGATGCCGGCGGCGGATTCAGGCACGGGCAGCACGACGCGGAGCAGGCTGTTCTGGGAGAGCCGGACGACGGGCATGGCCTGGGTTTGGGAGGCGACGCCGGCCTGGATCATGGAGCCGTCGTTGGCGTAGCGCTGGGTGACGACGCCGTCGAAAGGGGCGACGACGCGGGCGTACTGCATGAGGGTGCGGAGCTTGCTCTGTTCGGCCTCGGAGACCTTAATTTGTTCCTGGGCGGCGGCGAGAGCGGAGCGCACCGCGGCGACCTGGGCTTCGGCCATCTGGTCGCGCGTCTGGGCATCGTCGATTTCCTGCTGGGCGATGAGGCCGGGCTGGTTCTTGGAGACGTTGGAGAGGCGTGAAAAAGTGAGGTGCGCGAGTTCGTGGGCTGTTTCGGCGCGGCGGATTTCGTCCTGTGCGCGCTGGAGGTCGGCCCGGTTGCGCTGGATGGCGGCGCCGGCACGGGCGAGGTCGTCGGCCATCTCCGGAATTTCGAGCACGGCGAGCACCTGTCCCTGGCGGACGACGTCGCCGACATCGACGTACATGCGGCGGACATAGCCGGCCACCTTGGACATGACCTCCACCTCCTGGAAAGGAGTGAGTTCGCCGGTAACGACGATGCCGCGATCGAGATCGCGGCGGAGAGCGCGAGTGGCGGCGACGGCGGGGACACTGGCGGGGAGGTGCTCGGAGGCTTCGACGGTCCGGGAACTGCCGCAGCCGGCGAGGGAGCCGAGCAGCAGGGGGAGAGAGAGGACGGGGATCCAGGTGGGTTTCATGGCAGGAGTTCAGGGGTTCCGTTCTGTGCGGAATAGGGCTGAAAGGGAGAAGTTGCCGGAACGGCAGAGGTCGATGATGCGCCGCTCAGCGGAGACGAGTTCCGAGGCGAGCCGCAGGATTTCGTCGAGGTGCGGTTCGGGAATGGAGAGCACGCCGTGACAGTCGGCGAAGAGAAGGTCACGAGGCTGGACGGGCAGGCCGAAGATTTCGACGGGAACGCCGTGCTCGACCATGTGGGTGTAGGCGTGAGAGACGGCGACGTGGGCGGAGAAGACGGGGAAGCCCATGCGGTGGAGGGAGGGGACGTTGCGGACGGCGCCGTTGGTGACGAGCGCGCGGCAATCGAGGGCGCGGAGGACCTCGGCATGCAGGTCGCTGAGGACGGCGCCCTGGCCGGGGGCGAGATCGACGTCTTCGATGACGGCAAGGCGAGGCACGGGGAAGCGCCCGAATTCGGCCCACCACTCCTTGAGGTCGTAGCAGGAGTAGCCGCGGATAGGCGGATCGGCGGTGCGGACGCGGCTGGTGACGGCGTAGCCGACGGCAGAGGGATAGCCGCCGGTGCGGCAGTGGAGGCCGGGACGGGTGAAGCCCTCGTTCTTGAGGCGGAGCCCGAGGTGTTCGATAGCGTTGGCGATCTTGCAGGTATCAAAAGCCTGCAGGGCCTCGCACTGCGCCTGACTGATGGTGAGTTGGGCCGCCATTTCCTCTTCATAGCCACAGTAGAACGGGATGAGGCGCGGCCCCATCCCGCCGAGACGGGAAAAGCGGCGAGTTGCAGCCGGGATATCCGCGCCGGACGGACAAATACAGGCGCGACGGGATGCCGCGGGCGGGGCGGCGGCCCTAAGCTGAAGCACAGCAGGGCGAGGGAAAGGCGAGTTGTGCTGAAGAGCAGGGATCTTCCCGAAGTCATCGTGCTGGCGGGCCAGGCGGGCCGGACGCAGGAGATCCGGCACGCGCTCGAGCCCTGCAAGGTGAAGACGACGCGGGTGAGCAGCCTGGAGGAGTGCCGGCAGCGGCTGGCCGCGGGGAGGCCGCAACTGCTGGTGATGGACTGTGTTACGGCGAAGCTGGGCTGGAGGCAGGCGTGGAATGCGGCGCAGGAGGCAGGCGTGCCGATGATCGCGATTGTGGAGCGTTTCGACTCGCGGGGATGGGTGGAGTTGTTCAAGGCGGGAGTCCTGGACGTGATGGCGGACCCCATCCCCGCGCACCGCCTTCAAATGGCCGTGCAGGACGCGCTCTATGGCGAAGGCGGCCGGGAAAGCGAGGTGAGGAGCTGGGCGGGGCGGTTGATCAACGGCGTACGCGGGTGGCTGGGGCTTTGAGATCGCCGCTTCCCATAGTGCGGCGGATCCGACAACATGGGATGAGAGGAATCCGCCCGATGATGCATCGACCGAGCCAGCCCATCCTGCGCGGGATCCGGCTTGCGCTCGCCATGGCTTATGGCGGGCTGCTGGGGCTGCTGGTGTTCCTGGGCATCTACGCGGCGCGAACGCTGGGCTACGTGCAGAGGACCGATGCACACAGCAGCCGGATCTACGTCGAAAGGAGCGACCGGCTGGAGGCGATCCTGTCAAAAGCTTACGCGACGAGCGGGGTGGTGAGAGACTATCTGCTCGACCCGGATCCTGGCTCGACGGACGCCCACAGGAGGAGCGCACTGCAGGGGTGGGCCGAGACGCTGGAGGCGCTGCAGGCATACAAGCGCGTGACGGCGGAGTCCCGCTTCGAGGCGATCGGGATGCTGGAAAAAGACATGGCCCGCTACTGGACCTTTGCCGGCCAAAGCCTGGAACTGCGGGGAGAGAGGCGGATGCGCCAGGGCTACGAGGTACTGACGGCACAACTGGTGCCGCTACGCGATCGCTGGCTGGCCACGCTGAACGAGCTGAGGATCTTCGACCAGCGGGACCTGCACAACAGCATCGCAGGAGCGACCGCGGAGTTGGAAGGGCTGCGGCGGAGGTTGTGGATAGTGGTGATGGTGAGTGTGCTGGTCGGGGCTTCACTGGCGGCCGGCACCTGGCGCTATCTGCTGCAACTGGAGAGAGCGGCGCAGGAGCAGTACAGCGCTTCGGTGGAGTTTGCGGGCCGGCTGGAGGAGCTTTCGCAGCGAGTGCTGGGCGTCCAGGAAGACGAGCGGCGCAAGCTGGCGAGGGAGCTGCACGACGAAGTGGGGCAGACTTTGGGGGCGCTGCTGGTGGATCTGGGACAGGCGGAGGGAGTGCTGGCGGAGACACCCGGAGAGGCAGGGGACCGGCTGCGCTCCGCGCACCGCCTGGCCGAGACGGCGCTGAACACGGTGAGAAACATGACCCTGCTGCTGCGGCCTTCGATGCTCGACGATTTGGGGTTGGTTCCGGCGTTGTACTGGCAGGCAAGGGAAACATCGCGGCGCACGGGAATGGACGTCCGCGTCACGGCGGAAGAAGAGGACCTGGACTTGCCGGATCCGCTGCGGACGACCATCTACCGGGTGGTGCAGGAGGCGCTGCAGAATGCGGCCCGGCATTCCCGGGCGGGCAGCGTGGAGATAGTGATTCAGCCGGGCGAGGGCGGGTTGCGAATCCTGATCCGGGACGACGGGCAGGGCTTCGACCCCAAAAAGACAAAGGGCATCGGGCTGCTGGGCATGCAGGAACGTGTGTCCCAACTGGGCGGGGAGGTTGAGTTGGAGTCGGCGCCGGGCCATGGAACACTATTGAAGGTGCAACTACCCCTGGACCCCGGTGAAGGTGACGCGAGGAAGAGCGCATGAAGACGAGAATTCTGCTGGCGGACGACCACATGGTGATGCGGACCGGCCTGCGCATGGTGCTGGAGAAGAACGAGGACATGGAGGTAGTGGGGGAAGCCGACGACGGGCGGCAGGCGGTGAGGATGGCGGAGGAGTTGCGGCCGGACGTGGTGGTGATCGACATCGGCATGCCGCAATTGAACGGCATCGAGGCGACGCGGCAGATTGTCGCGGCGGCGCCGAAGACATCGGTGGTCATTCTGAGCATGCACTCGGACGAAGGGTACGTGATGAGGGCGCTGAAGTACGGGGCGAAGGCGTATTTGCTGAAGGATTCGGCGGAGGCGGACCTGATCCGGGCGGTGCGGGCGGTGCGGGAAGGCAAGTCGTTCTTCAGCCCGGCGGTGAGCCGGATGCTGCTGGAGGATTACGTGCGGCAGTTGCAGATGCGGGGCTCGGAAGACAGCTACGAGCTGCTGAGCTCGCGGGAACGGGAGATCCTGCAACTGATCGCGGAGGGGAAGACGAACAAAGAGATCGCCAACCTGATCAACCTGAGCCTGCACACGGTGGAGACGCACCGCACACACATCCTGCAGAAGCTGAACCTGCATTCGGTGCCGGAGCTGATCCTGTACGCGGTGCGGAAGGGGATCATTACCTAGGCGGCGACGGGGTAGCCGGGGGACCGGAGGCGGTGTGGAGGGCGAGGAGACGCTGGCGGTAGGTTTCCAGCCAACGGTGGAAGGCCGGGCTGGCGGAGCGGAGAGGGCGATGCTGGACTCGAGGTCCGGCGCCGGATTTCGGCTGGGGCATGGCTTGCGGCCTCCAACTCTTGAGACGCGGGGGAAAGCCGGGATGGGGATCCCGCAAAAAGGGGATAGCGAGGGCTGGCGGCACGGGGGGCAAAGATACAGCCGGACGGAGAATGCGTATACAGCGCCCGCAGGATGGGGTGGGCGCGGGGTGCGCAGGTAGCATGAGGTGTGCGGCTGGAAACAGGGACGGCGGCGATGCTGGCGGCCGCGGCGCTGGCCGCGAGCGCGCACGGGCAGCAGCGGTCCCCGCAACTGGGCATCGCGGCAGACCGGGTGATGGTGAACGCGGTGGTCCTGGACAGGCAGGAGCGGCCCGTCACCAGCCTGGGGGCAAAGGACTTCCGGCTGACGGTGGACAAGGCTCCGGCCGACATCGACGCCTTCTGGCGGGAAGACGTTCCGGCATCCACCGTGATCGTATTCGACGCGAGCGGGAGCATGGCGCCAGCACTCGGCAGGGCCCAGGACGCGCTGCGGGGATTCCTGCGCCTGGCCCATCCAGGCGACGAGTATGCGCTGGTGGTATGCAGAGAGAGGCCGGTGCTGGAGGTCCCGTTCACGGCGGACGCGGACGAGATATTGTCGTCCGGCAAGCTGACGGCGGCAAAGGGCTCGACTCCGCTGTACGACGCGATTGAACTGGCGCTGGAGCACGCGAAAAAGGGGCGGCAGCGGCGGCGGGTGATCTTCGTAATCTCCGACGGGCGGGACAACGCCAGCCGGTTCTCCGGGAAGGAACTGAGGACGAAGCTGGTCGAAGCCGATGCGTACCTGTATGCGGTGGAGTTCTGGACACCTGAGCCGGCGGTGGACGCGCCGCCGCCGCCGAGCTACCTAAGCAAGTTCGCGGAGCTGACGGGCGGCGTCTATTTCGGCGACGTGACGATGAAGGGATTCATCGGACTGCTGGGCCGGCTGGACATCCACCAGCAGTACGTGATGACCTTCCGGCCGAAGCGGCGGGCCGGTGACGGCAAATTCCATCCGGTGGGCTTGCGGCTGGCGCGGAGCTTGCGGCAGGAGAAGCCGAGGCTTTACTGGCGGCACGGCTACTACGATCTGGACCGGCTGCAGGTGCGGTAGGGGCGGGGCGCCGGAAGGGGGCGCGCGGGCTTCCAAGCCAGGCGAAGGAGTGGCACAATGGGGGCGGCGGCGGGCGGCTCCCCGAGCGAGCCGCGGACGCCGGGCTTTCATAAGGAGCAGGAAATTCCATGCACATCATCCCGACTGAAGACGAAGTCGTCGCCCTGTTGCGAGAGACGGGCGCGCTGCGGACGGGCCATTTCGAGTACTCCAACGGCCTGCACGCCAGCCGCTATATCCAGGTCGCGCAGGCGATGAGGCACTACGAGACGGCGAAGCTGTTCAGCGTCGCGCTCAGCCGGAAGCTGCGGGCGCATCCGGAGATCCGGGCGATGGTGCCGGAGCTTTCCATTGTCACGCCGGCCACGGGCGGGCTGCCGGTGGCCTTCGGGCTGTGCGAGGCGCTGCGCGCCAAGCAGGTGTACTGGGCCGAGAGGGGCGAAGAGGGCGGCCCGCTGCGGTTCAGGCCGTACATCGAGCCGCAGCCGGGAGAGAAGGTCCTGCTGGTGGACGACATTCTGCGCAGCGGCCGGAAGCTGACGGAGTTGAGGGCGCTGATCGAGTCGAAGGGCGCGGAGGTGGTGGGGCTGGCGGTGATCGTGTACCAGCCGAACCCGGGGACGCCGAGTTTCGGCGATCTGCCTTTCTACTACCTGGCGAAGCTGGAAGCGATGTACTACTGGGATTCGGCGACGGCAGCCGAGAAGTTGAGCATCGCGGGACCGGTGGAGAAGGTCTGGGCGTAGGGCTGCAAGGCCGGCCCGACATTTCTACCAGTAAAGCTTGAGGCCCAGTTGGAACTGGCGGGCATCGTTGGCGGAGGTGAAGGCCAGGGGTGTGGTGGGAGCGGCGCCGGCGATGCCGGTGAGGGGGTGCGGCAGCGAACTGAAGGGGATGGCGCCGACGGTGTTGTTCACGGTGCGGTAGTTGGTGTGATTGGCGAGGTTGAAAGCTTCGGCGAGGAACTCGAGCGAGCGGGACTCGGAGCCGAGGGAGAAACGGCGCGAGAGGCGCAGGTCGAAGGAGACGAAGCCCGGGCCGCGGCCGATGTTGCGGCCGGCTGGGAAGGGGCGGTCGTTGGTGGTGTAGTTGTCGCCGTTGACGTCCACTCCGGCCAGCACGTTGAAGGGGCGGAAGGAGTTGGCGCTGACGATGGGGGCGAAGCTCCAGCCGGCGAGGATGGGGTTGGCGGCGGAAGACTGGTAGACGGCGTTGACGACGACGCGGTGGGCGTGGTGGAAGGGCGAGAGCGCCCATTCGCAACGCTTGCAGAGCTGGTCCATGGGGGAGAAGTCGGAATTGAAATCAGTGACGTCATCCATGGCCTTGGACCAGGTGTAGTGGGCGTTGAGGGTGAGGTGGGCGCGCATGCGGCGCTGGACCTGGAGGATGAGGGCGTGGTAGGCGGAATTGCCGTCGTAGGTGAAGATGTTCTTTTGGAGCAGGGTGGGGTCGTAGCGGCCATAGATGGGGGTGCCGCCGGGGCGGAACTGGCCTGAGTAGAAGAGATTGCGGCCGGTGATGCGGGCGATGCCGAGACCGCGGTTGAAGTTGTAGCCGGCGGAGAGGGCCCAGTCTCCGAAGCCGCGCTCGATTTCGAAGCTGGCCTGCTGCGAGTAGCCCTGGCGCAGAGGATCGGACCCGAATTCGACACGCAGAGGCAGGCCGGGGCCGACGGGGATGCCGAATTGTTTCAGATCGGCCGGAGTGATGGTGCGGCTGCCGATGACGCCCTGGCGGAGGAGGCCCTGGAAGATGTCGGCGGAGGTGGTGGGGCGGCCGGTGGCGGGATTGACGATCTGGGGGATGCCGGTGAGCGGGACGAAGACCTGGTTGATGTAGCGGCCGGAGAGAGCGTCGGCGATGTTGGCCACCTGGAGGTTGGTGGGCATGTAGTAGAGGCCGTAGCCGCCGCGGAGGACGAGACGCTGGCTGGAGCCGGGCGACCAGGCGAAGCCGATGCGGGGAGCGAAGTTGTTGCGATCGGCGCCAAGGACGGGCTCGTTCACTTCGAGGTCATAACGGACGCCGTAGCTGAGGGTGAAGGATCGGGCGAGGCGCCAGGAGTCCTGGAAGAAGAAGCCGTAGCGCTTGGACCAACCGGTCCAGACGGGATCGCCGAAGCCCTGCTGATAGAACGTGGGGAGGCCAAGGGAGAGGGCCTGCAAGGCGCTGACGGGTTGGCTGAGGACGGGGACGAGCGAGGATTGGCCGGTGGCCTGGAGGAATTGGGCGATCTGGGTGACGGCCGCGGTGCCGGCGGCGCCGGCGATGATGTTCTGGAGAGGCACGGCCTCGCCGAAGCTGAAGCGGCCGCTGAAGAAGGTCTCCGTATTGGCGCGGTCGCGGACGGGATTGATGTCGAAGCCGAACTTGAGGTCGTGGCTGCCGGAGTGGCGGCTCCAGTTCTGCATCACCTGGTAGTGGCGCTCGTCAGTGCGGGAAGGGAGAAAGATCTCGCGGCCGAAGTAGCCGAAGCCGGTGACATTCATCTCCGGGCCGTTGGGATCGACAGTGGTCACGGCGATGTGGTTGAAGTTGAACATGGCGCGGGTTTCGACCACCCAACTGGTACCGAGGATGAGGCTGTCGTTGATCATCGTGGTGCCGTCCCAGGTGTCGAAGTCGCGGCCGCGGTTATAGGCGACGAGGGCGCCGAACTGGCTGTTCTGGTTGTTGAGGGTGGCGAGGCTGCCTCGCCAGTAGAGGCTGTGCCGGTCAGAGAAGCGATGGTCGAGGCGGGCGGAGAGGTTATTGGAGGCTTCGCCGAACGGGAAGGTGCCGCTGTTACGCTGGAACAGCCCGTTGACAAAGGGATTCAGTCCGGGCGTGAGGGCGGCGGAGAGGGCGCCTGAGAGCCCGGCGAGCTGCGGGCTTCCTGAGTTGCGGAGGGCGCCCAGGAGCGATTGCTGCGAACTGGTGGGGGCCGTGAAGGCGGAGCGGTCCTGCAGGATGGGGACGAAGGAGGTCTCGTGGCGGTCGAGCCGCTCAAAGGCCGTATAGAAGAACGTTTTGTCCTTCACGATGGGACCGCCGAAGGTGACACCGGCCTGGGAGCGGGTGTAGGCGGATTTTTCGGGATCGAAGTAGTTGCGGGCCTGGATGGAACGGTGGCGGAAGAAACCGAATACGTTGCCGTGGTAGCTGTTGCCGCCGCCGCGGGTGACGATGTTGACGGTGCCGCCGGAGGCCCAGCCGAATTCGGCGGAGGCGGTGTTGCGATTGATCTGGAACTCCTGGACAGCCTCCTGGCTGACGGACTGGCGGACGCCGCCGGAGTTGCTGTAGTTCTCCACGCCATCGACGAAGAAGCCGTTGCCGCGGCCATTGCCGCCGCCGAAGCTGATGCCGGACTGGGGCGTCTGGGCGACGCGGTAGTCGGTGCCGTCCACGAGGTCCTGGGTGGAGGCGGTGGCCGGGGAGAGGAGGGCAAAGTCGAGGTAGTTGCGGCGGTTGATGGGGAGGTCGCGGATGCGGCCCAACTCGATGGTGCTGGCCTGCTGGATGCGCTCGGCGTCGATGACCGGCGCGTCGGCCTGCACTTCGATCTGCTGTTGGATGGCGCCGACGACCATCTGGACCTTCAGGGAGACGCTGTCTCCGACGCGCACTTCGACCCCGTCGAACAACTTGGTGTTGAAGCCGTCGGCTTCCACTTTCAGGCGGTAGCGGCCGGGGGGGACGACGGGGAAGCGGAATTCGCCCTGGGGATCGGTTTGTGCCACGCGGTTGATGGCGCGGTCGGGGTCCGAGAGTTGCAGCCTGGCTTTGGAGATAGCGCCGCCGGATTCATCGAGGACGGAACCGCCGAGATCGCCGGAGTTGCTCTGGGCCTGGGGGAATGCCGCGACTGCGGCGAGGGCCAGCGAGAAGAAGCAGCGGGGAAACAGCATCCGAAACTCCACTAACAGGGGTGTGCAAACGTGGACCTCTCAGTGTAATATGACGGTGCAATGAAGCAAGCAATCCCGGTGTTAATTTTCGTACTTTTGACCCCCGCGATAGGCAAAGGAAAAGAGAACATCAAGGCGGGCGCGGCAAAAATCAACATCACTCCGGCCGTCCCAATCTGGATGTCGGGTTACGCGGCACGCACGAAGCCGAGCGAGGGGGTGCTGGCGCCTTTGTGGGCGAAAGCGCTGGCGCTGGAGGATGGGCGCGGGGGGCGGGCCGTGATTGTCACGACGGACCTGATCGGGCTGCCACGGGAGGTCACCGACGTGGTGGCGGCGCAGGCGATGGAGAAGTACAAGCTGGAACGCGGGGCGGTGGTGTTCAACTCCTCGCACACGCACACTGGGCCGGTGGTGCGGGGCAACCTGTCGGTGATGGGGGCGCAGTCTCCGGAACAGAGGGCCGTGGTGGCGGAGTATGGAGAAGAACTGAAGGGGAAACTGCTGACCGCCATCGGGGCGGCGCTGGGGGACTTGAGCCCGGCGAAGCTGTCGTTCGACTACGGGGAAGCGGGATTCGCCGTGAACCGGCGGCAGATGACGGCGAAGGGAGTGGTGATCGGCATGAATGCCGAGGGCCCCGTGAACCACCGCGTGCCGGTGCTGCGTGTGACCGCGCCGAACGGAAAGGTGCGGGCGATCCTGTTCGGGTATGCGTGCCATAACACTACATTGACGGCGGAGTTCTACAAGCTGAGCGGCGACTATGCCGGCTTCGCGCAGGCGGAAGTGGAGCGGCAGTTTCCGGATGCGGTGGCGCTGTTCGTGCAGTTGTGCGGCGGGGACCAGAACCCGAATCCGCGCAGCAGGCTGGAACTGGCCGAGCAGCACGGCAAGTCGCTGGGCGCGGAGGTGGCGCGGGTGGCGCAGACGGCCATGCAACCGGTGAGCGGGAGGCTGCGGGCAGAGTATCAGACGGTGGCGCTGCCGTTTGCGCCGCACACGCGCGAGCAGTATGAGCGCGACCTGAAGGACGCGAACGTCTACAAGGTGCGGCGGGCCGAGATGATGCTGAAGCAGTACGACGAGCGGCGCGAGGTGCGGCAACTGCAATACCCGGTGCAGGCCATTCGCTTCGAGAAGGGCTTCACACTCGTGGCACTGGGTGGCGAGGTGGTGGTGGATTACGGTCTGTGGGCGCAACGGGAATGGCCGAAGGAACGTCTGATGGTGGCGGGCTACTCGAACGACGTGGCCTGCTACATTCCGACCGCGCGCATCCTGAAGGAGGGCGGCTACGAGCCGGTGGACAGCATGATCTATTACGGACAGCCGGGCCCGTTCACCGAGGAGGTGGAGCCGCGGATCCACGAAGGGATGCGGCAGGTGATGAGGCGGGTTACGAAGTGATGCTGGAACTGGCGCTGGCGCTGATGCTACGCGCGCCGGGAGACTGGCTGGACCGGATCTATGTGGCGCCGCCCGAAATTGGAGCGCGGGTTCTCTTCGACCACCTCGACGCGGATCGAAAGAAACGGGCCGAACAGTTGGAGGAGGTTTTCCGGCTGGCGGGGCAGGCGAAGATGCCGTATCCGGTGATGGCGCAGGCGCCGGCGGATTCGCTCGCCGGGAAACAGATGGAGGCGCGGCTGACGCGACTGGACGGGCTCGGCCTGCAGGTGCGCGCAGTGCAGACGATGATGGCGGTGAACCCGGCGCGGGGCCGGGAGATGGCGCTGGAGATGCGGGTGCCGGCGCCGCCGCCAGGGTCGTGCGAGACGGTGGCGGTGGCGGTGCTGGATCAGTACTACGGGCTGGCGCTGCAGATTGCGCAGCGGGGGTTCACGGCGAAGCAACGAGAGGACGGCGAGCCGCTGAAGTATTTGCTGGGGGTTGTGTACGCGTCGACGAGCCCAGAGCAACTGCAAGGGGCGGTTTCCATGGTGCGGCAGTACGGAGGCACGGAGGAGGAGCGCGGGGCGCTGCTGGGCGCGCTGGCGGTGTCGCTGCGGGCGGCCGTTGCGAATCCGCGCGCATATGCGGCCACGCCGGCGCTGGCGGAGGAGATGGCGGTCTTGAGCAAGCAGGCGGCAAACGCGGGATTGGACGAAGCGTGGGCGGCCTACCTGAAGACGCAGCAGAAGGCGGAGCCCTGCGAGGATTCCGGCAACTATGTGTTCTGGGAGGAGGGGACGGGACGCGAGTTGCAGAAGGAACTGGCGAGGCTGCGTCCGGCCCCGGCCAAACCGGACGCGGAGTATGAGGCGCGCGTGACGGCGCTGCTGCACCGGGTGGAGGAGTGGCGCAAGGAAGACGGCGCCCCGGCGATGGCGCTGTTTCACATGAAGGCGCAGATGTACCGGGGGGTGCTGGACATGGCGGCGACGGACGCGCTGCTCGAGAGCGTGATGGCTTCGTTCGTCCAATTCCTGAGGGACGCGCCGGCGAAGACGGAGAGCCCGGCGGAGTGGATGATCCACTTCCAGCGGATGGTGTTGCCGTGGTCTCCGGGCGGGATGAAAGGGGTGGCCATCGCGAAGGAAGAGATCCGCCGGAGCGGGGACGGCGTGATGAACCTTCTGGTGGACGCGGGGATGGCATTCTGACGGAATACACTGGACCCATGAGCTTGTACGGAGCCGTGGAAGCGGGTGGGACCAAGTTTGTGGTCGCCGTGGGAGAGAAGGCGGAAGAGCCGCGGGAGATTGAGCGGATCGAAACGTCGAACCAACCGGCGGAGACGATGGCGGAGGTGATCCGCTATTTCGAGAGGCGAGGGCCGCTGGCGGCGCTGGGCGTGGCGACGTTCGGGCCGGTGGATTTCGCCAGCGGGCGCATCACGACGACGCCGAAGCTGCCGTGGCAGAACTTTCCGTTGAAGGCATCGCTGGAGCAGGCGCTGCACGTGAAAGTGGGCTTCGACACAGACGTGAACGGGGCGGCGCTGGCGGAGGCGCGGTGCGGCGCCGGGCGCGGGCTAGAGGACCTGGTGTATTTCACGATCGGCACGGGCATCGGCGGAGGCGCATTGTGCGGCGGGAGGCTGGTGCACGGTCTGATGCACTCCGAGATGGGCCACCTGCTGGTGCGACGGGCGCCGGAGGAGGTGGAGGGCTTCCAGGGCGTATGTCCGTACCACGGAGACTGCCTGGAAGGGATGGCGAGCGGACCTTCGATGCAGGAGCGGTGGGGCGTGCCCGCGGACCAACTGCCGCCGGAGCATGCGGCGTGGAGAGTGGAAGCAGACTATTTGGCACAGGCGTGCGTGAACGTGGCCTGCGTGCTGTCGCCGCAGGCGGTGGTGCTGGGCGGCGGCGTGATGGGGCAGGCGCACCTGGTCGAGAGGGTGCGGCGGCGCGCGAAGGAGCTGTGCAACGGGTACCTGCCGCTGCCGCGGATCGAAACACCGGGGCTAAAGTATCCGGGGTTGAGCGGCGCGCTGCTTCTGGCAATGGAGGCGGTGGGATGAGGCAGCATATTTCTTCAGGGACGAAGTGGGAAGCCGCGGTGGGCTATTCCCGGGCGGTACGGATCGACAGGCACGTGTGGGTGGCGGGAACGACGGCGGTAGATGAGGCGGGCGCCGTCGTGGGAGAGGGAGACGCCTACGCGCAGGCGGCTTTCGTGTTCCGCAAGATCGAAAAGGCGCTGAAGGAGGCCGGCGCCGGTCTGGGCGACGTGGTGAGGACGCGGATGTACATCACGGACCTGGCGCACGAACAGCCCCTAGGACGCGCGCATTTCGAGGCGCTAGGCCACGCGCGCCCCGCGGCGACCATGATTCAGATTTCAGGACTCGTCGATCCGCGTCTCCTGGTGGAGATCGAGGTGGACGCCTACACCGGCTAAAAGACGAAGCGCAGGGCCAGTTGGACGCTGCGCGCGTTGCTGGCGAAAATCTGGCTCCAGTCTCCGAAATTGCGGTCGCTCGGGAAGAGGAACGTGCGCGTGTTGGTCATGGAGGTCAGGCGCACGGAGTTGATGTAGCCGGGCGTGTACTGCGGGTGGTTGAAGAGGTTGCTGAAGTCGCCGCGGAACTCCACCCAGCGGTTTTCGGAGACGTTGAACCTCTTGCCGAAGGATACGTCGAAGTTGTTGATGCCGCGAGTGGCGAGGGTATTGCGTCCGCCGTTGGCGAGCGCGCCCTGACCGGCGGTGATGTAACGGGCACCGGGGTCGAGAGCGAGGTAGGCGACGGTCTGGCCGAGGCTATTGGCCAGGGCGCGCACGTCGCTGCCGCGGAACTCATCACCGGCCGGGTTGATGATGGCGCGGTCGGACGCGGAATCGCCGTTGAGGTTGGAGTCGGTGCCGCTTTGGACGGTGGCGTATTCGGGACTCTCCTTGGTGTAGGTGCCGACAATCCTCCAGTTCCCGGCGAGGTTTTTCTTCAGCCAGTTGTCGGACTGATTGAACCAGGAGGATTCCCAGATGGCGTTGAGCGTGAGGCGGTGGCGGCGGTCGAGGGCGGACGCGGCCACCTCGGGGCGGAGGCTCTGAAAGTCCTGGGCCCGGCGCGGGGTAAGAACAGTGGAGAAGTGGGTGGCGGTGGAGTCGTCGATATTGTGGCTCCACGTGTAGGAACCCACCAACTGCCAGCCGGCCGCGAAGCGCCGGTTCAACTGCAGCGCCAGGCCGTGGTAGTGGGAGTTGCCCACCGGAGGCCAGGCGGTAATGTTGCTGGAGAAGCCGAGGGGGCCGTAGACGGGATTGTTGCTGGCCGCCAGCAGTTGCGGCAGTGTCACGGCCAGGGAATCCAACTGGGCCTGAGAGGGGGCGGTGAAGTAGGTGGGCAAGTACCTGTCGGGAGTGATGCGCGGGTACTTGTTGATCTGCTGCTGGACGAGCAAATGTACGCCGCGGGTGCCGAGGTAGCGGGCCTCGAAGGTGTAGTTTTTGCCGAGGACCTGCTGGACGCCGAAATTCCACTGCAGGGAGTACGGCAGCACCTGGTCGTAGATGTAGCTGGAGGTGGCGGCGCGGGCTTCGGCCTGGCTGAGCGTGCCGCCGGAGGCGATGCTGCCGGGGTAGATGCCGCCGCGGGCGAGGAAGGGCGCGGTGAAGATATCCGGGTGGTTGTTGGCATCGAAGGTGGAGCTGAGCTGCGGCGGGTAGGCGGTGCTGCCGACGTTATCGAAGATGACGTCGTAGGCCATGCCGAAGCCGGCGCGGATGGAGGTGTTGCCGCTGGTGCCGGGGGAGTAGGCGATGCCGATGCGCGGCGCGAAGTTCTTCGTCGAGACCCGCGGCTCACCGAAGGTGATGAGCGGAGAGGCGTCTGAGACGGCGTTCAGCCGCTGCAATTTCTGGGTGACCGGCACGGTGGTGAGCTCCCAGCGCAGGCCGAGGTTGAGCGTGAGGTTCGGCCGGAGGCGCCAGTTGTCGTTGGCGTACAGGTAGTGGGCCCACTGGTTGCCGTAGTAGTTGGTGTCGCCGAGGTTGCGCTCGGCGAAGTCGTCAGGCACCAGGTCCTGGAGATAGGTGTCCAGGGTGGTGTAGTAGTAGTCTCCCCGCTCGCGCTGGATGAAGTGCTGCGGGGAGATGACGTTGCGCCCGTCGTAGCCGAATTTGAGGGTGTGGCGGCCCTTGGTCCAACTGAGGTTTTCCACCAGTTGATAGGTGTTCTGGACGGAGTACTGCGGGGCGTTGCCGTCGGGGCCGAGGTTGATGCCGCCGAGGTCGTAGATGGTGAGATTGGGGAACTGGTCGAGACCGGGGAACTGGAAATCGGGCACGACGTAGTACTGGCTGAAGCGGTTGTAGCCGAGGCGCAATTCGTTGGTGAGGGTGGGCGTGAAGGTGTGGTAGTGGCTGATGGTGGACAGGTAGAAGCGCTGCGGCAAGGTAGTCCAGAAGGCGGGCAGGTTGGCCAGGTTGTCGAGCGAATCGTTCTTGTTGTAGATGAACCGGCCGCGCAACTGGTCGCGGTCCGAAAGGTTGTAATCCACGGAACCGACGGCGCTGTACTGGTTGGAGTAGAAGAGGCCGGGGATGGGCAGGACGCCGACCGGAACGCTGGCGCCGCCGACGGTGATGGCATCGGAGGCTACGGGCGCGGGTGAGACGTAGGCTTTGAACACGTCGTAATTCACTTTGGAGTACCCGGCGCGATTCACCATCTGGTCGAGCGTGGCAAAGCCCTGCGCGGTGGGGGCGTAAACGGGCGTGGTGACGACCTGAGTGACGCCGAGAGGGGCGTACTCGAAGCTGCCGAAGAAGAACAGCTTGTTCCTTCTGATGGGGCCGCCGATGCTGCCGCCCAAGCGGTTCTGGTCGTAGCGAAGGTTGTCGCGGAAGCCCTGCCGCGCGAAGGCCTGATCCACGGCGTTCAGATTGCGGTTCTGGAAGTACTCGTAGAGGGAGCCGTGGAATTCGTTGGTGCCGCTCTTGACGACGGTATTGAACTGGCCGCCGGAGGAGTGTCCGAATTCGGCGGCGAACTGGTTCTGCAGCACGGTGAATTCGGCGGTGGCTTCGGTGGGGACGTAGACGAGGGGCCCGGTGACGGTTTTATTGTTGTTGTCCACGCCCTCGATGGTGAAGTTGTTGTTCATCGGCCGCTGGCCGCCGATGGAGGGTCCGGTTCCCTGCCCCACGCCGCCGTTGCTGGTGACGCCGGCGCTGAGGAGCGAGAGGTTCAGCGCGCCAAAGAGGCCGGTGGAGTTTTCGATGATCGGCATGTTGACGATCTGGCGGGAGCTGAAGTTGGAGCCGACCTGGGCAGTGGTGGTGTCGATGGTCATGCCAGCGGCGGAGACCTCGACGGAGGTGGTGACGCGCCCGACCTCGAGGCTGATATTGGCGCTGGCGGTCTTGTTCAGTTCGATGGCAACGCCTTTCAGCGTCCTGGTGGAGAATCCCGTGGCCTTGACGGTCACGCTGTACTGACCGATGGGGATGTTGTTGAAACGATAGACGCCCTGATTGTCGCTGGTGGCGGTGTAGAGGACCCCCGTGTCCATGTTCTGCAGTTCGACGGAAGCGCCCAGGACGGCTCCTCCGCTCTGGTCGGTGACGGCGCCGACGAGGTTGCCGTCGGTAGCCTGCGGAAGAGCCGGGACGGCAAGGACAAGCAGCAGGCCTAGGGCGCGGATGACAGTTTGCAGGAGTTTGTTCATATTCCCTCCCAGCAGGAATGCGGCGCAGGGTCCGTTAAGAACCCGGTGACCAGAGTTCCGTGCGCCGGCTCAGACGCGGCGTTCAGAGACGGGACGCTCGGTTCGGGTCTGCTGCGGGCAAGGGGATGGCCGGGCGGAAGGAGGGTGGAAGGGATTGGAGATCGAACTGGACTGCGTTCTTCGTCATCGACTACCCCGAAGCGTGCAGCAGACGTTCGCTGGCCCCAGCGTAGCACCACGGGCAAGTGCGTCAAGGCGAAGGGAATGAGGAGGGGAGAAAGACGAAAGGCGTCCCCGGTCGGGGACGCCTTTCGAAGGTCCGGGCTTCCTGCTTCCTAGAAGAAGAAGGTGAGCTGGAGACGGGTGGAACGCGGGCCCTGGAAGCCGCTGGCCAGGCCGTACAGCGGGCTGATGCGCATGTCCTGGGCCTTCATGAGGGCTGACGTGTTGAACCCCTTGAAGATGTCAGCCTCGGGGGCGAACTGGAGTTGTTGGTCGTCCGGGTGGCCGATGGTCTGATCCTTGTTGGTGACGATGCTCGAGTTGAACAGGTTGAAGATGGAGAACT
>DAHVTI010000109.1 GCA_027324255.1 Bryobacterales bacterium | reverse complement strand
CCCCAGCCAGAAAGGCGCCGGGGCCCGCGTCGTGCAGATCCTCGGCGGCATCGGCAACCCGGCGGCCGAAGTGCATGCCACTCACCTCACGCAGCGCCTCGCCAACCTCATCGGCGGCACCGCCACGCTGCTGCCCGCGCCTGGCGTCGTCGGCTCGGCCGAAGCCCGCCGCGTGATGCTCCGCGACCAGTTCGTGCAACAGGCGATGAGCCTGTTCAAGTCCGTGACGGTCGCGCTGGTGGGCATCGGCGGCGTGGAGCCGTCGCATCTGCTCTCCTTGAGCGGCAACGTCTTTTCCGGCCAGGAGCTGAAGGAACTCAGCGCGCGCGGCGCCGTCGGCGACATCTGCCTGCGCTTCTTCGACCGCGGCGGGACGCCCGTCGCCACGCCGCTGGCCGAGCGCGTAATCGGCATGAGCCTGGAAGAGCTGAAGCGCGTGAACCGCGTGGTCGGCATCGCGGGCGGCGGAAGAAAATGCGAGGCCATCCGGGGAGCGCTCGCCGGCAAGTGGATCAACGTCCTCATCACCGACCGCCGCACAGCCGAGCAGTTACTGGAAGCAATGCCCGGCCGCCCGGCCGGCCTGCGCGCGCTCCGTGCCGGGAGAAGGCGATGACCAGGGCCGCGCTGCTCCTGCCTCTCGCTTGCCTGACCGGTTGCGTGCCATGGACCGTCCGCCCGCTCGAAAACGGCACGGGCGCATCGCAGCGGAAATTCGATGCCGGCCGCTACGCCGATGACATCTGGGCCGCGAAGCTCCTGCCGGCCATCGACCAGGCCGCCTTGGATCTCCGCGGCCTGCTCTCCCGCGGCGCCCTGAAGCCCGGCTCTCACCTGGCCGTGCGCGGCGCGGCCGTCGTGCTCGACGTGAGCATCGCGCCGCCATCCGGCAAGTTGGTGCTGGACCTGCTGCCGCCCGACGGCCGCGCCGACGCGCTGCTGCAGACCGGTCCGGAGATGCGCGGCACTTCCCTGCGCGACGCCACGGCCGTGGTCCCGTTCAGCCAGTTCGTGAACCAGATCGATTTCGCCAGCGCCGCCACGGAGCTGAACCGCCGCGCCGCGCGCGTGCTGCCCCCGCCAGCGGAACTCGAAAAAGCCAAAGGAAGGAATCTGGACTTCACAGGTACGTTCACGGTGGTGGAAGGCGAGCCGCCCAGCATCGTGCCGGTGCGCTTCCGCTGGGCTGGAGACGCCCAATGAGCGTACAGGACACATTGCTCCGCGCCGCCGCCATCACGAAGCGGTATCCGGGCACCACCGCGCTCGACGCGGTGGATTTCACCCTCCGCCGCGGCTCCGTGCACGTCCTCATCGGCGAGAACGGCGCAGGCAAGTCTACCCTCGTCAGGATCCTCGCCGGCGTCGAATTGCCCACCTCCGGCCACCTTGAAATGGACGGGCACGAGCTCCGCCTGGCCTCCACGCGCGACGCGGACTCGCACGGCATCGGCATCATCTACCAGGAACTCAGCCTGTTCCCGAACCTCACCGTCGTCGAGAACATCTTCCTGGGACGCGAACTCACCCGCGGCCGCCTGCTGGTGGACCGCTCCGCGCAGGAGCGCCTCGCCCGCGAACTTCTGCAAAGGCTGGAGCAGGACATCGACATCCACGCGGCCGTGGGCACGCTGCCGCTGGGCCGGCAGCAGATCGTGGAGATCTGCCGCGCCTTGGCGCGCGACGTGCGCGTGCTGCTCATGGATGAGCCCACCTCGGCGTTGAGCCCCGGCGAAATCCACGTGCTCTTCCGCGTCATCCGCGAATTGAAGGCCGCCGGCGTGGGCATCGTCTATATCTCGCACAAGCTCGAGGAGCTGATGGAGATCGGCGACGAAGTGACGGTACTGCGCGACGGCAGGCGGGTCGCTGCGGCGGAGTTGGCCGCGGTGGACGTGAATTGGATCATCGAGAACATGACCGGCCGCCGTTGGGAACCGCCGCCCCAGCAGGAAGTCTCCGGCGGCGCCCCGGCGCTGCTCCGGGTAGCCGGACTCAGCGTGCCCGGCCGCGTCCACGACGCTTCGTTCCATGTGGCCGCCGGCGAGGTGGTGGGCATCTACGGTCTGATGGGCGCCGGCCGCACCGAACTGCTCGAGGCCCTCGCCGGAGTGCGCCCCGCCTCGGCCGGAGAGATTCGGCTGGATGGCCAGCGGCTCGACCGCCAACCGGTGTGGGAACGCATCGCGCGGGGCGTCGCCCTGTCCCCGGAAGACCGTCAGAGCGCCGGGCTCGTGCCGACTTTCTCGCTTGGCGAAAACATGACCCTGGCCAGCCTGGCACGCCACTCCCGCCGCGGCTGCCTGTCGGCGGCAGCGGAGCGCGGCAGCACCCTGGACCTCATCTCCAAGCTGCACATCAAGTCCACCGGCCCGCGGCAGCCCATCACCGCCTTGAGCGGCGGCAACCAGCAGAAGGCCGTCATCGCCAAGTGCCTGCTCACCTCGCCGCGCGTCCTCCTCATGGACGAGCCGAGCCGCGGCGTGGACGTCGGAGCGCGAAGCGAGATCTTCGAAATCGCACGGCGCTTGGCCGCCGGCGGCATGGCCATTCTCTTCTCTTCCTCCGATCTGCACGAAGTGCTCACGCTGGCTGACCGCGTGCTGGTCATGGCGGGCGGCCGCATCACAGCTAGCTTCGCGCGGCGCCAGTTCACCGAACAGGCCCTGGTGGCCGCCGCCAGCGCCAAACCGGGAGGTCTCCATGACCGAACGTGACCACGCCCTGAATGCCGCGCCGGCGGCGCGACGGATTCCCGTCGCCGAACTGTTCTTCCGCCTGCGCGCACTGCTCGCGCTCCTCGTGCTCGTCGCCGTCTTCTCCGCTCTGTCTCCGGCCTTCCTCAGCTCCGGCAACCTGGTCATCCTCATCAAGCACGTGGCCATCAACGCCATCCTGGCCGTCGGCATGACCTTCGTCATCCTCACCGGCGGCATCGACCTGTCGGTGGGCTCCGTGGCCGGACTGGCCGGCATCGTAGCCGGCGGCCTCATCAGCGTGGGCCTGCCGCTGCCCGTCTTCGGCGTGGCGGTTTACTTTCAGGTCTGGCTGGTGGTGCTCATCGCCGTGCTGGCCGGCACGGCCGTCGGCGCCCTCAACGGCGTCCTCATCACACGCTTCTCCGTCGCGCCTTTCATCGCCACCCTGGGCACGATGTACGTGGCCCGCGGCGCCGCGCTGCTCATCTCGAACGGCGCCACTTTCCCCAACCTGTTCGGCCGGCCCGACCTCGGCAACACGGGCTTCCCATGGCTGGGCGCGGGCCGCATCCTCATGGTCCCGGTGCCCATCTGGCTCATGGTGATCCTCGGCGCCGCCGGAGCGTTCGTCGCCGCCCGCACGCCCTTCGGCCGCCGCATCTACGCCATCGGCGGCAATGAGCGCGCGGCGCAGCTCTCCGGCGTTCGCGTGAACCGCGTGAAGCTGGCCGCCTACATGATCTCCGGCTGCTGCGCCTCCGTCGTCGGGCTCGTCCTCGCTTCACAGCTCGTCGCCGCCCATCCGGCCACCGGCGAAACGTTCGAGCTCAACGCCATCGCCGCCGTCGTGCTCGGCGGCACTTCGCTGATGGGCGGCCGCGGCAGCGTCGGCGGCAGCATCGCCGGCGCCTTCGTCATCGGCGTCCTGGCCGACGGACTCGTGCTGCTCGGCGTCTCGCAGTTCTGGCAGATTGTCATCAAGGGCGTGGTCATCGTGGTGGCGGTCCTCCTGGATCAGATGCAAAAGAGGTTCTCATGGCGCGAAACTTCTGCCTGACATTGTTCGCCTGTGTTCTCTTCACAACGGCGTGCCAGCAGGGCAGCGGCGGCAAAAAGAGCATCGCCGTCATCACGCCTTCGCACGACAACCCGTTCTTCAAGTCGGAAGCCGATGCGGCCTCCGCCCGCGCCGCCGCCCTCGGCTACAGCGTGACCGTCAACACCCACGACGACGACGCGCACAAGCAGGACCAGCTCTTCGATGTAGCCATCGCCGAAGGCGCCTCCGCCATCATCCTCGACAACGCCGGCGCCGACGCCTCCGTGGCCGCCGTCGCCAAGGCCCGCGCCGCGGGCATCCCGGCGTTCCTCATCGATCGCGAGATCAACGCCAACGGCGTGGCCGCCGCGCAAATCGTTTCCAACAACTATCAGGGCGCCGTCCTCGGAGCGCAGGAGTTCGCCCGGCTCATGGGCGAAAAAGGCGCCTACGCCGAACTCCTCGGCCGCGAATCGGACACCAATGCCCAAGTGCGCACGCGCGGCTACCACGAGGTGCTCGACAAGTACCCCAGCCTCAAACTCGCCGCCCAGCAGAGCGCCAACTGGAGCCAGACTGAAGCCTTCCAGAAGATGGAGACCATGCTCCAGGCCAACCCCGCGCTGAAGGGCGTCATCGCCGGCAACGACACCATGGCCCTCGGCGCCGCCGCCGCCCTCAAGGCCGCCGGCCGCCGCGACGTCATCGTCGTCGGCTTCGACGGCAGCCCCGATGTCCTCGCCGCCATCCGCGCCGGCGACATCCGCGCCACCGTCCTGCAGCCCGCCGCGCGCATCGCCGTGCTGGCCGTCGATCAGGCCCACCGCTATCTCACCACGGGTTCGTCCGGAGCGCCCGAAAAGCAGTCCATCGACTGCGAGCTGGTGACTCCCCAAAACGTGGATCAATTCGGCGTCTTCGCCAGAAAATAGCGTCAGGAGTTGTTCAAAATGGCTCGAATGACAATCGGCGTGATCGTGGGCAACCGCGACTTCTTCCCGGACCGCCTCGTTGCCGGGGGACGCATCGACATTCTCAAGCTCTTCGAGGAGATGGACGTCGAGCCCGTCATCCTCGACGAGGCCGACACCAAACTCGGCGCCGTCGAAACGTGGCAGCACGCCCGCCGCTGCGCCGGCCTCTTTAAAACCCACCGCGACCGCATCGGCGGCGTCCTCGTCTGCCTGCCCAACTTCGGCGACGAAAAGGGCGTCGCCGATACGCTCCAGCTCTCCGCCCTGAACGTGCCCGTCCTCGTGCAGGCCTATCCCGACGACCTCGCCCAGCTCAGCGTCGAGCGCCGCCGCGACGCCTTCTGCGGCAAAGTCTCCGTCTGCAACAACCTCCGCCAGTACGGCATCCCCTTCAGCCTCACCCGCCGCCACACCGTTCATCCCCTCTCCCCCTCCTTCCGCGAAGACTTCGCCGCTTTCCTTGCCGTCTGCCGCGTGGTGCGCGGCCTCAGCCGCGCTCGCATCGGCGCCGTCGGCGCCCGCCCCAACGCCTTCAACACCACCCGCTACAGCGAAAAACTCCTGCAGGGCGCCGGCATTAGCGTCAATACCATCGACCTCTCCGAGGTCTTCGGCAACGCGCAGCGCATTGCTGATTCGGACCCTCGCGTCGCCCAGCGCCTCGACCAGATCCGCGGCTACGCGCCCTGCGGCGAAACCCCGGCCACCTCGCTCGTCCAGATGGCCAAGCTCGCCATCGTGCTCTCCGATTGGATGTCCGAATACGGCCTGGAGGCCACCGCCATCCAGTGCTGGACCTCCATGCAGCGCAACTACGGCATCAACCCCTGCACCGTCATGAGCATGATGAGCGAAAGCCTGATGCCCAGCGCCTGCGAGGTGGACATCACCGGCGTCGTCTCCATGTACGCCCTGCAGCTTGCTTCCGGCACCCCAAGCGCGCTGGTGGACTGGAACAACAACTACGGCGACGACGACGACAAGTGCGTCCTGTTCCACTGCGGCAACTGGGCCAAGAGCTTCCTGCCCGACATCCTCATCAGCACCGCCCCGATCCTCGGCTCGACTCTAGGTGTCGAGAACACCTATGGCGCCCTCGCCGGACGCACCCCCGCCGGTCCCCTCACCTTCGCCCGCGTCAGCACCGACGACCGCGCCGGCCGGATCCGCGCCTACACCGGCCAGGGCCAATTCACCGACGATCCCCTCGCTACCTTCGGCAACCGCGCCGTGGTCCAGGTCCCCGGCCTCCAGAGCCTCATGCGCTACATCTGCCGCAACGGCTTCGAGCACCACGCCGCCATGAGCGTCTCCCACACCTCCGCCGTTCTCGCCGAAGCCTTCGAAACCTATCTCGGCTGGGAGACCTACCATCACGCCGGCTGACCAAGCCCCCAATGTGACGCCTGCATTATGCTCTTGTCGGACGATCAACGCCTGAACGCCATGCACTCTTCTCTCTGCCTCACCCTCTCGCTTCTCCTCGCGGCGCCCGTCGCTGCCGCCCCGGCCAGCCCTCCGCCTGCCCGCACCGGCCTCATCGTCGTCTCCCCCAACCACCGCTTCCTTCAGTACCAGGACGGCACGCCTTTCTTCTGGTTCGCCGACACCGGCTGGCTCATGTTCCAGAAACTCGACCGCGCGGAAACCGAACGCTATCTCGAGAACCGCCGTGGCAAGGGCTTCAACGTGATCCAGGCCATGGTCCTCCACTCCGGCGCCGACCGCAACTTCTACGGCGCCTCCGCCCTCACCGCCGGCGATCCCGCCCGCCCCGCCGTCACGCCCGGCAACAGCCTCACCGTCCCCGGTGAGTACGACTACTGGGACCACATCGATTGGGTCCTCGACCTCGCCGCCTCCAAGGGTATCTACGTTGCCATGGTCCCCTCCTGGGGCGCCGTCGTCAAACGCGGCCAGGTGAATGAGCAGAACGCCGCAGCCTACGCCCGCTTCCTCGCCGAACGCTACCGCAACCGGCCCAACGTCTTCTGGATGAACGGCGGCGACCTCCAGGGCAGCGTCCAGACCGCCACCTGGCAAATCCTCGGCCGCACCATCAAGGAGGCCGACCCGAACCACCTCGTCACCTTCCACCCCTTCGGCCGCACCCAGTCTTCCACCTGGTTCCACTCCGAGCCCTGGCTCGACTTCAACATGTTCCAGTCCGGCCACAAGCGCTACGATCAGGACAACGAATCGCCTGCCGCCAAGGGCGAGGACAACTGGCGCTACGTCTTCGAGGACTACGCCAAGCAGCCGCCCAAGCCCACCGTCGACGGCGAGCCTTCCTACGAAGGCATCCCGCAGGGCCTGCACGATCCCAAGCAGCCCAAGTGGAAGGACTGTGACGCTCGCCGTTACGCCTACTGGTCCGTCTTCGCCGGCGCCTTCGGCCACACCTACGGCAACAACGCCGTCATGCAGATGCGCAAGCCCGGCGGCCGCGAATCCTCCTACGGCGGCGTCGACTACTGGTACGACGCCATCGACAACCCCGGCGCCGGCCAGCTCCGGCACCTCAAGAGCCTCATCCTCTCCCGCCCCTTCTTCGATCGCGTCAACGACGACGCCCTCGTCGTCAACGGCAGCGGCCCGAAGTACGGCCGCGTCACGGCCACCCGCGGCAGCAGCTACCTGTTCGTCTACACCTACACCGGCAAGCCCTTCGCGCTGCGCCTCGGCGCCATTAGCGGCAGGCAGCTTCGCGCCTGGTGGTACGGCCCGGTGAACGGCAAGGCCCAGCCCATGGGCCTGCTGCCCAACACGGGGACGAAACAGTTCACCCCGCCCGGTACACCCGCCCCCGGCAACGACTGGGTGCTGGTGCTCGACGATGCCGCCGCGAAGTTCCCCGCCCCGGGCTCCGTCCCTTTCCGCGCCCGCTGATCGGCCACTCCGCCGCCAGCCCGGCATTCCGCCATGCGAAATTCCGCCGCCGCCGGACTTCTGCGTTGCGCCCTCCCGCCGTAACGCTTCATGATGAACGAGGAGGCCTATGGACCACACTCTGGCTCTGATTCACACCAGCCCGGTTCTCGTGCCGCTGTTCGACGGCCTTTGCCGTCAGCACCTCCCCGGCATCCGCGTCTTCCACATGGTGGATGAGAGCCTCATCAAGAACACCATCGCCGCGGGCGCGCTGCGGAAAACCACCGTGCGCCGCCTCGCCGCCCAGGTCGGCTCCGCCTTCGATGCCGGCGCCACCGCCGTCTTCGTCACCTGCTCTTCCATCGGCCCGGGCGTGGCCGTCGCCCGCCAGCTCTACGACGGGCCCATCTTCCGAGTCGACGAAGCCATGGCCGCCAAAGCCGTCGCCACCGGCCCCCGCATCGGCGTCCTCGCCACTCTCAACACCACTCTCGATCCCACCGTCCAGATCCTCCGCGACACCGCCTCCGCCCTCGGCATAAAATGCGAAGTCACCTCCTCCTGCTGCGACGGCGCCTTCGAAGCCATGCTCGCCGGCAACACCGGGAAGCACGACCGCATGGTGTCGGCCGAGCTCATCCGCCTCGCCTCCTCGGTCGACGTCTTCGTCCTCGCCCAGGCGTCCATGGCCCGCGTTCTCGCCAGCCTCCCGGCCGGCCAGCCGCCTGTCCCCGTCCTCACCAGCCCGGAACTCGCCGTGCTCCAGATCCGCGACTCCCTCACCGGCGCCCCCGCCGCGTGAACTCGCCCGCCGGCAGACCCATCGCATGAAGACCCGGCACATCGTCCTCGCCCTGCTGGTGTTGCTTTCTATCCTCACCTTCCTCGACCGCCTTGCCATCGCCGCCGCCGGCCC